>CAMJJL010000008.1 GCA_946406145.1 uncultured Clostridia bacterium | reverse complement strand
TAATGGACGAATGAATAATTATGTTTTTGTGCATGTTGCACAAAATGACGATTTTGTGTAACTTTTTTGTCATAATTTTGTTACGGAATAATAAAGTGTAAAAATATGTTTCTTTTCTAAAATGTTGAGTTTTTATGCAAACATTATCGAATTCATAGAAATAGGTAAATACCCATTTTTATGAAATATTTTTATATATCTCGGTCAACGGTTCAATCTGCGATCGAAACATATTGTGTTTTGCCGAAATGTCCATTTGCTACTTGCAAAAACTGTCGTGATAGGCTATAATTTTGGTGGTGATCATATGAAGATAAAAAACGACTTTGTATTGAAGAAAATCGCCGGATCATATGTCGTTGTTCCGGTGCGCAGCAGAGCGGTTGATTTTTCCGGTATCATTAAGCTGACCGAGAGCGGCGCTTTCCTGTGGAAGCAGCTTGAAGAAGGCGCTGATAGGGAAGAGCTGATCGAGAAAATGCTGGCGGAATATGAGGTGGATGAGGCGACTGCTGCCGCCGATATTGACCGATTTATCGCAAAGCTCAGTGAGGCTGATCTCATTGAGTGAGATCATATCGGCAGGGGAATTCGTCGCGGTGATGCAGGAGAGCCTTGACCGCGGTCAGGAGTTCATCTTTACGCCGTCCGGCAACAGTATGCTCCCCATGCTCGACGGCAAGCACGATAAGGTGACCTTTTCTCAAAAGCCCGATCAGCTCAAAAAGTATGACGTCGCGTTCTATGTGCGCCGCAGAACCAATCAGCTTGTTCTGCACCGGATGATCGGCTTCACCAAAAGCGGCGAGTATATTTTTTGCGGCGATAACCAGTACAGTTACGAGTATGGGGTAGGGGATGACGACGTTCTCGCGCTGATGACCGCGTTCACCCATAACGGCAAAACGTATTCGGTCAACGACTTATCCTATCGCTTCTACATCCGCCGCATGATGCTCAAAAAACGTCTCCGACGTTTTGCAGGCAGGGTATACCGTAAACTGTTCAAAAAAACTAAGTAAACAATGATGCCACGTCAAAGTTAACAAACGGAGTAATATAATGGCTTTATATCGTATATCTGATTTGAATGTTGAAATCAAAACCAATTCACCGTCACTCGCCGAGAGTATTCCGCGATATGAGGTGGATTATCAGGCGGCGCCGAATATCACGCTCGAGATGAGCGACGACCGCTTGATCGAGATGATGGAGGAATATGAGGGCATGACCGCCGATAAGGTGGAGGCGCTGTATATGGCGACCTTGTATTCGTGGGCGATCTTTGACTTCAACGGCTTTCCGATCCGTGCGGTCGGCGTAGAGAATGACGGCGAGTGTACGCTTTTTGCTGCGCCCGATGACAGCTCGATTGATCTGGCAAGGATGATCCCTCGTGACAAGGCGTTCGTCTATCATTATCCCGGGATCCGCATGCAGGATGATGATTACTATGTGTTTGATACGCCGTTCGGTGATCTGGGCACCGCTTCCGTCACCGGCAAAAAGCTCAGACTGAGATCGATCGTATTCGTTGACAGCCGGCGCTTTGATTCGCTCAGAGCGATCGAAGCCAAGGACTTTGTACCGCTGTTCATGCACGCGGTATCGCAGAACGTCCGTCAGGAACGCACCAAGCATACGCTGTTCATTCTCGAACGCGTTATGCACAGGGTGAAGTTCTTCGGCGTGGGCGACGTCAACGATATAGATTTCATTCTCGAAAGAGTGTAGTCGTTCAACCTATTATTTGGAGGATCAAGTGTCCAAAAAGCAAAAAAGCGCCTTGAGCTGGATCATACGCAGCTCAAGGCCTCAGTTTATCAATATCATTATATTAGCGATCGTCTATGGGGTGAACGCGTTCATCGGCGTATATAACACCGAATTCGCCCGTGAACTGGTCGACGCGGCTGTCAACGGCGCCAAAGGCGGTTCCGTCAATGAGGTGATCCGCTACGGATTGCTCTATTTCGGTGTGACGGTGATTCAGGTCATCACGCTGATTCTGGCGCGCAATTTCAGCTTCAAGGTCAGTGCGCGTTTGAACATGAGCATGAAATCCGACCTCTTTTATTCGATGATGATGAAGGAGTATGAGGATATCTCAAAGTATCATTCCGGCGAATTGATGAATCTGCTGACCAACGATATCAACGTTGTGACCTCAGCGATCGTCTCCATTATCCCGAATTTGGTGTTTTTCATCGTGAAGATCATCGGTATTTTTATTGTGCTGGTTCGTATCGACGCGATCTTTGCGCTGGTGTTCGTGGTCGGAGGCGTACTGGTATTTCTGGTATCGTCACTGTTCAAGCCGATGACCAAAAGACTGCATAAGGATGTGCAGAAAAAAGAGGGCAAGGTACGTTCCTTTATGCAGGAGGGACTCGGCTCACTGTTGATGATCAAGACCTTTGACGCGCAGGATAAAATGCGTTCCTCCGCCGATGTCTTGCAGGAGGATTCTTATCAGGCTCAGCGCAAGCGCAATATCTATTCCATCATCACAGGCACCGGTATGAGCGCGGTATTCGCATTCGCGTTTGTATGGGGGCTCTGCTGGGGCGCGTACAATCTGTTCTACGGGATGATCTCCTACGGCGTTGTGATGCAGATCACCTCGCTGATCGGTCAGATCCGTACCCCGATCCAAGGGATGGCGAATATCTTCCCGACCTATTTTAACGCGCTGGCGTCTGCCGAGAGGATCATGGAGGTCGAGAAATTGCCCGAAGAACCGATCCTGCACAGCGATATCGATACCGATCGGGTTTATCGCGAGATGCAGTCGATCTGCTTTGATGATATCAGCTTTTCCTTTGACCGTGACATCGTTCTGGATCAAACCTCTTTGACCATTGACAAGGGCGAGTTTGTCGCCATCGAGGGTATCTCCGGTATCGGCAAGAGTACTTTGATGAAGCTGCTGCTCAGCGTCTATCAACCCAAGTCCGGTGAGATTTATCTGCGTACGGCGGATCAAAAATATATTATGGATAAGGGACTCAGAAAGCTCTTTTCCTATGTGCCGCAGGGCAACTTCCTGCTCTCCGGTACCTTGCGTGAGAATATCGCGTTTGTCGCGCCCGACGCGACTGACGCCGATATCATGGAAGCGGCTCGGATCGCCTGTGCACAGGAATTCATCACTGAGCTGCCGCAGGGACTGGATACCGTGATCGCGGAGCATGGAGGAGGACTGAGCGAAGGTCAGGTACAGCGCGTTGCGATCGCACGCGCACTCCTGACAGGCGCGCCGATCATCCTGCTGGATGAAGCGACCTCGGCGCTCGATGAAGCGACCGAAAAACAGCTCTTGCGTAATCTGCATGAGCTCAACGACAAAACCTGCGTTATCATCACGCATAAAAGGGCGGCGCTCGCGATCTGCGACAAGACCGTCACGATCGAGGACAAAAAGATCAGCGTACAATAAAGAATGACAACGTATAACAAAAGCCGACTTCCGAGGAAGTCGGCTTTTACTGTTGTGTTCGGATGAATATGTCAATCAGACTGATTCATCATGTAGGATAAGGTCATCAGGCTGTCGCTGAGATGGACATTCTCAACGGTGACGTCAAGATATTTTTTTGAGATATCATAGTGACTGAAATTCCAGTAGCTGCGGATACCGCAGTCATAGAGCTTGTCAATCATCTTCTTGACCGCTTCTTTCGGCATCGTCAGAACGGCGGTATCGATCTGATTCTCCTTGACATAATCTTCGATCCTATCGTCCGGCATGATCTCGATATCACGCAGGGTAGTGCCGATGAGTTTTTCATCCTTTTCAAATATCGCGGTCAGCTTGAATCCGAGCTTCTCAAAGCTCAGGTGGGTCGCGATCGCTTTCCCCAGATTACCGGCGCCGATCAGGATCATGTTGTGCGGCTGATCCAGACCGAGGATTTTGCCGATCTCCGAACGGAGCCCGGCGACGGAATAACCGTAGCCCTGCTGCCCGAATCCGCCGAAGCAGTTCAGATCCTGACGGATCTGCGACGCGGTAGAATTCATCATGGAAGCGAGCTTGGTGGATGAGATCTTCTCTATGCCCTCTGAATCCAGTTCGGAAAGATAGCGATAATAACGGGGAAGTCGTCTGATAACTTGGATGGAAACGCCTTCTTTTGGCATATGATTACTCCTTACGCAATAGTAGCTAGTCTGTCGTGGATCGCGTCGAGGAATTCCTCGGTGTTGACCTTTTTCTTGTTTTCGAGGGTGCTCAGCAGATACAGGTCGCCTGTCATGGTGCCGCTCTCGATGGTGTCGATGGTCGCCTTCTCAAGCTTATCGGCAAAGTCGACCAGCTCGGGAAGCTCGTCCAGCTCACCGCGTTTTCTCAGCGCGCCCGACCATGCAAAGATGGTCGCGACGGAGTTGGTAGAGGTCTCCTCACCCTTGAGGTGCTTGTAGTAGTGACGCTGTACGGTACCGTGTGCCGCCTCATATTCATAGACGCCGGTGGGAGAGACCAGCACGCTGGTCATCATCGCCAGAGAACCGAATGCGGTAGCGATCATATCGCTCATGACGTCGCCGTCATAGTTCTTGCACGCCCAGATATAACCGCCGTCGGAGCGTACCACACGCGCCACAGCGTCGTCGATCAGGGTGTAGAAGTATTCGATACCCGCTTCGTCAAACTTCGCCTTGTACTCGCTTTCGAATATTTCCGCGAAAATATCCTTGAAGGTGTGGTCATATTTTTTAGAGATGGTGTCCTTGGTCGCGAACCATACATCCTTCTTCTGGTCGAGCGCGTAGTTAAAGCACGCTCTCGCAAAGGAGGCGATGGAGTTGTCGAGGTTGTGCATCCCCTGGATGATACCGTCACTGTTGTCAAAGCTGTGGATCAGCTGACGGCTCTCGTTACCGTCCTTGTCGGTCACACAAAGCTCTGCCTTGGAGCCCTTTTTGACGATCATTTCGGTGTTCTTGTAAACGTCGCCGTATGCGTGACGCGCGATGCAGATGGGTTTAGTCCAGGTGGGGATGTAGGGGGTGATTCCCTTGACGAGGATCGGCTGACGGAATACCGTACCGTCGAGGATCGCACGGATGGTGCCGTTAGGGCTCTTCCACATCTCCTTGAGGTTGTATTCATCCATACGCGCGGCGTTCGGGGTGATGGTCGCGCACTTGACCGCTACGCCGTACTTTTTTGTTGCTTCGGCAGAGTCGACGGTGATCTGATCGTCGGTCGCGTTACGCTTCTCAAGACCCAGATCATAATACTCGCTCTTTAAGTCAACAAAGGGGAGAATGAGTTTATCCTTTAACATTTGCCAGATGACTCTGGTCATCTCGTCGCCGTCCATTTCGACGAGCGGTGTTTTCATTTGAATTTTAGCCATAGTTACCTCCGGTAATCGATGTTAATGTAGGGGAGGGGCTTGAGGAGTTGTCCAAATCTGTGATTTGGCTTACAACTCCCATGCAACAGCGCTCCAAGAACAGACAGAGTCTGTGATTGGCTAAGCGCCACTGTGCTCCTCCCGTGAACCTTTGATAAGAACATGTGTATCAGCGAAGCATATGATACGCTTCCGTAGGGACGACCATCGGCCGTCCGCTTGACAGTTACATTCGAATGGAATTATTTGTTCATCATCGTGTAATTGAGCAGACCACCTGCGAGGATGATATCCTTCTGGCGTTCGGTCAACGCGCACTTGGTGTTGATTTCCACATTCTTTGTCTTGTTGAGAATGGTGATGCCGTTGCCTGCCGCGATCTGATCACGGATATTATCGATGGCGAGGTTATCACCGAGATCGATGTTATTGTAATCGTTTTCATCAGCGAATTCCAGCGGAATGATGCCGGCATTAATCAGGTTCGCTCTGTGGATACGCGCGAAGCTCTTCACCAGAACTGCCTTGACGCCGAGGTACAGCGGAGCGAGAGCCGCGTGCTCACGGGAGGAACCCTGACCGTAGTTGGAGCCGCCGACGATGATAGAGGAGCCCAGCGCCTTGGCGCGGCTCGGGAACTCGGTATCACATACGGTGAAGCAGTGCTCGGAGATCGCGGGAATATTAGAGCGCAGGGGCAGGATCTTAGCGCCTGCGGGCATGATGTGGTCGGTTGTGATGTTATCCTCCACCTTTAATGAGCAGGTTGCGCTGATACTCTCAGCCATCGCGGAGGTTTTGGGGAATTCCTTGATGTTCGGACCGCGCAGCACCTCGACCTTGTCCATCTCCTCAACGGAAGCCGGTTCAATAACCATGTTGTCATTGATCAAAAAGTGCTCGGGCATATCCACCTTGTAGCCGTCTGCGTACTTTCTCGGATCGGTCATTACACCGGTCAGAGCGGATACCGCCGCTACCTCGGGGGATACAAGATAGATCTCAGCGTCCTTGGTTCCGCTTCTGCCGAGGAAGTTACGGTTGAAGGTTCTCAGAGAAACGCCCTTGGAGTTCGGGGACTGACCCATGCCGATGCAGGGACCGCACGCGCTCTCGAGAATTCTTGCGCCGGCGTCGATCAGATCGGACAGCGCGCCGTTCTGCGCGAGCATATTGAGCACCTGCTTGGAGCCGGGAGCGATCGCCAGCGATACGCCGTCGGCAACTGTCTTACCCTTTAAGATATGCGCGACCTTCATCAGATCGGCGTAGCTCGAGTTGGTGCAGGAGCCGATACATACCTGATCGACCTTCATGCCTGCCAGTTCTTCAACGCTCTTGACAGCGTCGGGGGAGTGGGGGCAAGCCGCCAGCGGTGCGAGCTTAGAAAGATCGATCACGATGTGCTCGTCATAAACCGCGTCGTCGTCAGCCTTCAGCTCGGTATATGCGTCCGCTCTGTCCTGCGCCTTCAGGAATTCGAGCGTATTTTCGTCAGAGGGGAAGATCGAGGTGGTCGCGCCCAGCTCAGCGCCCATGTTGGTGATGGTCGCTCTCTGCGGAACGCTGAGCGTTTTGATGCCTTCGCCTGTATATTCTATGATTTTCCCGACGCCGCCCTTGACGGACATGATGCGCAGCACCTCGAGAATGATATCCTTTGCGGAGACGTTCTCCTGCAGCTCGCCCTGCAGTTCGACGTTAACGATCTTGGGCATGGTGATGTAGTATTCGCCGCCGCCCATCGCGACCGCTACGTCCAGACCGCCCGCGCCGATCGCCAGCATACCGATGCCGCCGCCGGTGGGGGTATGGGAGTCGGAGCCGATCAGTGTTTTGCCGGGGATACCGAAGCGCTCCAGATGAACCTGATGGCAGATACCGTTGCCGGGACGAGAGAACCAGATGCCGTGCTTTTTGCAGACCGTCTGAATAAAACGATGGTCGTCGGCATTCTCAAACCCTGTCTGTAAGGTGTTGTGATCGATGTACGCGACACTGCGCTCAGTGCGAACGCGGTCGATGCCCATCGCTTCAAATTCAAGGTAAGCCATTGTACCGGTAGCGTCCTGTGTCAGGGTCTGGTCGATGCGGATACCGATATCGGTGCCCTTGACCATCTCACCGGTCACCAGATGATTTTTAATGATTTTTTCTGCTAAAGTGAATCCCATAATGTTCCTCCTATATGATAAAGAATTGTTATATGTGGTAAGGCAGTCTGAAAGTAGCGACCTTCAGTCCGCCGGTGTTTTATTGTTTTTGTCATTGTTTCAAGGCTCCCTTTCCTAAGGGAGCTGTCCCCGCAAGGGGACTGAGGGTTGCCGCTGAATCGAAGATGTATTTACGAATCTTGTGTGATCGTATTTTTCTAAAAAGGAAAAACCGGTTCAGTGAAAATCCTGATCCGGCTTGTCAATCTTTTCACACACATCGACATTATACTACTTTTTCCCGATAAAGTAAAGGCGGCGTACCGCATTTTTTATGATAATTTGTAAAGAAGTCTCGTTTGATTTTGTATCTGTTATGTTGTATAAGCACATGAACTCACATAATCTGCGAGGATGTGATTTCTTTTTCAGTGATTTTGAACATAGCATTTATTAAACGGGAATGATATAATATAAAATGTAGAATAAGGAAGTTTGCGTGTATGGCATTCATACAGTAAGCGCAATGAAAAAACAAGGTGATAAAATGGATAAAAGAGAAAATCTGCGTAATATCGCGATCATCGCGCACGTCGATCACGGCAAGACCACGCTGGTCGATCAGCTCCTCAGGCAGTCGGGCATCTTCCGCACCAATGAGGTTGTCAATGAGCGTGTCATGGACAGCAACGATCTGGAGCGTGAGCGCGGTATCACGATCCTGTCAAAGAACACCTCCGTCGTCTACGGAGATACCAAGATCAATATCGTTGATACACCCGGACATGCCGATTTCGGCGGAGAGGTAGAGCGTATCCTGATGATGGTCGACGGCGTACTGCTGCTGGTTGACGCGTTCGAGGGCTGTATGCCCCAGACGCGTTTTGTGCTGAAAAAGGCGCTGGGACTGGGCAAGAAGCCGCTGGTCGTTGTCAACAAGATCGACCGTGACGGCGCGCGTCCCGAGGAGGTCATCGACGAGGTGCTCGATCTGTTCATCGAGCTCGGCGCGGATGACGATCAGCTCGAATTCCCCGTTGTCTACGCCTCCGCGCGAGAGGGTGTGTCTTCGCTCGATCCCTATGAGATGACGCCGGATATGAAGCCCCTGTTTGAGGCGATCATCCGCGAGATTCCTGCTCCTCAGGGAGAGATCGACGCTCCGCTGCAGCTGCTCGTATCCAACATCGAATATGATGAGTATGTCGGTCGTATCGGCATCGGTCGCGTGGAGCGCGGTCAGGTCAAGTCCGGTCAGCAGGCAGTGCTGTGCCATCAGGACGGCACCACTACTAATGTCAAAGTCAGCAAGCTCTATGAGTTTGAAGGCTTGAAGCGTGTCGAGTGCACCGAGGCGCAGATGGGAGATCTCGTCTGTGTATCGGGTATTGCGGATATCAACATCGGCGAGACTCTCTGCGCGCCCGATCATATCGATCCGTTGCCGTTCGTCAAGATCGACGAGCCGACCGTATCGATGAATTTTATCGTCAACAATTCACCTTTTGCCGGCAGAGAGGGCAAGTATGTTACCTCCCGTAACATTCGCGACAGGCTGTTCAAGGAAGTGGAGACTAACGTGGCGCTCCGGGTAGAAGAGACCGATTCCGCCGATACCTTCAAGGTCAGCGGCAGAGGTGAGCTGCATCTCTCGATCCTGATCGAGACCATGCGACGCGAGGGCTACGAGTTCCAGGTCAGCCGTCCGCAGGTCATCACCAAGATGATCGACGGCGTTCTCCATGAGCCGATTGAGTACCTCATGATCGAGGTGCCCGAGAACTATGTCGGCGCAGTGATGGAGAAGCTCGGTTCGCGTAAGGCGGAGCTGATCAATATGGGCACGCGTGACGGCGGCTCCACACACATCGAATTCCGTATTCCGTCCCGAGGACTGATGGGCTATCGTCCCGAGTTTTTGACCGACACCAACGGCAACGGCATCATGAATCACGTGTTTGATTCCTATGAGCCGTACAAGGGCGATATCGTCACCCGTCACCAAGGTTCATTAATAGCTTTTGAAACCGGTGAGACCGTTACCTATGGTCTGTATGCCGCTCAGGAACGCGGCAGACTCTTTGTCGGACCCGGCGTGGACGTCTATGAAGGCATGATCGTCGGCGCGTGTCCCAAATCAGAGGATATCACCGTCAACGTCTGTAAGAAGAAGCATATTACCAACACCCGTGCCTCGGGCTCGGATGAAGCGCTCAAGCTCACACCGCCCTCCATCCTCTCGCTCGAGCAGTGCCTTGAGTTCATCGCGGATGACGAGCTGGTCGAGGTCACTCCCGAGAGCATCCGTATGCGCAAGGAGATCCTCAGCAAGGAACAGCGAATGAAGCACCAGTTTAGGAATAAGTGATTCAGGCTCCCTTTGGTAAAGGGAGCTGTCACATGACCTTGTGTCATGTGACTGAGGGATTGTATAATTGATCGAACGTAAGTGAGAATCCAAATAATTTGAATACTGCTATGGAATATATCATACTTGATTTGGAGTTTAACGGCACCTACTCGAAGCATCGCCACAAGTTTGTGAACGAGATCATCGAGTTCGGCGCGGTTAAATGTGACGAACAACTGAATATCATCGAAACCTTTTCGGAGTTGATAAAGCCCCAGATATCCAAAAAGCTCAATTCTCATGTCAGCGCTTTGACGCACATCACGATCGATGAACTGAAAAAGAGTAACAACACCTTCTCGCACGTGATGTCGAAGTTTCGCAAGTTCCTCGGCGACGGCGTACTGATGACCTGGAGCAACAGTGATGTGCTGGTGCTGATCGAAAACTACAAGTATTTCTACGGCAATGACAAGCTGCCGTTCATGAAATACTATGTCAACCTGCAAAGATACTGTGAGAGGGCGATCGGTTACAGCGACAAAGCCCGACAGCTCGGACTGTCCACCTGCGCTGAGATGCTCGGCATTACCTTTCAGGATGACAGCCTGCACCGTGCGTACAATGACGCGGAGCTGACGGCGGCGTGCTTCAAGGCGCTCTATGACAGGGAGCTGTTACAGCAATTCATCTACACCTGCGACGATGACTTTTATCGCCGTATCAACTTCAAGAATTACAACATCTGTGACCTGAAGGATCCCGGCGTCGAAAAGCGCGAGATGTTTTTTTGCTGTGAAAAGTGCGGCAGACGCGCTCTGCGCCGCTCTAAATGGCGGCTCAAAAACCGCTCCTTCCGCGCGAACTTCCGTTGCCTGAGATGCCACAGAGATTTTGAGGGTCGTATCTCATTCAAGCAGTGTTATGACCACGTCGACGTCACGAAGAAGACTGCAGAGGTCGAGCATAAGGAAAAGAAAAGACGGAAAAAATCCGAGCAAAAACCGACAGATTAAGAAAGCGCGCTCTGCGCGTATTTCGCATAGCCATCTCCCGTTGCCGCACAGCGGCAAACCGGGAGGGCATACAAAAAAATTTTGCTTTACGGTAACGAGCAGTTTCCTGTAAAGTAAAAGACGGCAGATCTGACCCGACCCCCAAAAGTTAGACCAAAAACTAACTTTTGGGGGTCACGGCAATCATCTGCCGTTTATTTTTACAACAATAATAGAACAAATATTCGAAAATCCCTTGATTTATCATGTAATATCTGTTATAATAATAGTAGGGAACAAATGATCGATCGCAAAATTCCCTTCAAAAGCGGTGATGCTACGCTTTTGACTTTGCCGAAAGGCACGAGTAGCCCCATACTCCGTGAATACGTACCCACATGATTTTTAAACGCAGTCTATCGAAAGGACAATGAAATGAATTATTGTGAATGGGCGACGGCGTACCGAGAGGACGCCTGTCGCGTACTGAGCGTAATTGAGAAGAAAAAGGCGTTGTTGAATGACAAAAAACTGAATGCTGATACGCGCAAAAGTATCGGCGATACAATCATTGAATATCGTCGTATCTATCGCGAATTGTTGAAAACCGCCGAGCTTTTGCGTGATCGCGGAGGAAACACTCATGCGGCGTGAGAGGATGTTCCTCGATGATAATAACAGCGATATCATCGCGTTTTCGCTGTATCAACAGGGCTCCTCCAATCGCATGGAACGCGAGAGGATGAAAGCGATTCTCACTCGCGCGATCCGACGTGAGTTGACCGACCGTCAACGTGACTGTATCACCATGTATTATTTGGAAGGTATGAAGATGAAGGATATCGCCGACGCGTTACATCTTTCCCGATCCACTGTCACCCGACATATCCAGTCAGCCACGCGCAAGCTGCGTCGTGTCGCCTCGTATTATCAGCGCTGAAAACCGAATAATAAAATGAAAGCGCCGCTGTGAAGCGACGCTTTTGTTTTATCAATCGTCATTGCGAGGTGTTTATGCCGTGTCAATCTCAACTAATTCAACCTATCATTGCGACGTTTTCGAGGCTCCCTTTTCTAAGGTGCCTCCGTTGGGGGAATGTCCGCAAAACGGACTAGGGGGGGAGCCGTTTCCGGCGGGGAAGCTGTCACCGGACACTTGTGTCACGATGACTGAGGGTTGCTGCTGAATAATTAATGACATTTCGAAAAAGGACACGCACGTCCGATTTCACCTTGTTTTGACAGTCATTACGAAGCCCCGAAAGATACTTTCGGGGCTGTGGTAATCTCAACTTTTTGTTTTATTCAAACAGTGCCTTACTCTTCTTGTGGAGCGCGCGCGTACTCTCGACAAAGCCATACGCGGCGAAGGGAATCAGCAGGATGAAGTAGGGGAGGATATACTGACTTTTTCCCTCGAATATCAGGTGATACAGTGCACCGCCGAGGATAGCGACCGGCAGGATCAGGCTCTCTGTGGTGAGCTTTTTGCGGAAGATCAGCCATACCATTCCGGCGGTAAAGGCGATGTAGGTCATCATCACGTAGTAGTTGAACCAGTTGTCGAATACCTTTGATAATCCGCCCGAGTAGATCGAGGTCACGATCTTGGGAAGCTCTTCACCCTCGGGGTAATTGTGCTTGCGCACCTGACTGATCCAGATGGATTCAAAGCTTGGTTCATTATACTGGCTAAGCAGCTTTTGTTTGTAGAATTCAAAGAACTGATTGCTTTTCGTCAGCGTGTCCAACCGCTGCTTGATGCCCTGTGACGCCACCTCATTCGCCTTTTTGACGTCCATATTGGCGTCACGCAGGGTCTCCATTGCCTTGCCGTTGTACCAGCCCGGCGCCATACCGCTCTCACTCATGCCCATATAGGCGTACATCTTCTGCGATACCTGTGTATTCAGCTCCACACCGCTGCGCGCGGAGTAGCTGAGTATCACGAGCTTCTGCAGTCCGACGGAGCAGATGATCATCGCCGCGATGACCGCCAGCGCCATAAAACGCTTTTTGCCGATCACGTGCAGCAGCAGCGCGATACATACCGCCGCCATGACGATCATGTTGTTATATTTCAGCAATACCGATACCGCCATCAACAGGACGGAGAACACGGCAAATTTGATCTTGTTCTCCTGCATATAGCGGATCACAAAGTACACGCTCCATACCGAGAACGCCAGCCCTAACAGCAG
This sequence comes from uncultured Clostridia bacterium, assembly GCA_946406145.1. GTDB lineage: Bacteria > Bacillota > Clostridia > Oscillospirales > Acutalibacteraceae > Ruminococcoides. Next base: position 37,998 of record CAMJJL010000008.1, on the reverse strand, counting down.
ACCGTAGGTGAACGTGGTCATGAACATCGGCTGGAAGCAGATCGTCAGCGCAATCGCGGTGATATTGGTGACCGATCGGCGGTCAAAGAGCTGTTTTGTGATCATCACCAGCCCGACATAAATACAGTCGAGCGCGATCACATTCGGGATCTGGAAGAGGATGTCCGAGCTGCCCGTGCCGAAAATACGGTACAATATCTCCGCAAAAAAGACATAACCCAGCTGGAACGGATAGAACAGATAGTAGCTGTGGTTGCCGTAATAATCCCATGAGGTGTGGAAGCTCTGGTAGTTGTCCTTTGCCGCGTCACGCGCTGTGTTGAGCAGGATCATGGCGTCGCCGCTCGCGATCGACTTGACCAGCATGATCCATATCAGCGACAGGATCGTCGTCACCAGCAGCATCACGCCCACGACGAATTTGGTGTTGAGCTTAGCGACAGAAATGTTCTTCCTCAGCGCCGCAAGCGCTCCCAGTATCGTCAAGCCAATCAGCGCGATATTCGTCAGCACCAGGTCTTTGTCAAAGTTGATGATCTCCGAATAGGGGTTCGCCTGATCGATGTGACAGGTCTGCAGGATGGATGCGACCGACAATAACGCAAACAGTACCGCGATCAGATAAATCGCGATACACGAGCAGATTTGTACGATTTTGGTTCTCGCGTTGAGTGTATTATCCACGTGATTCTCCTTCTTTGATAGTTATTGCGCAAAAAGCTGCGGCGATTCCGACCGGTAGACGATCGTTTTACAGGGTGAATTCCTCTCTGTCAAAATCCTTCAGCGGCGCCATGCCCTTCGGCTCGCGCATGATCGGATTATACTTGAACTTTTTGCATTTACCGTTCTGCAGCTGTTTGTTAACAGTGCAGAATTGTGAGTCACCCTCGTTCTTGGAGTGTTCACAATAGATACACGACGGGACGATATTCTTTCCGAAAATTTGTTGTTTCATCTTGATCACCAATTATAAAAGTCATTGCGAGGGATAGATGCTTTTTCGTGCGGTTCATCCTCTGGCAATCTACATATAGATTTATATTCCAGTTTAGTATAGCATTATATTTTGACTATTGCAAGTCATTGATGAACGTAGTATAATATTTTCGCATCCCTTTCCTAAGGTGAGATTCTGTCCGAATCTTCGATTTGGGTAACAGAATCCATACTCCGGAGAGGTGGCGCAAAGCGCCGGAGGGTTGATTTGTTTCCTCTGATAATCCTTCTTTTTGGTGATATAATGAATCTAAAATCAAATGTTTTTACCTTGCATACCGTAGACGGCATATCGTATTTGACATATGACCGCTTATCCGCGATCCCCTTTATCCGTCATGCTTTTTCCACAAAGCTCGGTGATGGGACCCGTACCATTCACCCGATGGACATGAGCTTTGACCACGATGACCGAGAGGCTGTCACCGAGAATTATCAGCGATTCTGCAAAGCGGCGGGCTTCGACTACCGCTCTCTGGTCGCGTCGTCACAGGATCACCATACCTTTGTACGCGTCGTGACCTCCGCTGAGAAGGGCATCGGTATCTATCGCGAAAAGGATATCATGAGTGTGGACGGTCTGGTGACGATCGAACCGGGCGTGACCTTATGTACCTATTATGCCGATTGCACACCGCTGTTCTTTGTTGATACCAAGACCCACGCGATCGGTCTGGCGCATGCCGGATGGCGCGGCACGGTGGGCAGGATTGCTCAGAAGGTGATCGACACCATGCGCGACAGCTTCGGCACTGAGCCCTCTGATCTGATCTGCGCCGTCGGACCGAATATCTCCGTCTGCTGTTACGAGGTCGACAGCACGTGTGCTGAACAATTCTATTCTTTGGGACTCAACAGTGATCAATTCGTATTTCCGAAAGACGACGGTAAATTCATGGTGGATTTGCTCGAGTGCAACCGTCAGATTCTGGTATCCTGCGGCGTCAAGCCCGAGAATATTACAATAAGCGACGTTTGTACCAAGCACAACAGCGATCTGCTGTGGAGTCATCGCGCGACCGCGGGCGATCGCGGCACCATGTGCGCCATGCTGCGTATCAATGCAGAATAATGCAGAAAAAAGACATTCCCTGTTTGAAGGAATGTCTTTATATTTTATCGAGAAATTGGACCTTTTTGACCTCAAAGGTTTGACCGTTGAGCTTCTCTAAGCACCCTGCCGGTGCGGTAAAGCAGAATTGCAGTTTATAGGAGTACAGCGCCTGCCGCTTCATATGGTATCGGGCGTTGAATTTTTTATCGCCGTACTTTTCGTCCCCCAGCAGCGGATGCCCGATATGCGCCATATGTGCGCGAATTTGGTGAGTGCGTCCCGTATGCAGCAGCACTTCACAGATCGAGAGGGTAGGGGACGGCTCTAAAACAGTATACTCCGTGATGATCTTTTTGCAGCCCACGTGCTCTTTGTCGTCGATCCGTACGGTATTGGTGCGTTCATCCTTATGATGATATGCCGTGAGTGTTGCGTGCATGGGCTTCGGACAGCCCTTGACCGCGCACAGATAATACTTTTTCAGCTCATTGTCGCGAATCTTCTGATTCATTACGCGCAGCGCCTCGGCGTTCTTTGCCGCGATCACGATGCCGCCCGTATTGCGATCGATCCGATTGCATAACGCAGGGGTAAAGCTCTTATCCTTTTCGGGATCATACTCGCCCTTTTCATAGAGATAGCGCAGTACGCGCAGATTCAGCGCGTCCGTGTCGTAGCGGTTATCCTGATGACAGATCACGCCGACCTTTTTGTCCAGCAGGAGGATGTTCTCATCCTCATAGATGATGTCGAGCTCCTTACCTGCTTTGAGAAAATCATAATGCTTCTTTTCCTCAAAAAACTCGTCCTTGATATAGAAGGTCAGCACATCGCCCTCATTGAGAAAGACCTCGGGACCTACCTTCTTGCCGTTGAGCTTGATATATTTGGTTCGCAGATATTTGTACATCAGGCTTTTGGGCATGGTTTTAAAACGCTTGGATAGATACTTGTCCAAGCGCTGACCCGCGTCGTTCTTATTGATGGTCAATTGTCGCATGATCTCACCGTTTTTTCAAAAAGGTCATTGCGAAGGGCGCATTGGTTAAGGTTGAGATTGCCGCGTCGGAACGAGGTTCCTCCTCGCAATGACAATCTGTAATGCGCCCTGTGGCAATCTCAACCGATTAAAAAGGGTCAAATGTACCGGGGAAGTTTATTATACCAAAATCTCTATAACAATTCAACTGTAACATTTGATCCCCGGCTGCGTAATATGTAAAGAGGTGATGATCATGCAGAGATGTAAAGGTTGCAGTGTTCCGATCGCGTTCTCGGCCGGACTGCTGGTCGCGTCATTATTGCCGGCAAAGGCAGTTTGCGTTATCGCGGCGGTTGTCCTGATCATCACCTGTATTGCGCGCCGACGCTGAGTCTTCGGCGCGGTCGATAAGGAGGCAGTGATGAAGGTAGTCGTGCTCGATCATCCAAAGATACTGGGATTCTTTCTCAGAAAGATCTACGGTATCAAGAAGATAAAGGAAACAAAAGAATAGGGAAGTACATAGAGCGGCAGTTCCCTGCCGCTTTTGTTATACCAAATGAAAAGGCCTCCCTTCTCTTTAAACGAGGCGCCGCAAAGCGGCGGAGGGTAGTATAATTGATGGATAAAGAATAAGCCGCCGCCCGATGCGAGGCAGCGGCTAAGTTCACTTTGTCAGTCTGAGTATCTGTCCCGGATAGATGATATTCGGATCCTCCAGATTATTCAGCGCCAGAATGTTCTCGAGCTCCAGCCCGTAGCGGTCGGCAATGCTGACGATCGTATCTCCCGGCCGCACCACATAGTAGCGCGGCGATTTGATTTGCCCGATCGGCAGAACCAGCTGTTGACCCGGATAGATCGTGTAGGGACAGCTTAACCCGTTTGCTTCGGCGATCTTCTTCACCGTCGTCCCAAAAAATTGCGCGATCGCATACAGTGTGTTGCCGGGGCGTACTGTATAGGTTACCGTTTCCATACTTTACCTCTTTTCACTATTCGGTAATACATATTATGAAATTGACAAAAAATCGTGACTGTTCACAGGATAAAAATATTGAATATTATCAGTTTAATTCTTAATTAGAATTAAACGGTGCTTCTTTTTTGATATGATAACCGTGTACAATACTGCCAAATTTGAGGTTGTTAAATTGAATTTAAAACGGTTAGTTTCAATATTATTAGCGTTGATACTGGTTCTCTCGTTAACGATAACCTGTTTTTATGCCGATGAAGAAGCGGCACAACAGGTCGCCGGGGAAGAGACAGAAGCTCCGACGGAAGAGACCGAAGCGCCTACTCAGCCGCCGCCCACCGAACCGCCTAAGCCCGATCCGAAGAAGCTGGGCTATGCCAAATACGCGGCAAAGCTGGATGAATCAGTCTATCGTGATTCCGATCTGGGCGCGACCTACACGGAGGATTATACCACCTTCAAGCTCTGGGCGCCTACGGCGGACGACGTCAAGGTGTGTATCTACAAGACGGGCTCCGACAAGGAGGAGGGCTTCAACAACATCGCAGTCAAGCCGATGACCCTGTCCAAATCCGTCGGTACATGGTACGTGACGCTCGAGGGCGACTTCAAGAACATGTACTATACCTATAAGGTGACGATCGGCGACGTGACCCATGAGGTGGTCGACCCTTATGCCAGGGCGGTCGGCGTGAACGGGGATCGCGGCATGATCATAGATCTGAACGATACCGATCCCGAGGGCTGGTCGTCAGATAGCTTCAAGCGTGTCAGTGAAGCCTCCGACGCGATTGTCTGGGAGGTCAGCGTGCGAGATTTCTCCGCGGCTGAGAATTCGGGCGTGAGTGAAAAAAACCGCGGCAAGTTCCTTGCCTTTACCGAGAAGGATACCAAGTACAACGGGCAGGAGGGCAGTGTCTCTACTTGTGTGAACTACCTAAAAGAGCTGGGCGTGAATTATGTCCAGATCAATCCGTTTTATGATTTCGCTTCCATCGATGAAGCGGAAAGCATCGACGATCAGTATAACTGGGGCTATGATCCCAAGAACTACAACGCTCCCGAGGGCTCCTATTCCTCCGATCCCTACGACGGCAGAACACGTATTACAGAGTGTAAGCAGATGATACAGGCGCTCCATGAAGCCGGCATCGGCGTCATCATGGATGTTGTCTATAATCATACTTATGAATCCGAGGATTCGTTCTTCAATCAGATCGCGCCGTACTATTATTATCGTTTCAATGAGGACGGCTCTTGGTCGAACGGCTCCGGCTGCGGCAACGACGTCGCCACCGAGCGAACCATGGCGAGCAAGTTTATCCGCGAGTCCGTCGCCTACTGGGCGGAGGAATACCATATTGACGGCTTCCGCTTCGATCTGATGGGCTTGATGGACGTCAATACCATGAACGGCATCCGTAAGGAGCTGGACGCTTTGTCCGACGGCGAGCATATCATTATGTACGGTGAAGCGTGGAACATGAAAACCACCGTCCCCTCCAATGTCACGCTGGCGAACCAGGACAACATGGATCAGCTCTCCAAACGGATCGGCGCGTTCAACGACAGCGGTCGTGACGCGATCAAGGGCGCGAACTTTGAAGCGTCCGGCAAGGGATTTGTACAGGAGGGCTCCTCTAAGGGAGGTGTTCGCGACGCGATCGAGGGCGTCGGCAAGGGCTGGGCGTCCATCCCCGCGCAGTGCGTCAACTACGCGTCCTGTCACGATAATTTGACCCTTTATGATAAGCTGACATCCTCCGTCTATGATGACGGAAAGTATACACAGCGCCGTGAGGATCTCTTAAAGATGAATCAGCTGTCCGCCGCGACGGTGCTGATGTCGCGCGGCGTACCCTTTATGCTCGCCGGTGAAGAACTCGGCAGAACCAAGCAAGGGGACGAGAATTCCTATCAATCCTCCGTCGAGGTCAATCAGATCGACTGGTTCTCGCGCTATCGCTTCACCTCGATGACCGATTATTACAAAGGTCTGATCCGTATCCGTAAAGCGATCCCCACCCTGCGTGACGGACTCGGTGAACGGACAACGATCGACTATCTTGACAGCTCATCCAAGAATACGATTGCGTATTCTGTCACAGGCAGCGATATACCCTCTGTTGTCGTTGCCCTCAACGGAGATAACGCGAAAGCGGCCACCGTATCTCTGCCCGACGGCAAGTGGGTGATTTTAGCGGATGATCAGCGCGCAGGCTTAACGAACCTCGGTGAAGCAAGCGGTTCCGTGAATGTCCCTGCGACATCCGCATATGTTCTGGTGGACGCCGACAGCTTTGCCGCTGTTGAGCAGGAAGCGCCCGAGTGTCTGCTGTATATCCGCTATAAGGACAAGGCGAATGACGGCGCTGTTGTGTGTGAAGAGCGTCTGACAGGCAACATGAACGATACCTACGTAGCGGCGACGCCGTCCGAGATCCTGTTTAACTACAATATCACCTCTGATTCCGTGCTGAACGGCACCTTTACCAAGACGTTCCAAATCATTGACGTCAGCTGTGTCGCGTACAAGGGCGAGTATTCCACTGTCACGATCAAGTTCCTTAATCCCGACAGCAAGGTGCTCGCGAATACCGTTGTGATGACGAACCGCGTCGGTCAGCAGTATTATACCCCTGCGATCCCCGGGATCAAGGGCTATGCGCTTGATCTGGATCGTTTGCCTGCGAACGGCGCCGGTTTGTACACTAAGGAGCCGATCGAGGTCGTCTATTATTATAAAGAGGCGGAAAAAATCGAAACAAAGGATGAATACACCTGTCCTGCCAATGTGATCTATCTGGCGAGTGACGGCACGATCCTGTCGCAAAAATCCTATCGAGGGGTCGAGGGCGACAAGCTCGAGATCGAGGATATGGAATTCGACGGCTACAAATACTACGATATCTCCAACGAGAATGCCGTATTCTCCGAGAACGAGCTGAATGTACTCGTCTACTATCAGAATCCGCAGCGCGCGTTCTGGCTCACGGTCAAGAACCATCTAGTGACGATCATCCTCGTGTTCGTCGGAATCGTAGTGCTTATTATTGTCGCTGTGATCCTGATCCGCCGCATGACGAAGAAGAAAAAGATGATGTCGATCAAGATCGATGATAGATGATCGGATGTGACAAATGCGGTAAAACGCCTTTGTGATATATATTTGTTGAAAGCTTTTTTTCATTAAACATTTTAAAAGGAGGAAAATGCATGAAAAAAACAAGAAGAATCATATCTCTGCTTCTATGCGTGATGCTCGTTGTATCGATGGTATCCGTAGCGATGGTATCTACCTCTGCTGCCGTTGCCAATCCTTACAGTGTTGCAGCTATGGCGCTGGATGCGGAATATGCCTATGACGGTGAGCTGGGTGCTCTCTACACCCCCAACGCCACTACCTTCAAGGTATGGGCGCCGCTGGCAACTGAGGTCAAGCTCAATCGCTACGCGACCGGCTCCGATGATGAGGACGGCGCACAGGATCTCGGCACTGTCGAGATGGAAAAGCTGATGGACGATGAAAAGTGGACGGGCGTATGGACGATCACCATTAGCGGCGATATCGTCAACACCTACTACACCTACACCATCACCAATCCCAACCACATCTACAAATCTACCGGTCCTAAGACGGTCGAGACGCAGGATCCTTACTCCTATGCGGTAGGCGTGAACGGCAACCGTTCCATGGTTGTCGATCTCAACAAGACCGATCCCGAGGACTGGGATAGAGATTCCCATGTTTTCACCGACGAGCAGACCGACGCGATCATCTGGGAAGTTCATGTCAAGGACTTCTCTTATGCCGCCAACTCCGGCGTCAGTGAGGCGAACCGCGGCAAGTTCCTCGGCTTCACCGAGACTGGCACCACCCTCAACAATGAGGGCATGATCTCCACCGGTATCGACTACTTGAAGAGCCTCGGCGTTACCCACGTTCAGATCAACCCGATGTATGACTTCGCGACGATCGACGAGTCCGGTGATCCCACTCAGTTCAACTGGGGTTATGATCCCAAGAACTACGGCGTTCCCGAGGGTTCTTATTCCTCGAACCCCTATGACGGCAATGTTCGTATCAACGAGTGCAAGCAGATGATCAAGGCGCTCCATGATGCCGGTATCGGCGTTATCATGGACGTTGTATACAACCACACTTATTCCGTGGACTCCTGCTTTACCGCGTGTGTCCCCGAGTATTATTATCGTATGGCGGCAGACGGCGGCTACAGCCAGCAGTCCGGCTGCGGTAACGACACCGCTTCCGAGCGCGCGATGTATCGTAAGTATATGCGCGAAATGATCAAATACTGGACCGAAGAGTATCACATCGACGGTCTGCGCTTTGACCTGATGGGCGTACATGACGGCGAGACCATGAACCTGATCCGTGATGATATGGACGAGATCGATCCCCGTATCGTCATGTACGGTGAAGGCTGGGCTGGCGATACCGTTTACGATCCCACCACCTGCGCCGGTACCGAGACCTTCATGACCGTTCAGGGCAACTCTGATAAGCTCTCTTCCCGTATCGGTTTCTTCAATGACCAGATCCGTGACGCGATCAAGGGTAATGTCTTCCATAAGGAAGAGGGTGGTTTTGTACAGAATGTCAAGACCTCCGCGCCCGGCGTCAACTACGGTATCCGCGCGAATACCGTCGGTAAGGCAAGATGGCACGCGGTCACTCCCGAACAGTGCCTGACCTATGCTTCCTGCCATGATAACTACACTCTCTATGATAAGCTCGCTTATGTTGATCAGGGCGGCACGATCTCTGATTATCGCCAGCGTTTCGCTGACGTTGTCAAGCAGAACAAACTCACCGGCGCGATCATCAGCTCCTGCCAGGGTATGGACTTCCTGCTCGCAGGTGAAGAGATGGGTCGATCTAAGGACGGCGACGAGAACTCCTACAAGAGTGCGGCTACCCTGAACATGATCGACTGGTCGCTCTTAAAGACCAACGCTGATATCGTATCCTACTACAGAGGTATGTTCGAGCTGAGAAAGGCGTTCTCTCCCTTTACCGCCAGCGTCACAGAGGCTGACGGCGGCAACTACAAGTATAACTTTGATACTTCCGCTACCGGTTCCGTGAACCCGATTGCTTACACCATTGATAACGAGACCGAGGGCGAATGGAACAAGGTCGTTGTCATCTACAACGGCACCAATGTTGAGAAGAACTACAGATTCACCAAGGCGACCTCCGGCGTTACCGATGATTCCGAGTGGGTCATTGTCGCGAACGATCAGGTAGCCGGCGTAATGAATCTCGGTGAAGTCAAGGGAAAGACCTTTACCGTACCTGCATACTCCGCTTTGATCGCGGTTGATAAGGAGAGCTTCGAGGCAGTCGATCTGAAGTCGGATTACTCCACGCTGACCATCAAGAGCGTTCATCAGAAAACCGGGGAGATCCTCTCCACCAACACCCTGATCGGTAAGCCCGGCGAGGGTTACTCCGTAGAGGCAGACGGTTCCATCCCGATCGAATATGAGCTCGACTCCATTGAAGGCGATGTCGACGGTACCTTCTCCGAACAGCCCCAGACCGTTACCTTTAATTATATTGATTATATCCCCGAGAGATTCAGAGCTTCTGAGGGCGACGTCAACAGCGACGGTATTGTTGACGTGCGCGATGTAACCGTATTGCAGAGATATCTGGCAAGTATGACTAAGCTGACCGACGCTCAGGTCAAGTGCGGCGACTATGACAAGAACGGCATTACCGATATCGCCGATGTCGTCCTGCTCCAGCGTTTTCTTGTCGGAATGATTGATTCTACCTACACTGTTACAACTCGTTATCTGGGCAGACAGGATGACGGAACGGTCAAATCGATCGGCAACGCTACTGTCACCAAGTATCGCTATGGTCAGGAGTATACCACCGCTCCGCTGACAATTGCTTACTATAAGCTCGATGAAATGCCCACCAACGCGTCCGGTATCGTCAACAAGAAGATCGTTGTCAACTACTGGTATTCCTACAGCGTTGCAAGCCCCAAGATGCACGTTAAACACAGCGGCGATCAGACTTGGGCGCCCAGCCTGTGGGCATGGGCATACGACGGCGCGGGTCAGGCAATCAACTGCTATGACGCTTGGCCGGGTCTGCTACTGTCCAATCCCGATGAGAACGGTTGGTATGATGTGACCTTCCCGATCCCCGGCGGTTTGAACTACTATTTCATCATCAGCAATAACGGCAATCCGCAGACCAAGGACTACGGCGTAGTAGGCGGCGAGAACGTCGGTATCTCGTATGACGATTATCCCGAGATCTGGGTCGTTATCCAGGATGATCTGGTAGGCAAGAACAACGGCGACTGGTGTAAGTATTACAATTACAATCCCGACGAAGCAAACTGATAATCAATGATAGGAGCCCATCCGCGAGGATGGGCTCTTTTTCTGCCTGATTACTTGACAAAACACGCTGTATGTAGTTTAATGATACTGTAAAAACAGGTTGTATCCACACCGATAATTATCAGAAAAGGAAGGTACTGCTATGAATATTGTATGTTTAGATTTAGAGGGCGTATTGGTTCCCGAGATCTGGATCGCGTTTGCCGAGGCTTCCGGTATTCCGGAGTTAAAGCGCACCACTCGTGACGAACCGGATTATGATAAGCTGATGAAATACCGTCTGGATATCCTCGATCAGCACGGTCTGGGACTCAAGGAGATCCAGGAGACGATCGCCACGATCGATCCCATGCCCGGCGCCAAGGAATTTTTGGATGAACTGCGCGCCACCACACAGGCGGTCATCCTCAGCGATACCTTCTCTCAGTTCGCAAAGCCTTTGATGGAGAAGCTCGGCTGGCCGGCGATCTTCTGCAACGAGCTGATCGTTGACGAAAACGGCAAGATCACCGATTATAAGCTCCGTTGTGAAAAGACCAAGCTCACCACCGTCCGCGCGCTCCAGTCCTGCGGCTTTGAGACCATCGCGTCCGGCGACAGCTTCAACGATCTCGCGATGATTCAAGCGAGCAAGGCAGGCTTCCTGTTCCGCGCGCCCGACAGCATCAAAGCGGATTATCCCGATATCCCGGCATGCGATACCTATGACGAGCTGTTGACCCTGATCAAAGCGGCGCTGTAACTTTCATTGATATAGCGGACAATCTCAAATATACGAAAAAGCACCTCTTTTCGAGGTGCTTTTCTTTATATGGCTCCCTTTGGTAAAGGGAGCTGTCGCTCGACACGCGTATCGGGCGACTGAGGGATTGTATAAACGGAACGAAGTGACAAATTGTTTTATCTTATGCCTTAATGACCTTGATTCTGTTGAGAAGCGGCTTGATCAATCGTGTGATCAACACCTCGATCACGCCGAACGGTACCAGTACCGCTGCGCGATAGAGCAACAACGTAAAGTAAGGGATGTTCATCATGCCGCTGAGTATCAACGTATTCAACGGCAGTGAGCACAGCAATAAAGTCGCGACCTTTGCAATGATGATGTCTTTGAGCTTGAACTCACTCTGATACAGTATGACGCCGTAGATAATGCCCTCCCATACATAGCACGCCGTCAAGGCAGGGTTCATGGAGAACGCGGTCGGATTTGCCAGAATAATGGACAGCACATCGCCTGCGCCTGAGACGATCGCCGCGCAGACGGGACCGTATAAATATGCGGTGATCACGATCGGGATGAACGAGAACCCGATCTTGACAAACGGCATGATCGCCAGCGTGAAGTTGGTGAAGATACCGAGGATGACTCTCAGCGCCAGCATCATCGCGCAGATGGCGAGCGTCTGAACATGGGTCAATTCCTTGGATGAACTTGCGAATTTTTTGAAGATTGACATAAAAAGACCTCCTTTGCGCATCTCTTGGGCAAGCGGTAAAATCACATATACAGTGATCTGCTTGCTTCTATCGCATAAGGAGGTGTTTCCGTATGCAACAGCGGGATGCAAAGAATACACCGCAGGGTACGCGTACCCTTTTTCCGTTATAGACTGAAGAATCAGCTTATAAAAGCATTTTTAGTTGCTTTCATAAAGCGTCAGTCAGTGACAGAAAAAGCGGCGCGTTGCCTTTCGTCCTGCCGTCAACTCCCCGTTCGGCAAACACTTAACGCGTATTCTTTTACTCTGTTAATTATTGATATAGTAATTGCGAGATTAAGGACGCGCGCGTCCGATCTCAATCAAAGGCTCCCTTTCCTAAGGGAGCTGGCGCGAAGCGCCTGAGGGTTCCTAAGGTGCTTTCAACCAAATAAACCGACATCCATTATACTCATTGAACAATGATTGTCAATAGCTTATCGGCACGGCGTTTCCAGATCCAGCGCCACCAGATCATGGTGCGGTACCTGCTTATCCTCCGGCGGCAGCTCCATATAATCGCCGAACGCCATTTTCAGATAAGCGTCATAGCCCTTCGGGATCGGCATCTGCAAGCCCTCAAACTCGTGATAGACCACCTCATCGAACGCCTCTTGCGGATACTCATTCACCATATATCCGGGACCCGCGCACAGCTCTGTGCTCTTTTTATGGGTACGGAAGCCGTAGCGCGTCATCTTCTTCTCATGCTTTTGCCAGATCTTGGTGCGTCTTTCGCGTGAGGGCACCAGCTTTAACAGCAGCGAACTGACGAACCTGATCAATCCGCCGTGCTTACTGGGCACCACCTCGGTGATATACAGGCTGTACATCATTGCGTGATAATACTGCCAATAACGCTGCCATTTGCTGTCGGGACAACCATCCAGCGGAAAAACATCCGTCACGATACCGTGCGGCACATCGATATCCTTCTGATTCTCCTTGACCATCGTTGCCGAGGTATCGACCAGTGTCGCAAAGCTGTTGCCGGTGAATACCTTCTTGCCGTCGGTCTTGAGCATCAGGAATCGCTCGTTGCTCTCATGCTGCTGCCACAGCTTTAACATCCGCTCATAATCCCTGCGCGGCATCATCACGTCGATATCGTCATCCCACGGGATAAAGCCGTTATGACGAATCGCGCCGATCACGCATCCGCCCAGCAAAAAGTAGGTCAGCTCATGTCTTTTACAGAATTCATCGAAATACACCAGCGACTCGAGCTCCTTGAGCTGGAGCTTTCTGAGTGTTTCTCTGTCTACGTTAATGATCTCACTCATAATACTTCTTCTTTTTCATCGTCATAGATGACGGTATTGTTCTTGACAGCTTCTTTGATCTCTTCGATCCTTCTCTGTGCGCTTCCGTCCAGACTGTGCTTCCAGAACGGCAGCCTGATCAGTCCGATCAGGGTTCCGATACCGTAGCTGATATGCAGAACAGGGAAGAGCAGCGGCAGGATCAAAAACAGCGGATTGATGGATTTTTTGATGACGAACGCGCCGACGGTGTTGACGAAGTTGAACATCGTATACATCGCCATGATGACAGCGAAGAATACCGGCTGATTCATGAGCGCCCATAATAACAGGGTGCCGATAATCGATAATAAAAAGATAAAGGGGATAAAGTGGAAGTAGCTCAGACATCCCGGACATACGCCCAGCGTCAGACCGACCCAGTATCCGTTGCCGTATTTCTGCTTGATCATGCGCGAAAAGGTGCTGCGCGTATGCTGGAAGGAGATGATCTCGGGACAGCAGCACATCTTGTAGCCTGCCTGACGGATGCGGTAATGCAGCTCGTTATCCTCGGTGCGACCCAGATCTTCGTTGAAGCCGCCGACCTTGGCGAACACCTCGCGCTTATATGCCGCGTGGAACAGACTGTCGTGATATTCCTTCTGCGCGGCAGGTCTGCGGTAATCCGCAACAGAGGAACCGAACAGACTTTCTTCCGCCGCTAACAGCGTCTTTGTCCACGGATTCGGGTTAGCGCAGATATTCGGTCGACCGCCGCCGACGATATCCTCACCCTCCTGAATATTGAATACATTGCGCGATACAAACTGACGCGGGATTTTTGAGTGCGCGTCAACTCGGATGATGATATCACCCGTCGCGTGCTCGATCGCGACATTCCACGCACAAGCCTGATTTTTACCGGTGGTTTTGTAGATTTTCACATCATAAAAACCGTTGTCGGCGTTTTTGAACTCCTCCATCACATCATGAGTGTGGTCGGTGGAGTTGGAATCGATCATGATGACTTCGATTTTGTTGTGCGGATAATTCTGATCTTCAAAATCTCTGAGCAATCCCTGCAGCGCTTCTTCTTCATTCCGCGCGATCGTACATAGTGAAACTCTCATTTATTCATTCTCCTCCAACGCCGCCTTTGTCATCCATTTGGCGCTGATACACAGCGACTGCGTCATATAGGGGATGACATACAGCATAGGCAGAATCAACAGACACAGCAGGAGCCACGGAGTAAAGCTGAGCAGCAGCTTAGCCGCGTCGCCGGTTCTGTGCTTCATAATTATTTTGTTATATCGGAATACTTCCTTCGGTGTAAAGTCGGGGTTATCCGCGCTGACGGTAAATACCGTGAAATAACGCAGTGAATACAACGCCGTCGTGAGTGTGGACAATACCGTGAGGATAAAGTAAAAGTCATAGTACAGCACCGTGTTACTGAACTCGGGCGCGTAGATACTGCTGATGACGACATAGGCGATCAAAGGTGCGTAGAGGATCAATGCCGGCAGGAACATCCGAATGATGAAGCGGATATTCAGGCTCAGCGCGTTGAAATACCGACCGGAGCCGAAATGATAGAATACATCCTTCAGATCGATGTTCTCGGTATATGCCGCTTTGTAGTTGGCGCGGATATAGCCGTTGATGATCGGAGAGAACAGGAACAGCATGATGATCTCCACCGGATAACCGATCGAGTAGACCAGCATCATGCTCGTCGATTCATCCGATATGAACTGAGGGATAAGACAGGAGATCACCGTTGTCGTACCGTCCATGATCGAATAGGGAATGAGCACGATCAACAGCGCCATAATGGCTTTTACAAAGTTATGCTTGAGTATTCCGCGTGCCTGTGATTTGATAATTGCTTCAGCGGACATGCGATATCATCCCTTAGTGTAAAGATTATACATGCTCTCCAGACAGATCTGGGCATGTTGGAAGAATTTTTCAACATTGATACACTCGTTGGCGTTATGAATGTTGCTGACCTCTCCTTCGAATATAGGGCCGAACGCTACGCCCTTGCCGCCGAGCTTGCGCGCGTAAGTACCGCCGCCGGTGGTGTAGAGCCTCGGCTTTTCACCCATGACCGTCTCATAGGAGTCACTGAGGATGCGAACGATGTCGGAATCCTTGCTGAGATACAGCGGCTCTAAGTGCGACAGCACCTTGACATGGAGGCCCTCTTTGTTAGCCTGACGGGTGATCTTCTCAAGGATCTTCTCACCGTCCGCGGTAACAGGGTAGCGGATATCCAGCGTGCAGGTGGCATAGCCTTCGTCGATATGGATCGTGCCGACGTTGACTGTCAGGGGGCCCGATTCCTTATCTCTCATCTTGATGCCTAACATCACGCCGTCGGTATCAACGCCGATATAATGGCTGATAAAGGAGGGGAGAGAGCCCATCGTGGGAAGCGAGAAGTTGGAGGTCAACAGATCGACCAGCGCTGTAGCGGCATTGAGTCCCTCCTCGGGATTAGCGGCATGAGCCGCCTGACCGCGTGACAGCACCATCATGCCGTCGATGGTGTAATAGAATTCGAACGAGCCTTTCTTCGCGTCAGCCAGACGCGCCAGCTGATGATCCTCGTTCTCGGTGCAATCGAGCAGCGCGTAGGCGGTATCGGGAACAGCGTTAGTCGCTTTGCCGGAATGGAACTGGGTCAGCGTGGTGCCGTCGTGTGTATCGGCGTACAGCTCTAATTGTAAAATACCCTTTTCACCGATACAAATACCGTATTCGGAGTCGGGTGTAAAGGAAAGATCGGGCATCGGCGCATATTCAAAATACTTGTCCATATCCGTCATGCCGCGTTCTTCACTGGTGCCGAAGATCGCGCGCAGCGTATTCTTGCCGACAACGCCGTTATCCTTGAGCGCCTTGAGGCAGTACAGATTGATCAGCGCGGCGCCCTTATCATCGGCGACGCCTCTGCCGTACATATAACCGTTATCGCCGATGGATAGTTCGAACGGCAGTGAATCCCAGTTATTGCCCTCGGGCACAACGTCCAGATGCGCCAGTATGCCGCAGAGCTTTCCGCCTTCACCCAGTTCAACATGACCGGCTTCGTTGTCAATGCTGTCGGCTTTCAGACCGAAGCTGATCGCTTTCTTCATCATCCAGTCGAGCGCCTCCTTGCATCCGTCCTGGATGCCGGTGACAGATTGGATCGCGATCAGTTCCCCCAGATCGGTGATGATATCTTCTTTGTAATCGAGTATTTTTTCGCCGAAACTCATAGCTTCCTCCTCATTTTTTTGGTGTTCTGTTTTTTTCTGTATATTCTGCGGAATTCCCGTTTTGCACGAAAACCCCTGAAGATAATCAAGTAAATCGCCAGCGCGACAACCGCCACACCGGAGATGATCACGCCTTCCTTTAACAAGGGCGTGTGATAGACAAAGTTGATCTCACTGATCTGATGACCGGGTACACGCACCGCCATCAATCCGGTATTGACCTCTTCGACGTCAACCTGTTCACCGTTGACATACGCTGTCCAGCCCTCGTCATACGGGATACTGAAAAACAGCAGATTGTCATTCCCTTTGTTGTGGAACTGCGCCTCAAAGCCATCCTTCGTATAGCGGAACTCGGTGCAGGAACGTTCCTTGAGCTTCTCCGTATCTGAGAAGTAGTCGGATTCATTATAGCTGAAATCAGCGGTAACGCTGTCAAAGCCTTCATATTTCGGATAGTAGATATCCTGCGATTTGTTGGGATCATGCGAGAAGTTGAGGTTGAGATACATCCCGTCGGTATATCCGGTGATATCTGCGTATTTCTGCATCTGATCCTGTGAGAGTACCATCGCCTTAAGCAGTGCCAGATGGCGGATATCCTTGGACAGATCGTTGTATTCCTCGGTCGTGATGAATTGATCGTAGGTATAGCCCATCGGAACATAATGCTCGTTTTCATAGCTGTCAAAGCCGTTCTCGGTTTTCAGATAACGATAACCGGGCATCACGGTCGTGTATTCATCGATCGTTTCATCGGGATCATGCTCGATAAAGAGATACTTGACGGATAACAAACCCCGTAATCCGTAGAGATCGGTGGAAGGGCGGGAGCCGACGTCACGTTTTACGCCGACATTGTTATAGAAGTTCATCAGCGATCCCGGTACGATACTGTGGAACGCCTGGATATTGGGGATCTGCCAGAACATTCCCATATTATCCGAGGTTTTATAAAAGTCGGATCGCACCTCTTTGATGTCATCGATCGTGATATCCTTGCCGCCGTTGAGGGCATAGCTGATCATGAATTCGTCATCACGATCGGCATAGCTCCGTGCTGACCACATATACATCGTGCTGTAGGACGCGACGAATATGCTCAGTGTGATCACGGTGACCCTGTAAAACCATTTGCGTTTCTTTTGATAACAGAAGGCGATCAGGAATGTCAGTGCCAGACCGACGACGGTCGCGATCACAAAGATCCAGAAGCGTTTGGAGGATTCCTCCAGTCCGATCGTGAACGTCTTGATGGGCTTGTCCGATTCCTCGTCGGGCATCAAGCCGATCAATGCGGCAATCGCAAGCGTGATGATTGAGGTCGGATAGAAGCCGCGGTTGAACGCGGTGATGTTGAAGCGGTCGAGCGCCTGCACGGTGACCAACACCATTAACAGTGTCAGCATGTAGAACCATCGGGCGTAGTAATTGCTGTTCAGGCATTGAAAAGCACTGTTCAAGATCGGGATACATGCCATGATCAAAAGGATGATGATCATCCTGCGGAAGAAGCCGCGTTTTTTGTCGCGCAGGTGCGCGAGCACAAAGGTCATGGAGAACATCGGGATATACAGCGCGACAGACGACCACTTTGCTCCGGCGTTCGGGGTAAAGTTGTTTTTCGCCGGTACGTCGCCGGGGAAGAACATGCTCACCAAAATCTGGACATATCGCTGACTCTTCGGATAGACGACCGCGTTCCAGCCGTACAAAAAATCCGAGATACGGTAGTTGCCGGTGATCGCGGCGATCGACGGCAGCAGCAGTACCATTGACATTCCAAAGCCTGCCACACATTCAAACGCGAGCGCGAAGAATTCACGCAGGCGGAAACGGTAGGATTTTGAGATCAGCTTAACGATGTAGTAGATGATGACAAAGACGACCTGTCCGAAGAAAAAGTAGTAGTTGATAAACGCCGCGGCAAATACCGCCAGCGCTACAACGCCCTTGCGTTTTGTCGCGTGGAATTCATCCAGCGCCGCCAACAGCAGCGGAAAGATGATGATCGCTTCGTGAAAATGGAAAAAGAAAATATTGTAAACGGAGAATCCGGAGAAAGCGTACAGTACGCCGCCGATGACCGCGTACTTCCTATGCCGTACATATCGGCGCATGTAGATGTATGCCGACAGCGACGCAAAGCTCAGCTTCAGTATCAGTAACGGTCCGATGCAGTACGGCACCCACGATCCGGGCAGCAGTACCGTCAGCCAGAAAAAAGGCGAGCCGAGCAGATAAAAGCTGTAGCTGCCGATGAAGTTAGCGCCCAGATCGGTCAGGTGGCTCCATCCCGTCTCACCGTTGCGGATTGCGTCATGCGCCAGCTGATAAAACGGGATCTCCTGCACGTTGAAGTCGCCGTAGTACAGAAAGTAACCCTTGTCATAAACCATAACGGGAATGACGAGAATCGCCGAAAGGAGGAACGCCCATAAAAAGGCATACAGCGCATATGGCCTTTTATCGTTGTCAATACGATTCAGAACCATTTTTCATCCTCCCATAAAAGTCTTTACGTGCTCCATAAAATGTGCTAAAATGTACCTAACACGGATGGTGCGGCAAGAATACGCACCTTAACTTATATATTATAACACACAATATGATAAAATGCACGATAAATTTTAAGTTTTTGTCAAATTAAAGGAGAATGAACGATGAACCGATTTTTTGCCATGATCTCACGGATGAAATATATTGACCGCTGGGGCTTAATGAACAACACCAAAACCGAGAATATTTCCGAGCATAGTCTGGAAACCGCGATCCTCGCGCACGCGCTGGTCAACATCGCGAATGTTCGTCTGCATGAGGAGCTCGATGCGGACAGGGCGGCGGTGATCGCGATGTTCCACGACGCGAGTGAGATCATCACCGGCGATATGCCCACTCCGATCAAGTATTATAATCCCGATATCAAGAATGCCTATAAAACGGTGGAGAAGGTAGCGGAAAATCGCCTGATCTCCATGCTGCCCGAGGATCTGCAGGCGGTTTACCGACCCGTGATCTCCAATGAGGACGCGGTTTTGGAGCGGTACGTTAAGGCGGCGGACAAGCTCTCCGCCTTGATCAAATGTATCGAAGAGGTCCGCATGGGAAATAATGAATTCCTCAAAGCGAAGGAATCCACCGAGCAGGCGATCGAGAAGATGGAACTGCCGGCATTAAAGATCTTTATGGAGGAGTGTATTCCCTCCTATTATCTGACGCTGGATGAGCTGGGATAAAAGCTGCCTTTGGTACATGTTCATATGCCGATACCCCATAATTTGACATAACTTGTAAAAAAAGTATGAATTTCGACATAAATTCTTTATTAGAAAATTAAATAATTCTTTTTGAGTATAATATAAGAATGATTTAAAATGTGCGAGTATGTCCGCTTGTACAGATACAACTATGAAAGGCGGTATCTTATATGGCAAGATATGACGATGATTTTGTTGATATTGCTTCATCTAATGATGTGAATAAGATATACGACGACAGAGATCGACGCGAACCTGCTTCGCGCAAACCGAAAAAGAATAAGGGTCTCGGACTCAGGATATTCGTTCTGGTGCTTTCCCTGATCATGCTTTTGGTCGGTTCCGGATTGGTCTATTACTATAAGGTGCTGGATTCCATGCACTTCAAGTCGCTGGATCCCTCGGAGACTCCTGCCGCTACCACAGTGACAACGGAAACGACCGTATCGGTCGCGAACGGCGGCAACACACTTTTGTCGAGTGATAATGTATTGAATATCCTGTTGTTCGGACAGGATTCTCCCGCAACCGAAGAGGATCACGGACGCAGTGATACCACCATCCTGCTTTCGATCGATAACGTCAACAGAAAGCTCAAGCTGACTTCCTTCCAGCGTGATACCTATGTCAACATTCCCGGTCACGGTGATAACAAGATCAATTCCGCGTTCACCTTCGGCGGTGAGAGATTGTCCATCGATACGATCGAGGCGAACTTCGGTATCAAGGTTGATAAATACGCGACGGTCGATTTCTCTTCCTTCAGAGAAGTTATCGAAGCGCTCGGCGGCGTCGATATTGAGTTGACGCTCGAAGAGATCAAGTATATCAACGCGCAGATCGATGTCAACGATCAGACCGACGTTACCTCGTTCCTCAAGTTTGATCCGACAAAAGAAAAGCAGATGGTTCATCTGGACGGTTATCAGGCGCTTTGGTATGCTCGTGACCGCGGTGAGGAGAGCCTGGGCGGCAACCCCGAATACAGCTTTTCCGGTGACGACTGGGATCGTACCTCCCGACAGCGCAACTTGATCCAGACGATCGTCAAGAGCCTTCGAGAGAGCGCCTCTTTGACAGAGCTCGTCTCCATCGCGAACAAGATCGGACCGCTGGTCACCACGAACCTCAAGAAGGGCGACATTACTTTCCTCGTTGCCAACATGATGACTTATATCAAGTATGATATGGAAGAAATGTCCCTGCCGACGGAGGGCAAGTGGGGCTACGGCACTACACCCGACGGTCAGAGTGTTATCGTTATCAACGACTGGGACGGTGTTCGCAGGGATGTAGCGAAATTCATCTATGAGGATTCGGTATCGGGCGGCTCTTCATCATCGAGCTCAGCCGTGAGTACCGCACCGACAGCTGCTGTAGGTCAATAAGAATAATGATCGCGGAAACTTTGACGGTTTCCGCGATATTAGTATGTGAGGGCTTTTGAGAGAATTATGAACAATAAAAAGAAAGAAATTATCCGCACCATCAAATTTGTGCTGTTCTCTGCGTCAGCCGGTATTATCCAGTTCGTCAGCTTTACGTTGCTGACTGAGTTTTCGGGATTCAGCTATTGGCCGTGTTACCTGATCTCTCTGGTGTTATCGGTGTTGTATAACTTTACGATCAACCGTAAGTTCACCTTCCATTCTGCGGCAAATGTCCCGATCGCGATGCTGAAAGTATTCATTTACTACTGCATTTTTACGCCGCTGTCCACGATCGGCGGAAACTTTCTGGTCGAGACCTTGGGATGGAATGATTATCTGGTCGAGATCCTCAGCATGCTGTTGAATCTCATCACGGAATTCCTGTTTACTCGCTTTGTCGTCTACGGCAAGCAGGTGGACAATGATAAGAAGTATATCGAGAAAGAAGCGGAACGCGCGAAGAAGAAACTCGAGCAGAATCACGAGGAACTGAATAAATAGGTATAAAATAAGGCTGTCACATCAAATGCGTGACAGCCATTTTCTTGTTAGTATGGGGTTGTGAACGATCGAACGGCTCAGTCGATCCTCTCGAATCTTCTCATTTTTTTGCCGTCTCTCTCGATGATCTCCTGGAACATCTTGTATGGGCGTACCCACAGCTCGTGCTCGCCGTACAGCGCGCGGTAGATAACCATCAGCTCGGTCGTTTCACTGTCCTTGGCAAAGTCGATCACTTCGTATTCATTGCCCTTGAAATGTCTGTAGCGCCCCTTCACAATCTCCTCGGGCACTAACTCAGGTCCTTCGGGAGTGGGCTGAGCGGTCGATTCCTCAACAGCGGGCACAGTTACATCGCACTCGTTGTCCGAAAAATCGATCTTAAAAGAGCCGTCATTCTCGACGAGGATCATCGAGCTCATCGGCGGTATGGTGATCTCGCACCAGCCGTTGCAGGGATATTGCTGATTGCCGTTGAGCACATCGGTCAGAACGCCGTTGAAGTCGGTGTTGATGCCGAGATTGCGCGGCTCATTGCTCTGGTTGAGCATGATATAGACCTTCTGATTGTCGGTTTTCATTGAGAAGCACATGTGCTCGAGCTGGATCTGCTCATTCTTATACTTGCCGAATTGCAATGCTTCCAGACTGTGTCTGATCTTGCCGAGCTTGCAGATATGCTCAAACAGCGCGTAATCGGGATTCTCCAACGCGTTCAGATTCAGTTCTCTTCTCAGATCGTCATCGGAATGGCGCTGTTTTTTGCCCTCCATGCCGAACTCACTGCCGTAGTAGATCGAGGGCACACCCGGCATCGCGTACAGCATGGTGTAGACATTCTTTTGCAAAGCCTTATCACGGATGATGCTCGCAAGCCTGGTCACATCGTGATTGTCCGCAAAGTTGTACATGTAGATGTTCTTGTACATACCCCAGTCGCCGACCTGACGATCGACGGAATGAGCGAATTCAAAATAGTTGCGGTCATTATGGCTGGAGTAAAGCCCCTTGTAGATCTCGTAGTTGGTGACGGAATCAAGTGCTTCCGCGTTTGCCAGACGATTGTAATCGCCGCCGACGATCTCGCCGAACATCCAGAAGTCGGGCTTTTTCTCTTTGGTAACACCGCGCAGACGCTTGAAGAAGTTCACATCCATCACGTTGGCGGCGTCCAGGCGCAGACCGTCGATATCGAACTCGTCGATCCAGTAGCGTACCGCGTCAAAGAGATAATTCAAAACATCCTCGTTCTGCAGGTTCAGCTTGACCAGATCATAGAAGCCTGCCCAGCCCTCATAGCTGAAATGATCGCCGTAGGGGCTCTGCTGATCAAAGCGGATATTCTGAAACCATGAGGTATAGGGCGAACCCATGCCTTTTTCCTGAAGATCCCTGAACGCGAAGAAATCACGTCCGACATGGTTGAATACGCCGTCCAGGATCACGCGGATGCCGTTTTGATGCAGGGTATCGCAGATCTTTTTGAAGCTCGCGTTATCGCCCAGACGGCTGTCGATCTTTCTGTAGTCGATCGTGTCATAGCCGTGACGGGTGCTCTCAAATACCGGGTTGAACAGGATACAGTTGACGCCCATCTTCTTGAAATGGGGGATAAAGTCATCAATCTTGTCCAGTCGGTAGTTCAGCTGAAAATCATTTTCCTTCGGCGCTCCGCAGAAGCCGAACGGATAAATATTGTAAATCACCGTGTTATGAATCCAGTGCATACATGATACCTCCTTCGTTTGCACAAATTCTCTATGAGTATAGCATTTTTTTGAGTAAAGTCAAATAATTGTTGTATTCATCGTCGATTTGTGCTAATATAAGAAGCGTGATAATCAACAAATCAATCGTTGAGGTGCTATGATGGCAAAATATTTTGATAAAGATGAGATCAAGGAGTCAGGCTCCGAAAAGAAAATCCGCATCTTTCTGGCGGTCATGTATTTCCTGCTGGTTCTGGTAATGGTCTGGATGCCCTTGATGTACGGTCCTGTGAATGATGACGGACAGTATTCCATCCTCACCGCGGTCAATCTTTTGATCCAGCCCAACGGCTACGGCAGTGCCGGGCAGGTGATGGGCGCGGTCTACGGCGCGATTCTGGTCATCCTGCCGATCGTATCGTTCTTTTTCTTTATTCTGGATAAAAAATCCAAGAAAAAGTATATCATCAGCTATATCACCTGTATCCTCAGCGCCGTTATTATTTGCTTCGGACCGGGTTCTTCGATCGCCTACGGCGGTATCGTCGGTCTGATTTTGATTCTTGTCATCATGTTCATGACAACGCAGGGCTTCCAGGCGACACGCATGAGAGAGCGCGCCGCAGAGGAAGAGAAAACAGAATAACTTCTTTTCGTTATATTCCGCGCATATACTGTCTTGGTGATGGTTATGCGCGGTAGGTTTTTGTTGATATTCTTGTTAATGGCAGCGGTGCTCAGTCTGTCATCCTGTGTCAAAAGTATCCGGCGACCCGCGGATGAACTGAGAATGGACACATGGAGCGGTTCTTTCGATAACGGCGCCGATGTGACCTTATCCTTTGCACGGACAAATTGTTGTCTTGCTATCGAGAGCGATGTGGATTCCCTGCATATCTGCGGTTTATGTATGCTGACGGATGACGATCTTCTGATCTTTGACGATAACAGCGGCATGAATTATTCCTTCGGCTATCATTTGTACGGCGATCGGGTAGAGCTGATCCGTGACGGCAGTGTGCTGACGCTGAAAAAAGTCGAATCCAATTGATTTATTAAACCTAATCCTTAATAAAAACCTTTTTTATTTATTGCGCAAAATATCTGATTAAATCATTTTATCAATGATTAGTATTATAATTCTTCTACACTATTGTAAAATCGAGTTGAATTTGCTATAGTTATGTCGCGTTAAAGGACAAATAAAAGAAGGGTTCGATAAAATGAAATTTGTGAAAAATCTGTTTTCTGCGGTGCTGGCTGGTATCATGATCTCGTTTGGCGGCGCAGTCTATCTGGCGTGCGTCGCGATTGAAAAAGCGCCCCTCGGCGCGGTCATGTTCTCACTGGGACTCTCGGTAATCCTGATCATGGGCTTCTTGTTGTTCACCGGAAAAACTGCCTATCTGCTCGAGAATAAGCCGTCTTATATCCCGTATCTTTGCACGATCTGGCTTGGCAATATCCTCGGCTGTATGCTGATGGGTACGCTCGTGATGTTCGCTAAGCCGAATCTCGCTGAGACTGCTAAGACATTATGTGAAGCTAAGCTCACCCAGTCCTGGTGGCAGACCGTTATCTTAGGCGCGTTATGCGGCATCCTCGTCTATATCGCGGTGGATTATTTCAGAAGCGACAAGGACAAAAAGTCGCTTCCCAAGTACATTTTGGTATTCACCTGTGTCCCCGCGTTCATTCTCTGCGGCTTTGAGCACAGCGTAGCGGACATGTTCTATTTTGCCGCGTCATCCGCTTATTCGCTGTATTCCGTAAAGGGTATCGTCTACATCCTGTTGGTATCGCTCGGCAACCTCATCGGTGCTGTCGCGTTCCATATGGTCAGAAAAGCCGTTTTATCCAAATAATTGCATAAATATCATGGTCGAAAAAGTCGCAGTTTGGTGCGACTTTTTTCATTTTATTATTGCTATAACAGTGTATTTGTGTTATAATAAACTGTCAAATTATGCGTAGTATTTGATACTAAGTAGCAATAAACCACTTTAATATCTATTGCGGAGAATTCCGCATAACTGCGTTGTCAGTCTTGACAGGCGCCAGCCTGCCTGCGCCCTCCGCCTTGTTCTGCGAAATTCTCCGCTAATATCTTTTTAAAGCTTTTTATTGCTACTTAGTATGATTTGTTATTGCGAGGTTCGGCGCTGTTGTCGTACCGTGGCAATTCCAACTGATGATGAGAAAGGTTTTTCTTTCTCAAACAATCGAGTTCGTATTCATTGCAAGGAGTTGAGCTTTTGGTTATCCTCGGTATCGATCCCGGCTACGCGATCGTCGGGTGGGGTGTAATTGAATATCAAGGCACCTCGCATCGTCCTGTTGCGTTCGGCGCGATCACGACGGAGGCGCATACGGATTTTAACGTTCGGCTTCAACAGATCTATGACGATACCGTTGAGCTGATCGGACACGCGAAGCCCGATGTGATGTCGATCGAAAAGCTCTATTTCAACACCAATACCACAACGGCGATCCAGGTGGCGCAGGCACGCGGTGTGATCCTCTTAGCCGCACAGCAGGCACATATCCCTGTCTATGAATACACACCCCTGCAGGTCAAGACCGCCGTCACCGGTTACGGCAGAGCGCTCAAGCCGCAGGTCATGGAGATGACGCGCAGGCTGCTTCATCTTAAAGAAATACCCAAGCCCGATGATACCGCCGACGCGCTCGCTCTCGCGATCACGCATACGCAGGCGGCAGGCACCACCCTGCGCAATACGATGATGAAACGAGGAATCAAGTAATGATATATTCCGTCAGAGGTAACCTGATATTGATGGACGCCGGCTTTGCCGTGATTGAATGCGGCGGCGTCGGCTATCGGGTGCAGACCTCGATCACGACCCAAAAACAACTCAAGCTCAATACCGAGACCATGCTCTACACCTACATGAATGTACGCGAGGACGCGATGGAGCTGTTCGGCTTTGCCTCCAAGAGCGAGCTGAACACCTTCAAGATGCTGATCGGAATCACGGGCGTCGGTCCCAAGGTGGCGCTCGCGATCCTTTCGGATCTGACCAGCGAGCAGATCGCGATGTGTGTCTACTCGGGCGACAGCAAGACCCTGACCCGCGCGAACGGCGTCGGCCCGAAGCTCGCTCAGCGTATCGTGCTCGAATTAAAGGACAAGATCAAGGGTGTGGTCGATACAGCAGGCTTTGACGTCAGCAAGGGCAGTGTGATCGCGGATACGGGCAACGTGTCAAAGGCGGTCTCTGCGCTTGCCGTGCTGGGCTATTCCGCCGCCGACGTCACGCCGATCCTCTCTAAGCTCGACCCGAGTATGCCGGTAGAAGCGATGATAGCGGCGACCTTGAAACAAATGGCTTAATACTACTTGTGTAGGGGAGGGGTTTTGAGGAGTTGTCCAAATCTGTGATTTGGTTCACAACTCCCATGCAACAGCGCTCCAAGAACAGGCAAAGCCTGTGATTGGTTAAGCGCCACTGTGCTCCTCCCGAAAGGAACTGTAAAATGGATTATAACACGGATTTTGAGATGGATTTTGAGGATCGTATCATGGATACCTCCGAGATCCCATCCGACGCGACCGATTCCGATAATCCTCTGCGTCCGAAAACGCTGGAGGATTACATCGGTCAGGATAAAGCAAAAGAGAATTTAAGAATATTTATTGAAGCGGCAAAAAAACGCGGCGAGTCACTCGATCACGTTCTTTTGTACGGCCCTCCCGGACTGGGCAAGACGACCCTCTCGGGCATTATCGCCAACGAAATGGGTGTGAATATCCGCATTACCTCGGGTCCCGCGATCGAAAAGCCCGGAGATCTGGCGGCATTGCTCACCAATTTGAACCCAGGTGATGTGCTGTTTATCGACGAGATCCACCGCCTGTCACGATCTGTTGAAGAGATCCTTTATCCGTCGATGGAGGACTTCGCAATCGATATCATCACGGGCAAGGGACAGATGGCGGCGTCCTATCATTTGCCGCTGCCGAAGTTTACCTTAGTCGGCGCGACGACAAGAGCCGGTCAGCTGACCGCGCCCTTGCGAGACCGCTTCGGCGTTGTACTGCGTTTGGAGATGTACACACCAGAGGAACTGGCAAAAATCATCACCCGATCCGCCGGGATCCTGGATATCAAGATCGATGAAGAGGGCGCTTTGGAACTTGCTTCCCGATCACGCGGCACCCCCCGTATCGCCAACCGGCTGTTGAAGCGTGTGCGTGATTTTTCCGAGGTGATCTCCGACGGTGTGATTACGCTGGAAGTTGCGCAGACGGCGCTTGACAGACTCGAGATCGACGAGCTGGGGCTGGATCAGAACGACAGGCGTATGCTCGAGGCGATGATTAAGTATTATCGAGGCGGTCCTGTCGGACTGGAAACGCTCGCGGCGGCGATCGGCGAAGAGGCTGTGACCATCGAGGACGTCTATGAACCGTATCTGATGCAGATCGGCTTTTTGTCCCGTACACCGCGCGGACGCTGTGTCACCGCGGCGGCGTATGAGCACCTCGGCTACAAGGTCCCTGCCAACACCGCGGCGGCACAAGGCAGCCTGTTTGACTAAAGATCGTCATTGCGAAGTCTCCGACACACGAGTCCACGTTTGGACACGCGTGTCAGGACTGTGGCAATCTCAACCGATTTCATAAAAGAGAGAAACCAACATGCGAAAAACAATCTATTGGAGCGATTATGAGCTCATCGATTCCTCGCGCGGCGAACGCTTAGAGCGTTGGGGCGACGTCATTTTGATCCGTCCCGATCCGCAGGTTATCTGGAATACCGAGCGCAACAATCCGTTCTGGCATAATGCTCACGCCCGATACATCCGCTCGAATACGGGCGGCGGAAAGTGGCAGATGTTCAAAAAAGTCCCTGCTTCCTGGCAGGTCAGATACCGCGATCTTGTGTTCAACGTCAAGCCCATGGGCTTCAAGCACACGGGCGTTTTTCCCGAGCAGGCAGTCAACTGGGATTTTGCCGGGGATATCATCCGCAAATCCGACCGTCAGCTCAATGTCCTCAACCTGTTCGGCTATACAGGCTGTGCGACGATCGCTTGTCTCCATGCCGGCGCAAAGGTCTGTCATGTTGACGCCGCCAAGGGCATGGTCAACTGGGCAAAAGAAAACGCGATATCCTCACACGTCGCCGATCAGCCGGTGCGCTGGATCGTCGATGACTGCGCAAAGTTCGTTGCCCGCGAGATACGTCGCGGACACAAATACCACGGTATCATCATGGATCCTCCGTCCTACGGACGCGGTCCGAACGGCGAGATCTGGAAGCTGGAGGAACGCATCCACGAGTTTGTGGAGCTGTGCGCCGGCGTGCTTGCTGATGACGCTGAGTTTGTGATCTTGAATTCTTACACCACGGGATTATCACCCTCGGTGATGGAATACATTCTGGGAACGGTTATCAAAAGCCGATTCGGCGGTACCGTGTCATCCGACGAGATCGGATTGGACGTCACCGAGTCAGGGCTGACCCTTCCGTGCGGTTCTACCGCGATATGGCGCAGATGATTTGAGCTTTCGTCAATTCTTTCTGCCGGTTATTTGGAGAGTATATGGATTATATTTCTGTACAAAACGTTACATTTCAATATGAATCACAGGATGATACCGAGACCGTATCAAAGAAGCAGGTGCTCAACGATATCAGCTTAGAGATCAAAAAAGGCGAATTTGTCGCGATTCTCGGACATAACGGTTCGGGAAAAAGCACGATCGCCAAGCACCTCAACGCGATGCTGCTGCCCTCCTCGGGCAAGGTATTCATCGACGGTATGGATACCGCTGATGAAAAGCTCACCTATGATATCCGACGCAAGGTCGGTCTGGTACTGCAAAACCCCGATAATCAGCTTGTCGCCAGTATCGTGGAGGAGGATGTCGCGTTCGGCCCCGAGAACCTCGGTATTCCGTCCGACGAGATCCGTGAGAGGGTCGATGAAGCGCTCAAAGCGGTCGATATGTATGACTATCGCCTGCACGCGCCGCATAAGCTCAGCGGCGGTCAAAAGCAGCGTGTCGCGATCGCCGGTATCATCGCCATGAGACCCGATTGTATCGTGCTGGATGAACCGACCGCGATGCTCGATCCCAAGGGCAGGCAGGAAGTCATGGACACGATCCTCAAGCTCAACCGTGAGAACGGCATCACCATCGTGATGATCACGCATTATATGGAAGAAGCCGTTCTTGCCGATCACATCTATGTGATCGATAACGGCAAGATGCTCACCTCGGGTGTTCCGCGTGAGGTGTTTTCTCAGGTGGAGCTGCTCAAAAAGCATCGTCTGGATGTCCCTCAGGCAACGGAGCTTTGCTATAAGCTGCGTGCCTGCGGCGTTGAGATCAAGGAGCTTCCTCTTACCGAGGCAGAGTGCACCTCTCTGCTCAAGGAGGTGCTCCGATGAGTTTGCTCAGCGTAAAGGATGTTTCCTTTGTCTATTCACCAAAAACACCGTTTCAGCATACAGCGGTCGAGAATGTCAGCTTTGATGTGAATCAAGGCGATTTTATCGGTATCATCGGTCATACCGGTTCCGGTAAATCCACCCTGGTGCAGATGCTCAACGGCCTGTTGAAGCCTACCTCGGGTTCCATCAAACTGGATGGGATCGATATTTGGGATAAACCCAAGGAGATCAGGAAGATCCGATTCCGTGTCGGTCTGGTGTTCCAGTATCCCGAGTATCAGCTGTTTGAAGAAACGGTCGAAAAAGATATTTCCTTCGGTCCGATGAATATGGGACTGAGTGAAGAAGAGATAAAAGAGCGCGTGCGCAATGCCGCTCAGTTTGTCGGATTGGATACGGAGCTTTTGCAAAAATCCCCGTTCGATCTGTCCGGCGGTGAAAAGCGCCGTGCCGCGATCGCAGGCGTGATCGCGATGGATCCCGATATCCTGATCCTTGACGAACCCTGCGCGGGACTGGATCCCCTGGGCAGAGATGTGCTGCTTGCCCAGATCTATCGCTATCACAAGCAGCGCGGCAATACCGTGTTGTTCGTATCCCATTCCATGGAGGATGTCGCTGCAGTATGTGACAAGGCGTTGGTGATGAACCACTCCCGTCTCGAAATGTATGACACCTGTGACCGTATCTTCTCGCAGGCGGATCGTCTGAGCACGATGGGACTGCGAGTGCCGCAGATCACCGCGATCATCGATAATTTGATTGCGGCCGGCTTTCCGTTCCATCAAGGTATCCTGACAGTCGAGAACGCTGTTCACGATATCACCGAGTACATGAAGAAGGAGGGACGTCTATGAGAGATATTACCCTCGGACAGTACTTTCCCTCGGATTCGGTGATCCATCGTCTTGACCCTCGCGTCAAGATCCTCAGCCTGATCGCGTATATCGTACTGATCTTCTGTACGTTCAATTTTGTTTCATTGGCATTGATGGCGGCGGTCGTGCTATTGATCGTATTGCTGTCTAAAGTGCCGCTGAAAATGTATCTCAAAAGTCTCAAGGTGATCATCGTCATCGTCGTCATCACCTCGCTTTTGAACCTGTTCTACGGAACAGGCGAGCCGATCTTCCAATGGGGCTTTATCAAGGTCACATGGGAGGGTATCAAGAACGCGATATTCGTCTGTGTGCGAATTATCTGCTTGATCCTGTCCAGCTCTGTCTTGACCTTTACCACATCACCGACCGATCTGACGGACGCGCTCGAGAGATTGATGAAGCCGCTGAAGATCTTCCATGTCAAGGTGCATGAGATCGCGATGATGATGACGATCGCGCTGCGCTTTGTGCCGACCCTTCTCGAAGAAACCGACAAGATCATGGCGGCGCAAAAGGCGAGAGGCGCCGATATGGAAAGCGGCAACCTGATCACACGCATCAAGGCGCTGGTTCCGATCCTGGTGCCGCTGTTCGTCTCCGCTTTTCGACGCGCGTATGAACTGGCGGTCGCGATGGAATGCCGCTGTTACCGCGGCGGTGAGGGACGCACCCGTATGAAACAGCTCCATCTAGCTAATCGTGATTATATCAGCATCGTATTTACCCTGCTGGTGATCGCCGGCGTGATATTGTTGAATATATTTTTTAAATTCGCTGTATGAGAAACTTACTTTTGACTTTATCCTATTGCGGAAAGAATCTCCACGGCTGGCAGATACAGGACAATGCCCTGACCGTGCAGGAGGTCTTTCAGAACGCGCTGTATCAGATCATTCACGAGCAACCCGATATCAAGGGCTGTTCGCGAACCGACAGCGGCGTTCACGCCAATATGTACTGCGTATCGATGAAGATCGCGCACCCCATCACCGAGGATCATCTGATGATGGCGCTGAACCGTTATCTGCCCGATGACGTTGCGGTTACCGATATCCGCGCTGTGCCCGATGATTTCCACGCGCGCTATTCCTGCAAGGGAAAGGAATATGTCTACAAGGTGTGGAACAGTCGTGTGCGCAATCCTTTTCTGCAGGATCTTGCGCTGCATTATCGCTATGAAATGGATATCGAGGCGATGCATCGAGAGGCGCAGGCGTTTGTCGGCGCACATGATTTTACCTCCTTCTGCACCTTGGATAAACGAGAAAAAGGGGATTTTACCCGGAAGGTAAAGTATTTTAACATCAAAAGAGAGGGCAACCTCGTCACCTTTACGGTAGCGGCGGACGGTTTTCTCTACAACATGGTTCGCATCATGGTGGGCACACTGCTCGCGATGAACAACGGAAGAATCCCTTTCGGTACCCTCCTTCAGATCATCAAGGGAGAGAATCGTAAGCTCGCAGGTCCTACAGCGCCGTCATGCGGATTATACTTGAACAAAGTATTTTATGAATGATCTGAGTCAATAATAAACCTGAATTGGGTGAAAATATGGATGAAAAAGGAAGACGCTTTGCCGATGATGAAAAGATCATCAGGTTCAAAGACCCCGAGGAGGATGCCCGGGATGAACAGAAAGCAAAGCATGAGCAAGATAAGCGTTTAAAAGATAAAAACGCGAAAAAGCTGAAAAAGCTGTTAAAAAAACAGAAACGCAAAGAGCTCCGCGCCCGTAAAAAGTTCCCCGATGAAGATGAGATCGAGGAGGAAAAAGGAGAGGAGCAGGAAGAGCAAGAGCTTTCTGAAAAAGCCGCTCCCGAGCAAGAATCTCCCGAAGAGAATCGGGATTCTGAAAGCGCGGAGGAAGACGTCGCGAGTAACGACGAGGAAGAGGCAGAAGATCAGGAAGAGCCCGATGACAGACCTACTCTCGGTCACGCGAAAAAGGAAGCTCCCCCCAAAAAGAAGAAGTTCCCTGTCAAACGGATCATAGCGGTTGCGGTGATCATCGTGATCCTGTTTGTCGTCGTATTTGCCGTATTCAACTCCGACAAGCTCTCCGTCCACAATATCTCCAACTTCTTCAAGTACGGCGTGTTCAATCAGCAGAGTGAAGAAAAGTTCCCTCTGGATATCAAGGGCGAACGCGTCAGCGCCGGCAATTTCGATTGTATCGGACAGGATATCTGTTATGTATCCGATACCAAGACGGCTATGCTTAACAACTACGGCAGAACGCTGTTCACCGAGCAGCACGCGTTTATCAATCCCGTTCTGACCGTTAGTGAAAAGGGCGCTCTGGTCTATAACATCGGCGGTACAGGTTATCAGCTGATCGACAAGGAAGGGAAAGCCTACAGCGCCGAGGCAAAGGACAATCTGTTGACCGCGGATTTTGCCGATAACGGCATCTACGCACTGGTGACACAGAGCAGCGGCTATTTGTCTAAGCTCTATGTTTATAACGAGGACAATGAGCAGATCTTCGCCTATTCCTTCGCGGATTATTATGTCACCTCCGTCACATTGGATTCCGGCGGCACCAAGGCTGTGGTATCGGGATTATCCGCTTTGAACGGCGTTGAGATTTCTGCTCTGTATGTTCTTGACTTCACACAGGAAAAACCGCTCTCCG
The DNA here is from genome assembly GCA_946406145.1 of uncultured Clostridia bacterium. Taxonomy (GTDB): domain Bacteria; phylum Bacillota; class Clostridia; order Oscillospirales; family Acutalibacteraceae; genus Ruminococcoides. The sequence goes on along the minus strand of CAMJJL010000008.1, from coordinate 4,755 downwards.
TCAAAGAGATCGAAAACGATATCATCTATCAGGTCAAGTATCTCAGCGATAAGAATGTCTGTGCGATCGGTCATAACGCCTCCTATGTGCTTAACACAGGCAAGGACGGTGATTTGCTGACTAATTCTTATGAGGGCCGCGCACTGACCGCTTTTGATATCAACGATGATACCAACACCTATACGGTGTCATTATCCAGCTCCGGTGACGGCAGAAACTGCGATATTTTGTCCTATTCCACTGCGGGAGATTCGGTCAAATCGTTCTCGGTCGATAAAAAGATTATCAATATCTCTACATATAAAGGCAGGGTCGCGCTGTTGACCGGCGACTCGGTGATGTTGTATTCCAAGGACGGCAAGTCGTATTCCGAAAAAGAATTGAATTCGGATCCGCACACAGTCGTCATGTATACAACCTCTGACGCGTATGTCCTTTGCACGGGATATATCGATTCTGTCTCTCTGTGAGGTGTAGTATGGTATTTGATGTAATCGTAGTATTGATCTTTATCGTATTGATCGTGCTGAATATCTTTCGCGGCGCGGCAAGATCTCTGGCGCGTCTGATCGCGACCGTGATCTCTTATCTGGCGGCTACCGCGCTCGGACAATGGCTCTCGCTGTTATCCTATAACGCGATCGTCAGACCGGCTATGGAAAAGGCGGTCACCAATGCCGTGAGCGGTGTGAGCGGCAAAGCGGCTGACAGCATTATCACGGCGCTGCCATCATGGCTGACCGGGATCACAAATCTGGACGCGGAGGATCTCACACGAGCGTTCTCCGATCCGATCTCTAACGCGACCGATACGATCAGTGAGGCGGTCAACACTGCCGTCAAGCCTGTCGCATGCGGCATAATGACGTTCTTCATCACACTGCTGGCATTTTTATTCTTGATGATTATTTTGCAAAGGATATTAGTCATACCGCTCTCGCATCTGTTCCGATTCCCGGTGCTGAATGTCATCAACCGGGTCGGAGGCGCGGTGATCGGCTTGATCGACGCCGTATTGCTGGTTTGCATGTTCGCATATCTGACCAAGCTCATTATTGTGAACGTCGGATCGAATTCATCGTGGTTCAATGAGTCAACAATTAACAATTCCTTCATATTCTATCACTTCTATAGTGGTAATATATTTACGTGGATCAGCTCAATGATCTCAGGTAAATGATAGGGAGGAAGCTGAATACTATTTTCGTGCCGGATCGCACGATAGGGGATAGGTAAACTCCATGGAAGTTTTTGAGGAAAAAATGATGAGTAACGAAAAGAAAAACGAGGTCATCAGCAAGGATCTGATGACCATACCCAATGCAATTTCTTTTTTCAGAATCATATTGATCACACCTTTTGTCGCGTTCTTCATCGTAGGAAGGTATCTGACAAAGGACTATACGCCTGCGATCATCGTTTTGGTAATCTCGGGTATATCGGACTTTTTTGACGGCTTTATCGCGCGCAGGTTCCATCAGGAATCCGAGCTTGGCAAGGTGCTCGATCCTTTGGCGGATAAGCTGACGTTGATCGCGGTCGGCATCTGTATGATTTGCATCGAGCCGTATGTTCTGCCCTTGATGATTGTCATGGTTGTCAAGGACGTCTTGATGATCGTCGGCGGTACGATCATCATCAATCAGGGCATCATCCCGCCTAAGTCGTCATGGTACGGCAAGATCAGCACCTTTATGTTCTACGTATCCGTCGTACTGGTCGTCGCGATGGCGATCTTCGATTTCCGCAACGAGACCCTTTCGCTGACGGTACTCGGCGTCACCGCCGGTATGATGATCTTTTCATTGGTCAATTACGCAATCATCTTTTTCAGAATACAGAAGCAGCAGAAGGAAAAGAAGAATCAATCCTCTGTACAGGCTTCGATCACAACTAAAAAGTAAAGGAGAAGGTATATGGTTTGTTCAAGATGTCAAAAACGCCCCGCGGTTGTTTTCGTGTCCAGCAACAAGGATGATCAGCAGCCTCGCGGCTACTGCCTGCTGTGCGCGAAGGAGCTGGGCATCAAACCCGTAGAGGATATCATCAAGAAGATGGGCATCTCTCCCGACGATCTGGAATCGGTACAGGAGCAGATGGACTCCATCATGGAGAACATGGGAGATATGGGCGATATGTCCGAGCTGGCGCAGAGCATGGGGATCCAGCCCCCTGATCCCAACAGTGATCCTGCTGATAATAATGCGGATAACAACGAGGAAGAGGATGGCTTCACCCCCGGCGGAGCGCCCTCCTTCCCGAATTTCTTCAACATGTTCGGCGGCGCCAATAAAGCCAATAACAATACCGATAACGGCGAAAAGTCAGGCAAGGGTAAAAAGCCGAATCGTAAGAACCGCAAGCATATCGGCCTTTATTGCGAGGATCTGACCGCAAAGGCTCGCTCAGGCAATATCGATAACGTCATTGGCAGAGATAAAGAGATCGAGCGTGTGATCCAGATCCTGTCACGCCGCACCAAGAACAATCCCTGTCTGATCGGTGAGCCCGGCGTCGGTAAAACCGCTATTGCCGAGGGACTCGCTTTGCGTATCGCACAGGGCAAGGTGCCGCATCGTTTGAAGGATAAAGAGATCCAGCTCCTCGATCTGACCGCGCTGATTGCCGGTACACAGTTCCGCGGACAGTATGAGAGCCGTATCAAGGGCTTGACAAAAGAGGTCAAAGAGGCCGGCAATATCATCCTGTTCATCGATGAGGTGCATAACCTTGTCGGCGGTGGCGACAGTGAGGGCACCATGAATGCCGCCAACATTCTCAAGCCTGCTTTATCACGCGGCGAGATCCAGGTGATCGGCGCGACCACCTTTAACGAATATCGTAAATATATCGAAAAGGATTCCGCTCTGGAACGCCGTTTCCAGCCTGTCAAAGTAGCGGAGCCGAGTATCGGCGATACCATTGATATCCTGATGGGTATCAAAGAATACTATGAGAATCACCACAACGTCAGAGTAGGGGAGGACATCATCCGCAAAGCGGCAGTCTTTTCCGAAAGATACATCACCGATCGATTCCTGCCCGACAAGGCGATCGATCTTCTGGATGAAGCGTGCGCCTGCGCCTCTCTGCGCAACAAAGAGCGTGAGACATATGAGACCCTGATGGATGAGAAGAAAGCGCTCCAGACCTCAAAGGAATTGATATCTGCTGAGGAAAACGTTGATTATGAAGCCTTAGCTACCGTCAAATCCGAGCTGGCACGTGTCGAAGAACAGCTTGATGGCTTTGATGAAACGACGCTTACCGCGGAGGTTACCGAGGTCGATCTTGCGAATGTCATCGAGCTGTGGACGGGGATTCCTCAGTCCAGAGTGCGCGAGAATGAGCTTTTGAAGCTCAAGGATATCGAGGATTCTTTAAAAAAGAAGATCATCGGTCAGGATGAAGCGGTCGACGCTCTCGCCAAGGCGATCAAGCGCTCACGCGTCCAGATCTCACCGCGCCGCAGACCGGCTTCCTTCATCTTTGTCGGTCCGACCGGCGTCGGTAAGACCGAGTTGGTCAAGGTGCTGTCCCTTGAATTGTTCGATACACCCGAGACGCTGATCCGTCTGGATATGTCCGAGTTTATGGAGAAGCATTCCGTCTCCAAGATCATCGGTTCTCCTCCCGGCTATGTCGGCTATGACGAAGCCGGTCAGGTCACCGAGAAGGTGCGCCGCAGACCGTATTCGGTACTGCTGTTCGATGAGATCGAAAAGGCACATCCCGACGTGATGAATATCCTGCTCCAGATTCTGGATGAAGGTAAGCTGACCGACGCGCACGGCAGAACCGTTGATTTCTCCAATACTGTCATTGTCATGACCTCAAACGCCGGTTCCACCAATCGTGAGAATGCACTTGGCTTCGGCAAAACACAGGAGAACGCCGAGCGTGAAAGTGTGATGAAGGGTCTGCGTGAATTCCTCCGTCCCGAGTTTATCGCGCGTGTCGACGAGATCATCATCTTCCGCAGTCTGAAGGAAGAGGACTTCATCAAGATCGCCGATCTGATGCTCAGCGAGTATGTCGAGACCCTGCATGAGAAAGGCATCGAATTCCGCTACGACGACGCTGCCTGTCAATATCTTGCCGAAAAATCCTGCAACGGTCAGTCCGGTGCAAGAGATCTGCGTAACCTGATCCGCAAAGAAGTTGAGGATAAGATCACTGAGCAGATGATCCTGCACGGGGAGGGCGGTATCTCCGCGATTGCGCTCTCAGCGAATGAAAACGGCTTGACGGTCGAGACGATCTGATCTCGCAAATCAATCGATCATTCTTCATGCGGGGCGATGAATTCGTCCCGCATGAATTGTGTTGACATAATTTGAAAATGTGGTATACTATTACTGTTGTTGGGAAGTAGCCAAGCGGTAAGGCAACGGACTTTGACTCCGTCATTCGTGGGTTCGAACCCCGCCTTCCCAGCCATACTAAGTGAATAAAAAAGATATTCACCCCAAAAAGCCCGATTCTATCGGGCTTTTTGGCGTCTAAAGAACGTGTTTTTCAGTTGCATGAAACATAGATATTTTTCGGGTGTTTTCCCTGTCTGTCGGGTTTCGAACCCTCGAATAGCTAGTTTTTCTACTTTATACTCTTTAAAATGAACCTGTTTTTCGTACCAAGATTATCGCAAATTGTTATATATATGTTATATTACATTATAATTCGGTTAACAGCTATTCGTCAGAGCACTCGGCTGTTAACCGAGTTGTCGCAGGAAAGGTCCAACTGGGGGAGCCA
>CAMJJL010000007.1 GCA_946406145.1 uncultured Clostridia bacterium | reverse complement strand
CGCTGAATCGCACCTTCTGCATCAGTCATTTATATTCCTGCAAATTATAACAGATCTTCTATTTTCATACTTTCGTTTCGTGAGCAAACAACAGGTCTCCACATGCTTAGTGTGCGGGAACATATCGAACGGATAACACATCCGAGCCTTATATCCTAGTCTGCCGAGTATCTCAGGCGACGGAGTTATCTTTTCGACCCTGCACAGACTGCCTATAAGTCTGCGGCACAGCCTCTCTTTATACTCCAGCTGTTCCTCATACCTCATGTTGTACAGCTGGCACGAATTGCACTTTTTAGCGTACCGGCAAAAATCCTTCATTCCGTCACCTTTATTATACATTTTGCCCATTTTTCAGATTATACCATAGTTAACGCTTTTTGTCTATCGCAAATCCTACTATAATAATCTTTTGCTAACCAAGCAACGGATCAAGAACTTTCTGTCGAGGTTGGTGTTCGTGATCATTTGCCGCCTGATCGACCATAATATTCGCGTGCTTGCGGAGCGTCTGAACCATAGAAGGCATACCGTCGGTTTCCGCAAGATCATCAACCATTCCGGCACAGTCGTCGGGAAGATACTCGACCATATCCTTGACAGCTTTATCAAAAGCTCCGGTAAAGCCGCCGCAGCTATGTACCAGCTCTCCGTCCTCATACAGCTCAAAGCAATAGCACTCGCCGCGCAGATAGGCGTCGTACTCAGCTACTTCTTCTTTCAGGCGATCTTCAACCTGCAAGCGAAGCACCGGCTCAATGAAATCGACCTCGTATTCCTCTTTGATCTTTTCGTTAGATACAAAGATGATACCGACTTGCCCGCTGTCCCAGCGATCATTAAAGTCCGTTGTACTCATAGCAAGTCCGCTGTGATCGAGCAGATAGACAGGCAGAACAACATACATTTTTTCGATCTGCGACATCAGCGCTTGATTCAACTCCTGTATCCGCTGCGAGCTCAAAGGCCAGACGTCATACTTCTCTGTCAGATCCTCGTACTTTTGCTCGCCGCGATCTCCGCCGCCGGCCGCCTTGATATACAGATCCTTGATCAAATCGTCAGAATTACTGTAGTCATGCTCGTCGCCTAATTGATAACGACGGTGAAAGCAGATCATCGTGCCGAAGTTTTCGTCCTCACGCCGCGGATTGGGAAAGAAGTCGTCCGGCTGTACCGTGAGCAGATAAGCGCCTTTCGTCGCCGCCCACATCATAACTCTTGACCCTGAGCCTTACCGGGCGCTTTTTCACCGGGTATCGGCTCCTTGATCGCGACGACCCTGCCGCAAAGCTGCATGAATGATTCCGGGTGCTTGAATCGCTCCTTGAACTTCTCCATCAGCTCAGGCGACAGATCCGTAAAGTTTTCTTCTCCGAGACCGACGACCATAAACTTACCGAAAAGAATGTCATACATATCTCCATCCTGATCATACAGGGCTCGGTTTGGTTTCGAGCCGTTCAGCTTACCTTCCTCGTCACATAAAACAGCGACCAAATCCTCAAACGGATAGGTCGCCTGAAAAATATCGCAGCCGATAGCTTTTTGGATCTCTTTATATCCGCCCTCGACCTCAGCTTCATACGGAACCTTACCCGGTTCTACCATGAGAACTTTCAAATACTCTGTTCCTCCTTATCTTTTGCGTCCCTTGCCGACGCCGTTTTCCTTTTGTTACCCTCGGCGAGCTTTTTCAGCACAGAGGGCTTTTTATCTTTCGTTTCAGAATCGACGCCGAGAATCTCATTGATGATCTCGTCGGCGGTGATTGTTGATACAGTAGGTTCCTGACCCTGTACCGTGTAGCCGGGCAACAGAATGCCATTGACCATGAACGGTCGAGCATATTCAGCAGGAATAGGCGGCGATATTTCTGTAAAAAGATGTGCAAACGCCTTTTTTCGTCCCTCAATATATTTCTGGGCTGCCTCTTTGTCGGTATACCGTTTTCTGTTCTGACCGGCGATCTCAACATTATAGCCTTTTGTCGGAGCATTGGTGCTCACATTCCATGTCACATACCACGCAACAGGTATCGACTGTTCCGTCGCTCTGTCGTATCTTGTATCTTCCCAAACAGACACGCTCATTTGATATACCTTATTACTGATGGTATCGCGATCATGGTATTTTTCACGCACCCACTGATTTGAAGTGTGCTCGGCTGCCGGAGTGTTAAGATATTCAAGCGCTCGGTTATAGGTTTTCGTGACCGCCGCCTGACGTTCCCACTCTTTGACGGAAGCCTTGATTTTCTCAAAAACAGCTTTCTCAGCTTCAACGCTCTGATCTCTCGCTGTTGTCAGATCATCTGAGCCTAAAGCAATAATAGGCGCTAAATCCAAAGTGTTTTTATCATAACCTTCTACAACGGTATGCTCGATTTTCAGTTCAACGCCGGGTGTAAGCCGATCTCCGTAATCAAATACGCCGTAATACTTTTCTTCTCTCAATATTTCCTCCTGTCACTCATATTTCCGGCTCTTTTTTCTTTTTGGAAGGCGCAGCCGGAGCCGACTTATGCTGCAATTTTGCTTCATTGAGCTTTCCGATCACTGAATCCCTTTCCTGTCTTGGTTCTTCACCCTCCACATGATAACCCGGTAGCATAAGACCGCTTTCCATGAAAGCATACTTGTGATCAGCCGGAACAGGCGGCGAGATTTCCTGAAAATACTTAGCGAAAGCACGGATACGACCGTGTATGTAGTTTTCAGCGTCTATCCGCTCTGAATAATTACGCTCTTTTCCTGCAATCACGGTATGATGGTGAGCCTTCGGCGTATTCAAAAGGATCTGCCATTCAACATGCCAGCGTTTGTTGAGAGCGTTACTGCTCCACAAATTCCATCTGGTGTTCTCGGATATGCTGCAAGTCATTTTATACACCATATTACTGATCGTCCGACGACCTTTTTCATCCTCGACCCACTGATTGCCTGTATGCTTGACTGGAGCTATTTCGAGATAATTCAACGCTAATTGCAGACGTCGTGTTTCTCTTGCCCCGTTTTCCCAAGCTCTTATACTCGATTGAAGACCCTCAAATATCTTTTCTTCATATTTGAAGCGCTGATCATATAAAGCTCTCACTTCCTCGGGACTTTTCTGAACCAGATCGGACAGATCATATTGATTCAGATATAAGGTGTGTTCCAGCTTGATTCGGCTGCTCGGGAAAAATAAATCATCTTCGACAATCTCAAATTCCTTTTCGTCCGAAATATTATCGCCTCCTATAATGATTGCTCATGACTTTTCTTAGAAGCAACAGCCGGTCTCTGTGCAACTTTTGCCGCGGCAAGCTGACCAAGTACAGACGGTTTATCATCGTCAAGGATAGAAAGCTGTTGCGGCGCCTGCTCCTTAGGGCGAGGGAGAGACGGTACTTCTTCGGTGTGTGTAAAGATCAATTCCTTTTTCAGCTCCGCGATCAGATTGTCAAACGCGGCGTTGATCGCTTTACGTTCTTCACCCTGAGGATAAGCGCGGACGACCTCGGTGCTGCCATCCTTGTTGGTATATAGCCCGACACAGCTCTCGGCGTGACCGACAAGATAATCTGACTGATAAGGCAGTCTGTCCTTGATATAACACGCAAACGCTCGCGCTGTCATTTCAACCTCGCTGTCCCAATAGCCACCGTCCTTTTCGGTACTGCTGCCCATCTTCTGAGAGTTCTTATAATACTCGGTCGGAATACGCTGTAATCTCGGTTCGCCTTGATTTTGAATCCCACGCATGATGTACTCCTGAACCTCGAGATCCTGGCAGGTAGTTTTCGGAATAACATGCCCGGTAATCTCCTTTTTCAGAGCGCTGAGCTTGGAAACCGTATCAGGCTCACCTTTCAAAAAATCTGCTTTCAGCGACTCATACCGCTCAATGATGATCGGCTCGTCGGTATGATAGACGGTGCTTTTCATCACAGAATCGACCCAAGCCTCAGCAGACTTTCTCTTCCGTGCATTACTTTGCTCGGTACGAGCCTTAGCCTGCTCATAGGTTTCCGACTTGAACTTGATCGCGTCAACCAGCCTTTTCATCGGTTCATATATGCTCGGGTGATCGGATAACATACCGTGCGCGCCTTTCAGCCCGCCGAGATAGTCATCAAGTCCGTGCCACCATTCATGGGCGAGAGAACCGGCGCCGTGCATTTTTGTCAGGTTGATGACCTTGCGCAGCGGTTCATAGTGCGCCGCCGCGTTACCGCTGCCGCGAGCGCCGAAAGCAATAGCCAGCGTTCCGGCAAAGGCTATATCCTTGTCAGAGATGTGCAACGCCGTCGCAAGATCCTTCAATGCCTCAAAACCCATGTTCAATGAAGCCTGTCGATCAAGCTGATTCAGCCAGTTCCCGAACTCGCCGCCGCGAAAACCAAAAGTATCAAGATAATGCTGTCCGACGATCTCTTGACCGTTTCTGTAATCGGGACCTGTACGGTTGATATGCTCCAACTGTGGAGGAACAAACCGCTGCTTACCGGCTTTCGTTTTGCTTTTTGAGTAATCCTGCGCCCAGCGGATCGCTTCTTCACGGGTAGCGAGATTCGTCTGCAAGATGGTATGGCCCTTTGTAACATAATAGGTACCGGCCTGCCAGTCACCACGGCGCGAATAACCATTGCCATCATAAAGATGAACGTCATACCCGCGCGGAATTTTCTGATCCTTCGGAACCAAGAACTGATCCCTTTTTGCCTTTGATGTAAAATCATATCGGAAGTTTGACTCCGATGTGACCCTCAACGTAGAAAGCAGTTTATTAGACAGAGCGGGATTAAAAGTGTATTCACTCGTTCTTTCAAGCGATTTTCTGCCGTATGTGTCCGTGCGCGACTTCAAATATCCGTTGTCGATATAAAAACGGTCGAACGCCTGCATAGCGTCATCAATGGAGCGAACCTTCTCCATGACCGTCTGCAACTGACGGACGGTATTGACGTATCGCTTCTGGATCCGCTTTCGTTCATCGGGTGGATAGTTACGGTAAATGACAGGCTTGACATTCAGGCTGTCACGAACCTTTTTGATAAAATAAACGACATCGACCGGAACGCCGTCATCGTGTAAAGCCTGATAGTCAGGCTTTTTCCAAACGTTATCCTTTGTAACGTACTTATCGGCCTCGCGCTCATTCATGCCGTCAAGGTCATCGGCATAGAGTCCCCTTGCTCTCCAAAGGTCCTTTTTGGCGCCGCCGATCTTTTCTCCGAAGTCCTCATGTAAAGGACGTTCAGGCAATACGCTCCTCCGTCAATACCGTGATTCTGTTGACGACCTCAGGACAAGCGTTGAGTATCTGCATAACGCGCACTGCTGTCCCACAGGGCTTGACCGCGCCGGCCGTCCAGAGCCGGACCGTCTCAGGTGTAACGTTCATCAGAATCGCAAATCCCTTCTCGTTAATATCCAGCTTCTTCATCAGCTCGCGGATCGCGGCCGACTTAAAGCTCGGACATTTGGTTGTACTTGCAATAATCTGTACTGCATTTGGTTTCTGTTTCATCTTTACCCCCTAAATTGAAATAGCCACACGCTTTTCACGGTGGCGTTGGTTGCTCTGATTGATCTGCTGTAAGCGGATTTGCAGCTTTTCGTTGTAATCCTTACCCTGACGCGGTGGATTGATCCCGACATGAATATGCTTGTACTTCGGATCAGCACGCAGCATATCCCTGATCTTACGGGCATTTTTCAGTCCACCCAAATCGTTATCCATGTAAAGCGTCACACGACGTATCTCCGGGTGCCTCTCCAAAAAGGCGATCAGTGCGACAGGAGAAGTACCGCCGAGAGATAAACGATAGCCGTTCCATTTCCAGCCGTCAAGCTCCTGTAAGGTCGCGTGAGAGAGTGCGTCGATCGGCGCCTCAAAGACCGCGACCTGACTGCTGTGCGCCTGCTTGGGCGGCAAGCAAAAGCTGTATGCCTTGTCGCTGCCGTAGACGTCCTTTTTCAGCGTTTCATAGATCCCGCGCATACAGGCAAACCGAACCTTTCCGGTTTCGTCGGTGCCGGTAAAGACACAGACCGGTATATATCTCAGCTCGTCCTTCTTTGGCTTGTATCTACCCTCATACAGTAGACCAAGCTCCCGACAACGCTTGATGACGTTAGCGCTGATCCCACGCTTACGCAGATACTTGAAATAACCTGTCGCGCATTTCTTCGGCCACGGTAAAAATATCTTTGCCGGTCTGCGCTGTTCAGGCTGTGGTCGGTAAGGAGAAGCCCTCGGTATCGCCTCGCCGGTCAGCCTTGTTACTGCCTCGGTAAAGCTATATCCGCGGATCTCCATCAGATAATCCAGAGCATTGATACGCTTACCCCGACTGTTCCAATACCAAAAGCGGCGGTTGGAAACATAAACGAGGCTATCATGCTCACGGTGACGGTAATTCGGACCGTCCCGTTTCAGAACGCCGGGCTCATAGGCCTGCAAATATGCAAACAGATCGGCGTCCCGCGCTGATTTGACCTGTTCATCTGTTACATAGGTTTCACTCACTCCATTCCCTGAAATTATATATCCTTACGCCTTGCGGCGTCGTCGGCGTTGTGAAAAGTCGTGGTTCACCTCAGCTTGATAATAATGGTCTACGGTAGCTGGAGCATTAAAGAGAACCGTTAAAACATAGGCTTTGATGTTGGTAACCTTTTTTGTCGTATTTTTCAGGCAATCAAAAACATACTCGATATGCGAGGAATTCAATTTCAACATCCTGTTACGAACCACATCACGGTCTATTTCATCGCCGGCAATGTGATATTTAGGCTTCTCGGATACAAGAACTTCCAAAATCAACTCAACGATTTCATCAAGACTCTCCACATCGTACATCTGCACAAGAGAATCATATTCGATATTCTCTTTTATCCGTTCGCGCCACGCGCGCGCGCCATCAATCACATCAATCATATCATTTGATTCATCTTTATTTGATCTTTCAGTCCTTCTTCTATCTTTATTTAATTGAGAGGGATTTTCCTGTTCAGGCAAATCCTGATCTGGAAAAGCCTTATCAGGAAAAACCTGTACAGGATTTACCTGTCTTGGATTTTCCCGTTTAGGTGAGATTGGCTTTGCAATGGGCTCTTGTGGTTGTTCATGAATCGTGTATTCTACCGTTCCGAGACGGCCGTTTGACATTCTGACGCGCTCACGGGTAAGGTAGCCCTGATCTTCCAGCTCCCGTAATGTTGTCGAAATCGCGTCGATTCCATCCTTGCAGATATAGGCAAGCCCTTTTGTGGTATAGTCCCAATCCTCAGGCAGCGAAAGCATGAGGGACATCAGCCCCTTCGCTTTCAAAGACAGGCGCGGATTTCTCAAATGGTGATTGCTCATGACAGTAAAGTCTCTTGTCTTTTCAACTCTGAAAACAGCCATGTATTTTTCTCCTTTCATAGATATTTGATAATAAAAAAGAGCCGATCCTATATTGCTATAAAATCGACTCTATATATGATAATAATATAATTGTAATACCCTGACCCTCAACTCTTATCACCAACCCTACATTGAAGAAAGCTATATCCGTATCTTCTGATACCCATAGCGTTCAAAATAAGACGGAATCTGATAGGATCAATTACAATAGGATCAGCTAATTCAGCGATAGTAAAGTGTCGAGTGTTCAGATACAGGTCTTTTGCCACACATAAGAGAGTGTACGCCTCCGGCAACATATCCTTCGGCTTGATTCTCGAAAAGGATATATCGTTACTGTTTACATACCTCCATACACAATTCCAAAGATCTTTGTCCGCCGACAAAAGATAAACAGCAGCAATGAGCTTAGCGTTTTCGTGATACAGTCGGGGATAGTGGCTGTAGAATACAGATCGGTGCTGATCATCGACAAACATCATCATATTCTTTTTCCTCGCCCTCCAGCCGGATATGTATAGATTAACTCTATTTGTCAATCTGCTGTTATTGATCTCAACAGCCATGAATCTTAACGCAAGTGCTAAGCTCGCACATCCACAGCATACCTTATCAGGAGTGAACGGACAAACTTGATATTTACAGCCAGTCTGCCGTTTAAAGTGGAGACAGTAATAGCAGTCAAAATCCTGATCTCGATAGAGCTGCCTAACCGCCTCTGTATTCATTTCTTTTTCGTGTTCTTCACACAGAGTAATAAACTCGTCAAGCCCGTCGATTGTATTGCAGGCTTCATTCATAATACCCATCCTTTCAAAAAAATAGATTACATTCTGTTGCTCGTAATATTTTTGACCATAAAAAAAGAGCTGATTATATAAATCAATATAATCAGCTCAAAAGTTATGTAAGCACAAAAGCCCATAAAATGAGAAAGCCCACTTTCGTGGGCAGAATAAAAATACAAAAAGAAATACTCACTATCAGATGTTGGCATCTTCCTATTTTCACACCTCGTCGCCAAGGCACTATTTTCGGCACTACAGGGCTTAACTTCCGTGTTCGGGATGGGAACGGGTGGACCCCCTGCGTCATCAACACCAACTGTTGATAGTGAGTATTCTTTTGGCTCCCCCAGTTGGACTCGAACCAACGACAACTCGGTTAACAGCCGAGTGCTCTACCGACTGAGCTATGGAGGATCATATACCTCGTTTTCACGAGGTCGTTATTCCTGAAAGACCAGCAATAGTGTCGGGTATATTTCTATATACTCGCTCTACCGACTGAGCTATGGAGGATCATGTGCCCTTTCGAGCTATCCCTAAAGACCAGCAATAGTGTCGGGTATATTTCTATATACGCGCTCTGCCGAACGAGCTATGGAGGGATGTGAAAAATAATTCTATCCATCATCAAATATCCTTAAATATTTTAGCTTTCGCTAAATTTGTTGTTGAAATCTTCGCACTATATCGGTATAATAAATTTGATATACGGCAAAGCTCTGCCGTTCACTACAACACAGAGGTGAGATTATGTCTGTTTCATACAAAAGGCTGTGGAAGCTGTTGATCGACAAGGATATGAAAAAGAAGGATCTGGCTGCCGCTGCAGGTATCAGCACCTATACGATCAGCAAGATGGGCAAGGGTGAAAATATCACCACCGAAGTCCTCGGCAAGATCTGCGGAGCGCTCAACTGCTCCCTTGACGATATCATGGAATTTATCCCCGATGAGCCGAAGGAGGCAGAATAATATGGCGATGAAGGATTACTATGTCATGTCCGGCGATACCGCTGTAGCGAAGTGGGAGAATGACAAGTTGACCGTGCTGAACGATACCCTTCTTCCGCTGTATCTCAAACGCGTTCATAACGCCGATCTGTGGCTGGAGACCCGCGCCATCGACTCTCACCGTGCCAACTCACGCCTGTTGAAGAAGGCGCTTCGTCTCAAGGAGAAGGATGACGTCTCCACCGTGATCCATGTCAACGGCGCGACGATCACCGATAACTACTGGATCAAGCCGCTGGACAGCGAGCTGACCTATGCGGACGTGAGGTTCAGCGACGATTACTATGCGCGTCTCGCCCTCAAGGGCACCTATGACAGCTTCAACCGCGCCGCGAACGCCAAGCACAACCGAACCCCTGAGCTGACCAATATCGGGAGCTTTGAGAAGTGCTGGAGGCTGATCGACGACAAGTGGTGGATGTATAAATCCGCTGATCACGATGAGATGTTCTCCGAGCTGTTTATCGCGCGTTTCGGCGAGGCGCTCGGCATGAATATGGCAATCTATGAGCGCGGGGACAAGTGCGTCAAGACGCTTGATTTTACGGATGGAAAGTATAACTTTGAACCTGCGTCCTCCTTCATGGACGACAACGATGACTACGAAGATGTGATTGCTAAACTGCAGGAGATCTGCCCGCAGGCGCTCCCGGATTATGTGCGCATGATCTTCCTTGATACCATCGTTGCCAATCCGGATAGGCATACTGCGAACTTCGGTTTACTGCGTGACACCGCTACCGGCGAGTTACTCGGATTGGCTCCGCTCTTCGACCACAACATGGCGCTGATCGCGCGCGGTTATCCGAAGGCGGCGAAGAAGTCTGACCTCCTAATCCGCCTGTTCAATGAGCTGATAGAACACCATCCCGAATATAAAGAATACCTCCCCAAAGTGAGCGAGGAGGTCATCAGACAGGTCATCGCCGATCTGCATATGCGCGTCAGGACAAATGATATTGTCGGGCTGATTATGGGCAGATATGGGATGATAGAATAAGAGTTGTACAAAGGAACATAAATGAAGTGTTCGTAAATACTCTCTTCACTGTCATCACCACCGTATAAAAAACTATTATTCAAGCCGATTTATTCATCATCCTGAATATCGCCGTCATCAATCCCGATATCCTTTGATGAGCGCTTTCTGTTTCGGCTTGACTTACCGACTCTCGGCAGATTCCACCTAAATCGCGCGGCAAGTATCCTTAGCAGAACTATCGCCGCAAAGCCGCAAATTACGCTTATCTGTTCATCTATTCCGTAGATAGTCATTATGCCTGTGATCAGCGCGCCTATAATCGAAGCAAGAGCGTAAACATGCTTTTGAAGCACTTCGGGCACACGGCTGGCAAGGATATCGCGGATCATACCTCCGCCAACTCCTGTGATAACTCCTAAAAATACCAAAAGGAACCAGTTGCCGCCAAAGCTGCTGCTTTTTCCCACCGCTACACCGTCAACGGTAAACGCCGCTACACCGAGGGTATCGAAGATAAACATCATCATATCGTAAGCGGTAGTCAGCTTTTCCGGCATACGGGGATGAAAGTACATCACCAAAAAACATAACAATCCCACTCCGGCAGCTATAGAAACATAACGCGGGTATAAAAGAGCGTCCGGCGGAAGGCGGCCGATCAATACATCACGCAGGATTCCTCCGCCCGTAGCGGTAACGATAGCAAGGACCGCTACACCGAAAATATCCATTCTTCGCTTTATCGCAACAAGAGCGCCCGATACCGCAAAGGCTACTGTTCCGAGAATATCGAAGATCATAAGCATTGTTTGCAAATCCAAGCCCTCCTTTTTTCTGTAGTTTTCGACATCTATAGATTTATTATACATGAGTAGTATTAACTTTTCAACCGCAACTATTGCATTTTATCACAGTAATTATGCAAAATGAAAGGGGCTGTCGCACTAAGACACCCCTAAAACTAGACCGGGCAGCCCAAAAGGGTTGCCCGGTCAGTGCTTTCATATAGGATTCGGCAGAAATGAAACCGCGCATTGTTGGAAGACTGTAGGCAGTCCGATGATTTTCGGTAATTTGTGAGTTTTTTATTCGGCAATTTGTGATTGTTACAAAATACATAACCGGTCTTTTGCTTCTATAAAATCGGCTGAATAAAGAATAGAGAAAGGAGAGCTTTTGACGGCTCTCCTTTTGGATAATAGTTTATTGATTATATTGTTCTCGTAAATATTCCTCGACTCTGGAAACAAAACATTCTGCATTTTCTACTTGCAGTGACACTTCTTCCTTTGAAATCAAATAGAAATCATCATAATCACTGCTCTGTCGCACATCTTTCAATGAGTCTATGATATGGTGATAGTTCAGCATCGAAAACACCCGTCTTGATATAACTCTTTCTGAATTCGGAAATCACTCCCGAATGTCTCTTGAAGTCAAGTCCATCAAGCGCTAAAACTGCTCTCATTGCGGAAAACGCAGCATAATAGGAACGGTTTGCAGCTGCTTTATAATCACCGGCGTCAATCAAAAGTCTTGCCGACTGCAAGCGCTTTTTCGCAACTTATATTCGATGCTTAGAAAGAAACACTCTGTTTTCATCAAGCAACCTTGATTCCTTCCCTCAGCACGTTCTGATAAAACGGCAGAACCTCTAAATACTTGTTGAATGTTTCAACATCCTTAATAGTGGCGGAAATCAGCAGATCGTATTCCAGTCCCAGCTCGGATTCCTTTCGGATGATGGGATCCTTATACTTCCATAATTCCTCGGGAGCTATCCCACGCACCAAAATCATAATGTCTACATCCGATTCAGGCGTGTAATCGCCTCTGGCATAGGAACCGTAGAGAATAACGGAATCCAGCTTCTCGCCAAAGGTTTCCTTCGCTGCAGCGGCTATTTCGGAAAGGATGATCTGTAATTCATTCTTTGAGCACATAAGAACAACTCCTTTCATTAGTTTAACCTGATTATAGCATATGATAATTATTTTGTCTATCATTCTTTTCAGCACGACATACTGAATCTGACTGACATACAGTTATTACATGAGAAAGGAGAGCTTTTGAAGGCTCTCCTTTTTGTTCTTCATATGCGGTAAACGTGTGACACCTATGCTATTCTATCACAATCATGATGCATTGACCTGCTTCCAACGAGGGGTGATATTGCTCGTTAAACAGCCAATAAGTATTCGTATGTAATCCGCTCAATTTGCCCTTTGTTATGCCAATTCGCTCGGGTAAATTCTATGTGCCGTACAGGGCACATGACGTTGAAAAATGGATAATCTTAGGAAATGTTGTATAAAAATATCACTGTAGATTTGGACGTTATGCCCGGCGTGTAATCATTTGCTCAGAATAATCTCGGTTGCACTAATGCTTCATCTTCCAACTTGCCTGCAAGAGATGAGTTAATCAGGCGCAATACTGACGATTCCGCGCGATTATAAGACAGTGGATTGACGCTGCCGTACCAAACGATTTGGTTGTCAATAACAGTAAAGGTTTGATTGACATTTTCTTGAAATACAAAACTCACATCCTCTGTCTGTTCAAGCTCATTTGATTGAGTAGTAATAATCATCACTTTGATATTCCGGGGAAGCTGTGTCATAAGACGTTTTAAATAGCTCGCTTTCACAGCCGGAGCAGAGATAATTATTTCTTTTACAGCCTCGCGGATATCTTCCGAATACTTTTGATAGAAACTACTGCTATCGTAAAGAAAGCTGGTTTCGGCTTTTGAAGAACTGTTCATCAGATACCCGAGCTCCGCGTAGCCACGGATTCTTTTGTGATACATCCGATCTAACATAGGAACGAAGATATCGGCATAGTCGTGTACGATCACCTCTGTTTTGCCTTCATAATTGCGGTGAAGTCTGCCGACATATTGCGCGAGAGTTCCCTTCCATGAAATAGGCATAGCAAGGAATAGTGTATCGAGCCGCGGCTCGTCAAAGCCCTCTCCGACATATTTTCCGGTGGCGATAATGACCATATTATCGTCCTGCGGAACGGCTTTGATCGCTTCGAGTTTCTCCCGCTTTTCTTTAACTTTATCTTTACCGCTTAGCATGAACACATTCCCGATATTTGCGCTGATCGACGAGAAGAGGAGATTCGCGTGTTCAGTTCTTTCTGTCAGCACAATACAGTTTCTGCCGTTATGATACGCCGTCAAAACATCATTGATGATTTGGCGGTTTCGTGTTTCATCCGTACATAGTTTTTCACAGATTTCCTGATATTTCAAACCGTTATCTGCAACACGAAAATCCGTGAACTCGGGGATCACATAATGGGAGAATTGACATTTGACTGACTGCGCGAGCGCATCCACCTGATAGCGGATCGAGCCGCACTGCATCGTGATGATCGGCTGGTGACCGTCCTGACGCTTCGGCGTAGCGGTCAGCCCGTAAACATATTTCGCGTTGACCTCACGCAAAATCTTCTCGAAGGTAAAAGCGGATACATGATGGCATTCATCCACGATCACCATGCCGTAATCCTTCACGAATTCCTTGACCTCGTCGCCGCTGACAACAGATTGCATGATGGCGATATCGACAATATGATTCAGGGTATTTTTTGTTGCGCCGAGTTGTCCTATATGAAACAGCTTCTTTTGTCTTCCTCGCTTTTTCGGCTGCTCCGGCAATTCATCCTCGAACACCAAGAAATCCGATAGGGATTTTCGCCACTGCTGCAACAAGGCGGATGAATGCACCAGAATCAAGGTGTTGACTTTACGCTGTGCAATCAAATATGATGCGACGACAGTTTTCCCGAATGCTGTGGTTGCAGATAAGATGCCGATCTCATGCTGCAGCATTGCGTCAGCGGCAAGCTGCTGTTCTTCCCGAAGTTGACCGTTGAAATGCAGATGGATAGGATTCCCTGCATTTCGCTTATCTATGTGTTCAATCGTTGCATTTGCGGATTTAGCCAACTCATTCAAGCTGTCCTTGCACCCTCTGGGAATACAGAGATACTGCGATGTTTCCTCTGAGGTATCGATCACACGTGGCTTGTTATACACGTGTAATCTCATAGCTTGGCTCTTGTAGAAATCAGGGTTTCTGAATGCAGCAAGTCTTTTGATCATATTAAGCGCTTTCTGTGAGATTCCTGTCTTGTCAATATACAGCAGATTTGCTTCCACAACTTTTACGGTATCGGGGAAATCGAACGAGGTGATCGGGCTTTCGTCCCTTTTCTCCCACGGCTTTGCCTCTTCGTAACTCAGTTCTCCCAATTCGTTTTGCACATGCAGTATAGATAGAAAGTGCTCAACATCATTTGATGTTATCCTTTTGATCTGATAGAGATACTCCCACTGGTCGGGATATGAAATGAAATCCTTATCGACGAATTCGGTGTTGTGCTCTTTTCTCGCTTTGCCCTGTAACGGTAAAGCGATCAGATTACCAAGACCGCCCTTAGGCATGGTATCCTGATTGGGAAACATCCGGTCATAGGAGCTGAGCTTGATTTCATGTCGTTCCTCCATCGCCTTTGTCAGGATTGCGCTTCCGAGTTTACGCGCTGTTGTTGCCGCTATCGGTTCAGCGAAGAACAGCCAGATATGCGCGCCGCTACCCGAACGTGAACGCTCTACCGCAACAGGGATATCGTATTGGTGACATATGTTCCTGACAGAGGTTACATCCTCCTGCCAGTTTTCCTCATCAAAGTCGATGGCAAGAAATCTCGTCGTTTCATCGGGGAGCATGACATAGGTTCCGATCACATCGCGGCAATACTCATCGTCACCTTTCAGGTGATTGAAGATGACACGTTTGTTTACAGCGATAAAGCTCTTGTTCGGACAATCGACACACTTGTATTGCTTCTTATCGCAAACGCCCTGTACCCATTCATTAGCGCAAGCAGGGACATAGCCGCTTGCACCGGAATTAACGTTATAGAAACGCTTTGCGTATACATCTTCTCTGCCGATAAACAGAGATTTGAACAATTCAATTTTTTGATCGGGAGCGGCGTATTTATTGAATTCAGCTTTTGGCTTTACAAAACTGCTCTCCCATAATTCCGTATCACAGATAAAAGAACAGCCGTGCTCATCCTCGCAGAGCACAGCTATCCTGTCAGTTGCTATATCCGTTACTGTTTTAATAAATCGATATTCTTTTCCGTTGATGACAGCTTTATCGTTCATATGTAATCCTTACTTTGATGATTTTTGACGGTTCTGTTCGATGATCGTATCAATGTTGTCAATGATAAAATGCTGGGCGTTTAGGGTATAGAATACACCTTCATACCATTGACCAAATTGATTCGTATGTTCCTCGGTGATAATGCCGATATTCTGTCCGGCAGCAGTCGGGCGTTTTCTCGCCTTATTGTTGACAATATTGTCAGAGAGCATACCGATGTCTGTCAGCCAATCAGTGATGACGCCGCGTTTCAGTTCCTTTACATACATCTGATTCACCAGATCATTCAAGCGCTTTGTCAGTTCGGATATGGAGACGGGCTGCTCCGAAAAAGCAAAATTCGCTAATTGTTCCGGCGTAACGGTATATTCTGCCCTGTCAGGCATTTCAACCTTGAACTTCCCTTTGTTGTCGACTATCTGCTTCAATATCCCCGATACATAGAAGAGGCATCTGGATATCCTGACATTGTTAACGACATCATTTTCATTAACTTCTGTATCCGTCAGCGGATTTACACCGTTGGCAAGCTTTTCTAAATACATTTGCGCTCTGGCGATGGTTTCGATTTCAGTCATTTGATTCACTCCTCTTAATCCTTTAAACATCCGATCGGTACAACATATATACCGTCAGGGCGCCGATAGGCATAATCACCGATTCCGATCAAAACCATCTTGAAAGAAGGCTTGAGCATTTTGTTCGTATCAATACCGGCTTCCAATGTGTTAAGAGTTTTGACGCCTTCTTCAATCAGTTTTTCTCCTCCGAGCTTGATTTCGATCAGACCGTAAGATCCGTTCCGGAGATGGACGACAGCGTCACATTCCAGCCCCTTGCTGTCGCGGTAATGATATACCTCGCCTTTTAATACATCAGCGAATACACGAAGGTCACGTATACAGAGTGTTTCAAAGAGCAATCCGAATGTGTTCAGATCATTTATCAGATCATTAGGGCCTAAACCGAGAGCTGCCGTTGCTATAGAAGGATCGACAAAATATCGGGTGTCTGATGTCCGTATGGCTGTCTTGGAGCGGAGATTAGGGTTCCACGCGTGCGAGTCTTCAATGACAAAGATTTTGTTCAAGGCGCCGAGATAGGAGTAGACGGTATCGGTATCAAAATCAGAGCTGTCATTTGCCTTGACGTCCTGCTTTAACAACTCAGCGGACACCTGTGTTCCTTGATTTCTGGCGTAAGAACGCATTAACCGTTTAACACGTTCGGGGTTGCGGGAAACCCCGTCGACCCTGCTGATATCCGATCGCACGACAGATTCATAATAATCAAACGCCTGCTCAAGAGCGACGTCACCGTTCAGCTTTGTCGCTTGCGGCCATCCGCCACGACACAGAGCAAAGGCAAGACGATCCATATTCAGATGATTCAATCCGTAAACATTTTCGGGAGATTTGAACAGTTCGCCTAAACTGACTTCTCCGGTAGAATCACCGGATTCATACAAAGACATAGGTCTCATTTTCAGCCAAGCGATCCGACCTGTACCGGTGTGATGTATATCGTCATAGGAAGCAGGAACTGCCGAGCCGGTCAGTATAAACTGTCCGAGATCATCCCTGTGGTCGACCTCAAATCGAATGGCGTCCCAAAGCTTGGGGGCTAATTGCCATTCGTCCAGCAGAAGAGGAGTTTCGCCTTTCAACAGACGTTTTGGATCCATATCTGCCATAGCCAAGTATTGAGGCTGCTTCGCCGGATCGGAAAGATAAAGGATCGTTTTTGCAATCTGCTCGCATGTGGTTGTTTTTCCGCACCACTTTGGACCTTCTACCAACACAGCGCCCTTGCCTTCAAGCTTATTCTTTAGCAATCTGTCAGCGATTCTCCGTTTATAATTCTTCATATAATACACCTGCTCGCTTATTGTTTTCAAATAATAACCGTTATTCCTAATCATTATTATATCCGATAAAACGCTATTGTCAATAATTTTCGGCAATATATTAGAATATTATTCGGCAATTTGTTAATAATTTTTTCGGTAATTTATTGTATTAACAATCAGCAATATATCTCGATTTGCACTCGGCAATTTGTAATCAGCGATTTCTGTGGGATTTTAAGCAAACGTATAGCTTTTCGTTATTTGTAAGACACCTAAATAGAGAACGGAGAGCTGTTGAGAGCTCTCCGTTTCGGCTTATCTATGCGGTTTTTCGGACTTTATACTGCCAATGCATACTCGTATGTAATGACCATTTTCTGTTGCTTTTCCTTCCTTGCAACCCTGCTGAATTCTATGTGCCGTACAGGGCACATGACGTTAACCATCTGACCGCCGATGGAGCCTGCCTGCTTGGAGGTCAGGTCACCGTTATAGCCCTGCTTGAGGTTGACGCCTACCTCGGAAGCGGCTTCCATCTTGAAGCGCTCCAGCGCGTCCTTTGCCTCGGGAACAACGATATTGCTCTTGGACATGGTATTTCTCCTTTTCAGATTTGGCAGCATCGCGGCAGACAGCGGGAGCATCTCCCCATCCCCTGCCGCGATACTGTGTCAGGAGAAACTGTCAGACCACTCTACAGCCCTTTGTCAGCAGACGCCTGTCATTTTTCATACCGCACCACGTTGTCACTTTGTCAAGCACACCACAGTACGACACGACTGTACAATTTTGTCCGCTGCAATCATATTGTTCACCCTAATGCTGAAATTATTGATAGTAAAATTTGTCAGCGCTTTATATAGATTGTATCAAAAGTAATCAGCTGACAGACTCAGCGGAGGATGTATCGGAAAATGAGTTCTCTGTATCAGAAGCAGATCGGCTGCGCATCACTTGACGATCTTGTGAAAAGCCCTGTGCTATGCGGTTTTTTGAAGTCTGTCACTGTTGCCGCAGCGTTTTACAATGCACGTGTCGTCGGGAGAATCGTCGCGCTTCGAAGAGCCTTTTTGTAGTATAACTATTGATGCGCACCCACATAGCGAGTGGATTTTTGTACCGCTCTTGCGAGCGGCGCCGTCTAAAGACATTATGAAAAGAACCCCGGAGAATGAGATCATCCTCCGGGGGTTCAATATTTTAAGAGCAATCGCAAAAATGATTCCGCTCACTGCGATCATGGCGAGCCGGTCAACATTCTCGGAAGCGGCTTCCATCCTGAGTCGTTCCGGCGCGTCCTTTGTCTCTAGAACAACGAAATGGATCGTTGTTTGACAGTATCGTAACAAATGAGACGGCAGCCGTCAAGCAAAATCCGTATATACGATCATCTTGTCATCCGCTTCAAGCGAAACGTCGATCTCAGACAGATCGCCGCTGAAGACGATCGTTTCACCATTGGCTTTTATGCAGCCGAGAACCAGTGTGGGATATTGCTTTTGTGATGCTTCGCCAGATGAAACAGACGCTTCAAAGACGGCGCGCACCAAATCGTAAGCCGTACACGGAGCAGGCGTTTCCTTAAAGAAGGACGACACCTTTTTCAACTGCGGCTTACGGCATTGTCCGTTCGAAGGATCCGAAGAATAATGCAGCAAGCCCTTATAGAACTCATATATCGACTCTTTCTCCCCTATTTGCGTGATGATATTACCCGTGAAGCGGTTACTGATGACCGCGTCGACCATATGGTAGCCCTTGACGATATCATAATGCCTCGGGTCTGTGATCTCAACGATCATTTTGACCCTCTTTGCGTCATAGTCGGGATGATGGCGAAGCAGTTTCCTGATGAAGTCCTGCACATAAACCAAATACATCAAGGCGGAGGAGTCGGCGTTTTCATCCAACTGGGTGTCATCGGAGAGGATCAGTATGTTGATATCCTCCGACGTATCGGCAAACAGACGATCAATTGTCTCAAAGGTTTTGTCGATGTGGAGATGATCCAGCTCGACAACCCCTTCCACAAAGGAATAGCGTCGATAATCATCCATCCTTTTGATACTGTCGGCGTCATCGATCACGGTCACCTTCAGCGAGCTGTTCTGCTGATCGCGGGTCTGACATGACAGGTAGGCTTCGTAACAGCTCATGATCTCTTCCAGCTTGCTGTTGTGACCTATCAAAACCACTCTTTTACATTCGCTTTGCGTATCGTTCAGCTTAACACGATAGCCCGGGCTTTTGATCGTATTCTTTTTGTTAATATCCCTCTGACTATCTGCCGCAAAGCAAAAGCAGCTTTCACCGTTATGGTTAAGCAAAGTGAGAGGTATGGCGTTCGTATGCGTTGAGAGGTAATCCCTGATATAGCCGAGTTCATCACCCGTCCGCACAGGCTCGGTATAAAACGCCGCGCCCTTGTTGGAGAACAAATCGTCGTATACAGGCGTCATTTCCGGCGATATCGATAATTGAGCCAGCAGCTGTCCGAGGAATTGTTCCACATAGAACATGACGATATTGCATTTTTCACCGAGTTCTTTACCGCTGATGATCCGCTGAACGATATCATAACTCCATAAATCGGTGATCTCAACGATAATGTTCTGATGATGAGCGGCCTTTCCTGCCGACACGATATCCGCCGCCTGCATCAAAGCCTTTACCGCCTGAGGATTGCCCTCATCTGAATGTCCGTCTTCACCAGCCGAATCCGAAGGATCGTTGCTCAGGATAATGACAGCCTTTGCCAAGTCGATTCTGATATCCTTGAGCTGCATTTGAGAGAAGATATTTCCTTCAATGACGATAAAAGTAACATTGTTGCCGAGCTTGCTGTTTTTAAGATACCGCCATCGTGCAAAAAAGCTCATTTTCTCTGCTTTTTTCATAACAGCCGCATTCTCTTTTTCGATCGTAAGCTGGAGCCTTTCTTCGATTTCCTTTTTTATTTCATCACTGCCTGATTTAACCAGAGCCACAACCGTTTCCTTATTATCGCTGTAAAGGAGGTCGTTGACGATCTCAGGCGCTCTGGCGTTCCAATTCAGGATGACAGTGTGATCGGACAGATAAAGGCGCGTATTGCCTGCGTTCGCTTTCTCGATAAAATCGTTGAGTATGTTGGTCAAATAACCGATCACCGCGCCTGAGAAGGTGATCATACCGATGATGATGACCGACAGACAGGTGACGGTCAACGCAACGCCCGTGGTACCGATATCCTTTATGACAGACTCGATACATCCCGCGTCAAGGATCATCGTCACCGTATAATATGCGGCGTGGAAGAAATTCATTTTCTCGGTTCCGCGCAGAGAGAGAGCGCTGATCAACGCGGCGGAAAGTGTGATAAACAGCACGTTGAAAAAGATAATCAAGACCAATACCACACGTTTCGGATGCTTGGCAACCTGGATGCTTATCCATTCCCGGACCTTTTTCATATAAACCTCCTGCGACTATCCGTTAAAAGGATGATACTTCACGAATCATTATACACCCTATCATCAATAATGCAAGCAATCAGGAGTTTTTCTTCCTATAAATCCCATATGCTGTTTTAGCGCGATCGAGGAAGGCTGTCGCTGTACTCTCGTGCTTTATCGCTTTTTATACAGCACGAGTTGAGGATCTGTGCCCTCTGCGCCGTAGGTGGATATCAGGATGAAGTCCATACCGGCAAGGATGCCGAAGCATCTGTCTGAACCCGGGTGTTCTTCAAACTGAGATACGAGCTGAGCACCGAGATAGGTGGTCTCATCGTCAAGAAATTTCACATTTGTGCCGTTCGGCAGGCGGTACGAGAGGTTGACGTACTTGCCGACGAGGGCGTTCAGCTTATCGACCTTCGGCATGCCTTCGACAGAAAGGGCGTTGATCTCATCGATCAGCTTCTGCTTGAACGCGTCAAACTGCCCGTTGTCGCTAAGCTCCTCATACCGTTTCCAGTAATCGAGCTTGGGCAGCATTTCCTTCATATAAACGCGCGCCTGCTCTTCGGAAAAGCCCTGATCGACCATATGAGGGATACAGACGTCGATCAGCTCCTCCATATCGCTGTAGGTGAACACGCCGTCGGCATAACACCATTTGCAGTATGCTTCGTTCGGGGAACCGTCGCGGTTTCTGCCGAGCAAGTCGTCCGTCAGCGGCATTCCGCAGCACTGACAAACACGGTGTTCCGATAACATTTCCTTTGATTCCATCATTATACCTCCTGTAATATTAACTATGCTGTTTTGATTTATCGAACCGTTGAGTTCACGATCTGCGCGTACTGATCCTCGGGGATCATCGGCGAGGTGATCTCCTGCATCAATTCGTCGCGGATGACAAAGCTTTCGGCGAACTGCCTGCCGGCTTCTTTGATTTTACCAAGGCGCGGCGCAGTCACGATCTGCGCCTCCGGCGCATTGAACATCGGGCTTTCGGGAACGGTGATGATCGTGTGGTGATTGGGAAAACACAGCTTGAACTGCGCCGCCGCCGGTTCAAAATTATGCCTGCTGTTCGGGAAGCCGCAGCCGCAGATCATCACATAGTGCAGATGCGTAAAATCACGCTGTCCGACGTGCTCGTAACGGTCGCCGACCTTGTGCATCGCCATGCTTGAAAGAGGTAGGGTGCGGTCGAGCAGCGCCTTCATCGGCGCCGGCATACCGTAGCAGTACAGCGGATAGCTCCAGATCAGCAGGTCGCTGTCGAGGATCTCTTCCAGTATCCGTCGCATATCGTCACGGTGAATGCATGAGCCGCCGTTTCGCATACAGGAGAAACAGCCGGTGCAATATTCGATATGCTGATCCACCGCATGGATAGTATGCACTTCATTCTGCGACGCCTCGTTCAACCCGTCCAAAAAGGCACGTGTGATGTGTAGGGTATCGCTGTTTTCTCTCTTAGGACTTCCGTTGATGACCAATATTCTCATGTGCTTCTCCTTTCTTTCTCAGTACGATCTTGATAAAATTCAGATAGTTTCCGCCGCCTGCCTCCATCGCCTTGCGGTCGCCGACGGCGTATTCGTTTTCCTGTTTGAGCCAATCCGCCCATACCTCGTCGTTTGACGCCATCTCGGAAACTTCCGACACCTCTGCCCCACCGCATTGTTCGACAATACTTTTCCAATAGGAAACGTCGTGCAGATAATCGAGCTGTTCGGGCGTCCATGATAATAACAGCTCAGGCGGCAGGTTATCATGGCAGTCATGTTTCATTCCGGGAACGGTGATGTAGAGATAGCCGCCGGGCTTGATGAACGGCAGCAGCTTGCTGTCGAGATATTCGGGATCGCGCCCGAAATAGTTATAAGAATCCGTCGATACCACGGCGTCGAAGAAGCCATACTCAAACGGCAATCTCTCCGCGTCCGCCTTGACGGGGATGATCTGCTCCTCAGTCAATCCCATCGAGCGAAAGAACCGCCGGTTTTCCTCCGGGTCGCTCCACAGATCGGCGGCATAGACCGTAAAGCCGTATTCCTTCACCAGAAATACGCTCGTCAGTCCCTGACCGCTGCCGAGGTCGCACACGGTCGCTCCTTTTGGGATATGATGATCGATCAGGAGTTCTTCTTCGAGCTTAATGGGGTTGGGACCCATGATTTTTGCCATCAATGCGGCGGTCATATATTTCTCACTCAGTGGATAATTCATGGTTTTCTCCTTAACATAAGCCAGCCCTTGATGAAAAGAATCGCAAAGCAGAATACGCCTGCATAGGGCTGTCGTGTGATGATAAACAGCAGGCAAGCGACAACCGATAAAGCGAACCCTGTTATCAATCGACGCCTGCTCCACAACGGCTTATCCAATCGACTGATGATCAGTCCGCAGACGCCGTTCAATACTGTCAGACCGATGACAACAGCATATACGATCTTGATCCAAGTCTGAGTATCGCTCAGTGCAAACAAAGATACCGATTGCTTGTCCGCGCCGCTGCCGAAAACAGGAATCCACAACAGTAAAGCCATGAACACATCCAACACATGACATATCAGTACGGTGTAATTCCCGATCAGCTCCTGCTTTTCATCCTCTGCGGCGGTGATGATCTCATCCGGAGACAGCAGCTCATCCACGGTCACAGAAAAGAATTTCGCAAGCTCCTTTAATGAGTCAAGATTCGGGTAGCCTCTTCCCGACTCCCACTTCGATACGGCGGTTCTGGACACATAGATCGCCAGCGCCAGCTCCTCCTGCGTCAGTCCTTTACTTTTCCTTAATTGCTGTAGTTTTTCACTAAACTCCATTTTTGTTCCTCATATCGGTTACCGCACTTTGGTAAAGCTTGAATAAGCCGAAGCTCAGCAGGATCGAGCCGATGATATCCGTCGCCCAGTGAACGCCTGAAATCAGTCTGCCGATGACCATAAAGGCGGAGAACAGAACGACAACCATCATAGCGATCTGCTTCATCTTTCTATTATCACACCGTCTGTTGACCTGAAATACCAACGTCGGCATGACACTCAGCACCAGAAGCGTTGTCGACGACGGATAAGACGCTTCCAAAAATCTGTCGATCAGGATCGGGCGATAATTGATCGGCGCCATTTCAAAGAACAGGTAGCCGAAGATCACCAGCATATAATAGCCGCCTAACAGCAGAATATCCGCGTCGACCTTGAACAGACTTCTCCTTTTGATGAGCTGACAGAGTCCCAAACAGCCGAAGCACAGGCATACGGCGATCGGCACCAGTCCCAGCCAGTCGGTGACGGTATACAGCGTCATGTGTACGCCTGTCAGCTGATGAAACCATGCGTTGAAGGTCGCAAAGCCGACCTTTGATCCGTTCGGTCCCACTGCCTGCACATCGACGAGTAGGATCAATACCGTCCACAGCGCAAAGGCGATCAATGATCCAATACCCAATGTCAAATTCCTTTTCAATTCGATCAGTCCTTTCCGTTTGACTGATCCGAAGATAACACAAGGTGGTAAAAAAGGAAAGAATCGCTCCGTCACACGGATGACACGGATCGTGTCATGCGCTTATCTTCTTACTTTTTCCAAAAGAACGCAAAATGCTTGTCCTTGATAAACCCGAGACTTTCGTAAAACGGCATATCAGACAGGACATACGCTTTCTTTGCGCCGAGGGATCTTGCGCGGTTCAGCGCCTCGAAAATCACCGCTTTCGCCGCCCCTTCTCCTCGATACGCAGGAATCGTACATACCGGCTCGACATAGGCGTAATCGGTTTGATCGGAGTACCACAAGCAGCAATAGGAAACATATTCCCCGTCACTGTTTTTTGCCGCTATGCTGAGAGAGGAATTGAAATGCTTGCGGAACTCAGGAATTGCAGGGTAAATATCGCCGTCCCTCTCAAATTCCGCCTTGTCTGCTCCGTGGTCAAAGCCCTGCCATAAGAGCCATTGGAAGGCATAAGGTTCTTTCACCGGGTCAAGCTGTGCAAGGTGTAAGTCGTCGGGCAGATCCGCAACAAGCTCACGATCGAGATCCAGCCGCATCACGGTTTCCGTTTGCTCGGCTAGGGTGAAGCCAGCCGATTGTGCCATGCTTCTTTCATCGGCGCAAGTGTCGCAGACGGCGATACCCAAGCCGTTTTCATCTTTCAATTCCCGATAAGCATAGGCGAGGATCTCGGGATAGATTGAACTATATTCCGTCAGTGCGCCAACAAACGCCTCGCCGAAATACATATCATAGATCGCCGCGCCGACGACTTTATCGCCATCCAGCCAAAGCCCGATCGTATTCATCAGGCTTTTGTCGAATTCCGGGTGCTCCATCATCCACTCGAACCGTCCCCAGTTCCAGTTGATATGGTTTTGATTGTCGCGATTCAGCTCGATCAGAAAATCACAGACCGCTTCATAATCTTCACTGTGGTAGTTTTTGAATTTCATCTTACCTCATCGTATCATCTTGAACATGCCCGGTCCGTCCCACTCGCAGGGGCGTTCCTCGAAGCCGTGTTTTTGATAGAATTTCACCGCTTCCTTTGAGCTGATCAGCTCCAGACTGACCGCCCAATCGGGGGCGATGTTTTCTTTGATATAATCTTCCAAGGCATTCAACAGCAATGTGCCGACGCCCTTTGATTGGTATTCGGGTATAATGGCAAAGTCCTTGATGTAGAACGACATACCGCCGTCGCCGATCAGCCGCACCATGCCGACAGGCGCAGCATCATCATAAGCGGTAAAGGTCGCGATCGTGTTCATGAGAGCTTTCTGCACCTGCCCGATCCCGGGCGGCTCCCAACCGACCGAGGCATAGAGCCGCAGGAATAATGCAGCGGATAATTCATTTGTTTTTACTGTCATGCGGTTCACCTTTTCTTCCACGGACGCGCCTTACCTGTCCAGCCTTTTTCTTTCCAATAGCGCATATCTGCCTCGTTCCAACCGTTTTTCTGCAAGAGGTGCATTATCCAAAAGAAGCCTTTGGTTTTCAGACCGGGCTTTACGCTGCCTTGACGCCGACGTATTCTTGTCGCGATCGATTCTGTTTCCTTTTTGATTCTCTGCTTTTTCCTTTCAGGTACCTTACTCCAATCAATGGCGGCAACACCGATTCCGAATTTGTATATCTTAGCCACACCCCAGAAAAACAAGCTGTCCGACATATCCCTATTGGTGGATTTCATACCGCCGCCTGCGGCTGTGGAGATGCACACGCCCTGCTTATGAAACATCCTTTCATCAGGACGGTGAGGCATCCATCTGTAACCGTAGTGATCTAAAAACGCTTTCATCGCACCCGTCGCGTGATAAACGTAGACGGGACTGGCGAGGATGATCACATCCGCTTCATCGATTGCCTGTGTGATTTCGGCGAGCTTGTCATAATGCGGACATTTTGTTTCGCTTTCGACAAAGCAGCGCGTACATCCGCAGCAAAATTCGCCGAAATCCTTCGGTAAAAAGAATTCCGTTGTTTCTCCGCTGATTTTATCCGCTAGTATACGCGCGACATGACAGGTCGATCCTATGTGACTCTGACCGTGAATGATAACTGTTTTCATTTTGATTTCTCCCTCATCCAATTATCTAAAAACTGCATTTGTTCTTCGGTGTGGAACCAATGCTCGCCGTTCTCCGTAACGGTAAGGCTTGCGTGATGCTTTTCGGCAAACGCCGAGATCGTTTCATAAGAGGTGAGCGCGTCATTTCTTCCGTACAAAATATCAGTCGGAACACTCCATTTAACAGGGTGCTCACGTACATAACAAAGATACTTCCATGACAAATCTTCGCCATATGTGGTGGGGATGATATCCTTTTCTTTCAGCTCACTCTCGGTCACATTTATCCACGCCATCCTATCACTGATCAGCCGCTCCATATCGACGATCGGTGAGATGAAATAGGCTTTGCAGATCAACGCGTCGATATCGGCGTTCATGCTGAAATACGCGCCGATACTGTCAGCGATCAGGGTAAGACGGTTGTATTCTGTTTGCATGTTTTTCACTGCTTGATGTATTTCTTTGCCTGTTTCCCACGGCGTGAACGTCTGATAATCCAAGCCGATCACATCATCATCGGGAAACAGCGGCTTGTAATGCTCACTCTCCGAAGCGCTGCCATCTTTACCGTGGATATATAAAACTGCGTTTTTCATCTTATGTCAATTAT
Organism: uncultured Clostridia bacterium; assembly: GCA_946406145.1. GTDB lineage: Bacteria > Bacillota > Clostridia > Oscillospirales > Acutalibacteraceae > Ruminococcoides. Next base: position 28,184 of record CAMJJL010000007.1, on the reverse strand, counting down.
ACTTTGGTATTGCTTCCCCGTTACTGTATCGTCATATACACATCGCAAAAGTGGCAGATATGCCGCTCGATACTCTGTGTGATCTCTCGCTCTAATTGCGGCTGTCTGTCGGCTTGGGCGATCAAAAGGACAACCTGTGCCGTCAGCTCGTTGGCGAGCAGCTCGGGATCGTCTTTGATGAACAAGCCCTTTTCCATCATGCCCTCGATGATCCTTGTATACATTTTCTGAACACCCTCGAGTTGATGACGCGTGGTGACGGCGGCGAGTCTGTCGTTGCGGAACTGCTCCTGCACCAGGAACTTGCGGATCTTACGGATCATCGGATCGCACATGGTAAACAGGATTCTGTCCATTGTTCCGCGGACGAATTCTTCTCTGCTCTCCGGCAATCTGCCGAGATGCTGCTCCGACCCGAAGTATTCCTCATAGCGCGCTTCCGCGGTGTCGATCAGCGCATTTAAAATGTCCTCTTTCCCCTTAAAATGCTTATAGAGCGACGGCGCCTTGATACCGACTTTTTCGGCGATCTGCTCCACGCCGGTGCCGTCGTAGCCGTTCTCAGAGAACAGCGACAAAGCCTCTTCCAGTATCCTATCCCTTGTTGCCATACCTTCCCTCCAAAGAAAAGCTAATAATCTTTAGCTTTATTATAGCTAACGGTCTTTAGCTTGTCAAGTGCAGGATCATCATTTCATTGCTATTATCGAATAAAAGGGTTATTACTAAAAAATGAGGCTGTGACTCCAATGAATCACAGCCCCATACAAGGTTGATATGGTTGATTATGTCGCGTCGGTGAGCTTGAGATCCTTTACCTTTCTCGTTCCGAACGCGGTGATTACGATGGTGAAGACAGCCGTGATCGCGGCGCTGATCAGCCATCCCAACAGATACGGTTCCCTGACGAACTGGGCGTGCGGCATCTCGATAAACCGGATGACGATATAGCCCATCAATGCGCCTATGCCGATACCGAGCAGGATACCGATCGTCGAGGTGATGATCGTCTCAGTGTTCAGATAGCGTTTGACCTCCTTGACGGTGAAGCCGTTGATACGCATGATCGTCAGCTCACGTGTCTTTTGGTTGACATACATCTTCGTGATGTTGAGGAGAATGAAATACGCCATCAGACCGGCAATCACCAGCAGAAGGATCGCGACCTTATTGAATACGTTGGTCACGAGCTCCAGCTTACCTCTTTCGTCAGCGGCGGGAGAAAGGCTCTCGTAGCCCTTGACCTGATCGAGCTTTTCGACCAGCTTCTCCTTATCGGCGCCGTTCAGATACAGGAAATACGTGTTCATCTCGGGTTTTTCACCGAAATACTTCTCATAGGACGCTTCGTTCATGATCATGTTGCGACCCATGTAGTTGTTGAATACGCCTGCGACTTTGACGTCATTCGGCGCCATGGTGCCGTCGTAGATGATGATATCGTCGCCCTCGTTCTTGCCCGAGGTCTCGGTGGTTCTGGACTGGATGAATACGCCGTCCGCGTCACTCGGGAGACCCGTATCCTTCTTCCACATCTTGAAGTTGTAGAATTCGGACAGCGCATCCATATCGCCGCAGATCAGGTCGGTGTACTCTACGTCATTGCCCGCCTTGAACGCGCGCAAGCCTGATTGTGCCTTGACGTAGGTAGTGCCGGCGTCATCAAGGATCGCTTCGATCTCTTCCTCAACACGATCGGATGTTGCGGCGTTAAAGGTCAGTCTTTCATCATATTTCACGATATCGCCGTACTGCTTATCGGCGACACTGCTGACGCTGCCGCGCAGGGTAAAGCCGATCACCAACAGCGCGCAGCATCCTGCGACGCTGACGGTCGTCACGATGACGCGAGGCAGATCGGAACGCATATTGCGGAGGATCAGTCTGGAATACAGGCTGGTACCGCTTTTGGAATTCTTGGAGCTCTTCCATGCCTTGGGCTGTTTTTCTCTCATCAGATCCATTGCGGTGGAGCGCATCAGGCTCTTACAGGAGATCGTGACAGCCACGATGGCAAGCACGATCGCCAGACCGACGGCGATCACAGAGGTGCCGACAAGGATTCCCGGTGGGATCTGTCCGATCACATACATGTTGCCGTAGGAGTTGAGCACCACGCCCTGGATCACAAAGTATCCGGCAAGGATACCGATCAAAGCGCCGACGATGGTCGCGCTGATACCGAATACAAGATATTTTCCTAAAATCTCGCTGTTAAAGAAGCCGAGTGCCTTGACTGTGCCGACCAGCTTCCTCTGCTCGTCAACAATACGCTTGATCGTCGTGTAGATGACGAGCGCCGCGATAACGACAAAGAACAGTGAGAAGGTGACGCTCAGGTTGGAGATACTCTTCGCCGACAGGGAAAGGTGCATATAGCCGCCGTTTGAGCCTACGTCAAAGACAAACCAGCTGCAGTCCTTGAGCTCGGAGAGAGCCTTCTTTGCGTCCTCCAGCTTATCGACATTCTTTTGATACTCCTCTAAGCCGTCGTTGTACTCTTTCTCTTTATCGGTGAGCGTCGTTTTGCCCTCTTCGAGCGCCTTGACGCCGTCTTCGTATTTTTGCTTATTCGTATTGTAGGTTGCAACGCCTTCGTCATATTGCGCCTTGCCGCTGTTATATTCCGAAAGTCCTGCCTCATACTGCGCCAGACCCGAGTTATACTCTTCTGTACCGGCTTTATACTGCGCTATGCCGTTCTCGTACTGCGCAACAGCGCTGTCGTACTTGGCTTTGCTGCTGTTGTATTGAGCCAGCGCGCTGTCGTACTTTGCCTTGCCTGCGTCGAACTGCTGCTTGCCCTCGTTATACGCGGCTAAGCCCTCTTGATAGAGCTCTTCGGCGGCCGCTACGATCGCTTCATACACCTCCAGCTCCTCGGGCGTCAGCTCGGCGAGCTCTTCGGGAGTAGCGCTTTTCGCTTCGGCAAGCGCCTGTTCGGCTGCGTCGAGCACCTCCTTTGCGGAGCTGAGATCCGCTTCGGCGGCGTCGAGCTTCTGCTTATTGGCGTCAAGCTCTCCCTTTGCCGCGTCGAGCTTCTTCTTGTTGGCGTCAAGCTCGGCTTTCGCGGAAGACAATTTTTTACTCGAGTTATAAAGCTCATTATGCGCCGCGTCCAGCTTGTCCCCGGAGCTGCTCAGCGTGGATTGAGCGCTGTCCAGCTTGGACTTGGAGCTGTCCAGCGTTTGCTTGCCGCTGTCAAGCTGACTTTTCGCGTCCTTGAGCTTATCCTCATTCTCGCTGATCTTATCTTTGCCCTCGTCAAGCGCGGTCTTGCCGTCATCCAGCTTTTCCTTCGCTTCGTCGAGCTTCTTCTGACCGTCGTCGATCTCTTTCTGATATTTATCCTTGATCTCGGCGGTACGGAGCGCCGATCGTTCATCAGCGATCTCATTGAGGCGATCCTTGGCGGCGTCCGTTTTCTTCTTATACTCGTCGCTGAAACGGCTCATGCCCTCGGTAGATTTGAGGACGACCTCCGCTCTCATAAAGCAGCCGTCGAGCTGTTCCTCGTCAAACGCGTCGGGCGTGACCAGAATATAGCGGTTGCCGGGAGCGAAATCGGGCTTTGCGAGGTGATCGGGATGCTGAACGATACCCGTGATCTTATACGCCTTGCCCTTCAAGAACTTGGGTGTGTCACCGCTGTCGTCAGCGGCGGTGAGCGTATCTCCGACCGCGTAACCGAGCTTTTCCGCGATGGTCTGCTCGACCGCGCATTCATCCGCCTTTTGCGGCAGACTGCCCTCGGCGATCTCGGGTACATTGATCCTATCGCTGACAGAGACGACGTTGACATTCTCGTGGATATCGCCGCTGCTGACCTTTGCGTTCGCAAAATAGATGCCTTCGACATCCTTGACGTCCTCATCCGCCTTCAGCGCGTCGATATCCGCGTTCGTCAGGAGCAGGGACGATGTGACCTCAAAATCCCTAAAGGACGTTCTTTGATAAAAGCTGTCGCCTGCGGAACGCATCGAGGCGGCGGAATAACAGATGCCGAGATAGGACGACGCCGCCATTGCCGCGATAAAGACAACGGAGATCCACGAGAGCAGATTCTTTTTGATATTGCGCGTTGCGTCCTTGACCTGTGTTTTCTTCATAATGAACCCCTTTCCTGCCTTACCAGATCAGATCTTCGGCGTGAAGAGGATGCATATTTTTCTTGATGGAAGCGATCTTACCGTTACGGACTTTGACAACACGATCCGCCATCTTGGCGATCTCGACGTTATGCGTGATCATCATGACGGTCGTGCCCTGGGTCTTGACGATGTCCTCGATGGTATGGAGCACCTCGATACTGGTGGTGTAGTCCAGCGCGGCGGTAGGCTCGTCGGCGAGGATCAGCTTAGGTCTTTTGACGATCGCGCGCGCGATGGAGACGCGCTGCTGCTGACCGCCCGACATCTGACCGGGATAGTTGTTCTCGCGCTGTGCCATATTGACCTTGGCGAGCGCCTCCTTGGAGGACATCGGATCCTCCGCCAGCTCGGCGATGAACTCCACGTTCTCGAGCGCCGTCAGGTTAGGCATCAGGTTATAGGACTGGAAGATAAAGCCGATGTAGTCGCGGCGGTATTTGGTCAGCTCGTCATCGGAGGGATGAGAGAAATCCTTGCCCTCGATCGTCAGCTCACCTGAGGTCAGGAAATCCATGCCGCCGACGATGTTCATCATCGTGGATTTACCGCAGCCGGATTCACCGAGTACGACGATGAACTCGTTCTTGTAAATATCGAGGTTGATACCCTTCAACACCTTGAGGGTGGTATCACCGGTCTGGAATTCCTTGGTGATATTGCGCAGGGTCGCGAGAAGCTCTTTCTTCTCCTCCAGATCGACGATCAACCCTTTCTCATCGATCGTGATCGCCGCGAGAGAAGCCATGCGCTCACAGAGCTGCATTTCCTCTTCGTCATAGAGCGAGCCGTCGAGCTTGTTGACGATCTGCACGCAGCCGATGATATCATGGGTGTTGTTGAGCGGTACGCAGATCATCGTCTTGGTGACAAGATCGTTGTCGTCAAAAACAGTGCCGTCAAAACGGGGATCTGACGCGGCGTCTTCTACGAACATCGATTTACCCGTCTGGGTCACGATACCCTCGATGCCCAAACCGTTCTCCACGCTGATGTTGGAGATATCAGCCGGACCGATATGGAATACGGGCGAGAGCCTGTCGGTCTTTTGATCGAGGAGCCAGATTGCCCCTGCCTCACTGTTGAGCGTTTTGACGATGATCTCTAAGCTGCCCGACAGCGCCTCCTCCAGGTTTTCTACCTTGAGCAGCTGCGCCATGATCGCCCACGACGCTTTTGCGAATCGTTTGTTTTCTGCCATTTTCTCTATCCTCCCGGAAGTTTTGTTTGATTATTCATTCGGATCGGTGTTGTCGCCGTCACAGCCGTAATACGCAAAGCTGAGCATCGTAATATCGTCAAACTGCTCGGCGTCTCCGACAAAGGCGTTGATCCCGTTGGTAACGTTCTCCAGCACCTGCTGCGGAGAAGCGTTCCGATCGCTGTTCAAAACCGTAAGCAGACGGTCTGTGCCGAACAGCTCACGATCCTTGTTCATCGCTTCGGCGACGCCGTCCGTATAGACAAACAGCCTGTCGCCCGGGCGCATCTCGAAATCGTGCTCACGGAACCGCATCTTCCTGACCAGTGATACGGGCGGTGAATGCCTGTACTCGACGAGCTCATAGGCGCTGTCGGCCCGTTTGAGAACGGGATGCTCATGGCCGGCGTTCGCCGCCTTGCCCTTACCCGTTGAAAGCTCCAGCACAGCCAGCCATACGGTGACGAACTGCTTGGGCTTGATGTTGTTTTCGATCAACTGGTTGTTGACCCTTTCCAGCGCGGCAGAGGGGCTGTCCCCCGCCTTGAGCCGGTTTTTGATCAGGATCTTTGAGATCATCATGAACAGTGACGCTGGGATCCCCTTGCCGGAGACATCGGCGATCACCATCGCGAGGTGATCGTCATCGACAAAGAAGAAATCAAAGAAATCTCCGCCGACCTCCTTTGCAGGCGTCATCGACGCGTAGATGTCAAATTCCTTCCTGTCGGGGAACGCAGGAAAGGTATTCGGGAGCTGAGCCTCCTGGATATCCTTCGCCATATTCAGCTCAGCGCCGATCCGCTCTTTTTCGGCGGTCGCTAATCTGAGCTGTCTGATATAATCGCGCAGCTCCACGTTCATTTGCTCAAACGAATCGGAGAGTTCCTCGATCTCGTCGCCGGTATGGATATCCGGTGAGATGACCTTCTCCGACTCCAGATCTCCCACCATTTGCTTCGCAGCGGAATTCAGCTGCTTGATCGGCATCAGCACGCCTTTTTTGGTCTTTCTGTAGAAGATGATGATCGGGATGATGCTGGATACGAGTACAATCCCCAGCGTGGCGAGGTTGAACTCTATGATCTTGATGAAGATGCTCTCGCCCTTGAACTCGGCGGCGACCAACGCGACCGGCTTGCCGCTTTTGTCAAGAATCGGCGCAAACGAGGTCACGACCAGCTTGTTGCTGTTACGGTCGCTGAAATGAACGTTATTCCCGACGTTATCGGAATTGCCCGAAAAGGCATTCATCGCAATTTCCTTGAATTCTCCCTCTAACGGCTGACGAACGCCCAGCGCGTTCGACTCGGAGCTGTCGGTGCTCCAAAGAGTCACACACTCATTCTCCGTCGGAACAAAAACATACAGGCGATCGAGATCGCCCTCCGAGCGCATCAGCTGCAGAAAATCCTGCACCTGCCGGTAGTAGTCGTCCGTCTCTCCGTTCTCGTAATACGCGGCCGCCTTGTCACCGTCGATATACTCGGACGTGGTGTGCGTCAGTGTAAAGGCGGTGCCGTAGTGACTGTCATCAAAGTCGTCGATGTAACGCCACGTGATACCGATACAGACAAAAACAACGATGAACAGGAGAACGAAGATCAATCCGAGTATCGCCTTAGTCGTCAGCTTTTTTCTTTTTTTCTTCGGTGCATTACTCATGGGCGTTCTCCGTTGGTGGAATGGTTTTTTTGATCGTCAGGATGTTTCTGCCGTCTTGATACGCATAGCGGACCTCGTCCATCATCCTCTTGGTGATGAATATCCCGAGTCCGCCCTTTTTCGCCTGTGAGAAGGGACGGTTCTTTTCGGGATCGGGCTTCGAGAGAGGGTCAAAGGGCGTACCGCTGTCGATGAACGACAGTGTGACCGACAGCGGATCTTCCGTTCCGTCCGCGGTCACGGTGATCAGCCCCGTATCGGGCGCGTACGCGTAGCTCGCGACGTTGACGAATATCTCTTCGGTACAGACCTTCAGCTGAAAAAGCTCCTTTTTCTCAAATCCGAGCCGCCCGGCGTAATCAAGGACAAAGTCGAGCACCTCGGTCAGCCTTGCTTTTTCGGCAGGTATCTCTAAGCTTTTCATTTTACATCGATAATATCAACAAAGCCTGTTACTTCAAAGATATTCCTGACTTCATCATTCGCGTTGATGACGCACATGTCACCGTTTTCCTGCATGACCTCGGCAGCGCCGAACAGCGCGCGCAGACCCGCGCTGGAGATGTAATCCAGCTTTTGCGCGTCGATCACCAGTGAGGTGATCCCGTCCAGACAGGTTTCAAATTCCTTTTCCAGTTCGGGAGCGGTGTTGGTGTTCAGTTCGCCTTCGATGGCAACCGTGAGCTTGGCGCCTTCCTGTGTTTTTGTGATCGTCATCAGATGATTCCTCCTAAATATGAATTGAGATCAGGGTTTGTCATATCAACAGCAGCGTGTCGACAGTAAAACCGCTACAATAGGTTTTTGTCATTGATCAACAAGCACTGATTTGATATAACTGATCATATATAACCGCATTTTATCATACCATATCTTTCGCCCCTTTGCAACACTCGAACGCTATGTTTTTTTATCAGCCGAACACTTTTCGCCGTCTTTCACTATATTTTTGATCATAGAGATCGATCGTGTGTTCTTCTGTTTTTTGAAAATCGTACGATTCCTTCGGCGCACAGAAAAGGGGACAAAGACGGACTCCATCCTCCTTTGTGATGATCGATCGCGTTGGATATTACCGACGCTCGCGCCGTATCGTTGATCGGTCATATGACAGTTGTGCCGGATACAAAACGCCGGATCAAGAAGTGACCGGACAGCAGAAAAGCCAAGGGACAGTCATCAGGCTGTCACCTTGGCTTTTTGATTTGAGCGTATCGATCAATAGTTTTCCGCGTTGATCTCAAAGTAGCTCTGCGGATGGTTGCAGGTGGGACATACATCGGGTGCTTTGGTGCCGACGACGATGTGACCGCAGTTGCGGCATTCCCATACCTTGACCTCGCTCTTCTCGAATACCTGCGCGGTCTCGACGTTGTTCAGCAGGGCGCGATAGCGTTCCTCGTGGTGCTTTTCGATCGCGGCAACCAGTCGGAATTTTGCCGCCAGCTCATGGAAGCCCTCTTCCTCGGCGGTTTTGGCAAAGCCCTCATACATATCCGTCCACTCGTAGTTCTCACCCTCGGCGGCGGCTTTCAGGTTATCGGCGGTCGAGCCGATGCCCTCGAGCTCCTTGAACCACATTTTTGCGTGTTCCTTCTCATTGTCCGCGGTCTTTAAAAAGAGAGAGGCGATCTGCTCATAGCCCTCTTTCTTGGCGACGGAAGCAAAGTAGGTATATTTATTGCGTGCCTGGGATTCGCCTGCGAAGGCGGCTTCCAGATTCTTTTCGGTTTGGGTTCCTGCGTATTTTGACATAGTCATTCCTCCATTATTATTATATTACCGCAGAAAGCGGAAATTATACGTAAACCGGTCAGTCGGCGCGTATCTCAAATTTTTTATCAAAGCCGGTCAAGGTGAAAACATCCATCACCTTGGGCGCGACCTTGCGGACGGAAAATGTGCCGCCCTTCGCGGAAACGGTACGGTACAGAGCGACCGTCTCTCTGAGTCCCGCCGAGGAGATATACTCCACCTTCCCGAAATCGAGGACGACGTTTCTCGCGCCCTCCAAATCGGCGACCTCTCTATGGAATTCGGGCGAGGTCATGGTATCGAGCCAGCCCTCCACTGTCACGGTCAGGGTATCCGCGTCAAGCGTCTTTTTGATCGTCATCTTGTTCCTCCCTGCTGAAAGTCAGCGATAAGATGTTTTTTTCATCGGCATATTCATAATGATAGCTCCCGGCGATCGAAAACGCCAGGTAACGTCCCAGTCCGCCGATCGCGTGCTCGTGATCGTAGTCCTCGATATTGAGCACGTCCTTTGTCGGATCAAAGGGCTTGCCGCCGTCGATGAAGATCAGCTCCACGGTGTTGTCGGAGCACAGCAGCTTCATCGTCACGTCACCGGGCTTATCGTAGGCATACGAGCAGATGTTGACAAAGATCTCCTCCGCGGCGAGATAGATCGTCCGCTTGAGATCCTCGCATAGAGGCTGTGCAAAGATTGATTGTTTGACTGTCGGGAGCTGTTCGATGTAGGATCTCAGCCGGAGAACGGTTTCCTTCGGGGGCTCCTTGATCTTCATCGTCAGCATGGTGATATCGTCATTCTGCTCCGCCTCGCGCACAAAATCGTGCAGATCGCTGAGGATCGCATGCATCGTATCGGGCGCATTTGCCTCGATACAGCCGGAGAGCTTCTCTTCCAGACGTTCGGTCGAATAGAACGCGCCTTCGGCGTTCTTCGCCTCATTCACGCCGTCGGTGTAGAGGAACAGGGTGTCCCCCGGTTTGAGCTTGATCAGAGCTTCCTCATAAGTCTCGCCCTCGAACAAGCCTGCTGCTACGCCGTGTGCCTGATCGAGAGAGATCAGCCTGTCGGACAGGACATACGGGATGTTGTGACCGGCGTTCGAGTAGATCAACTCTCCCTTTACGGGATTCCAGATCGCGATGAAGGTGGTGATGAACAAGCCGTTGGGGTTCTGGGAAGCGAGGATGTTGTTATACTCCTCGAGGATCCTCGAAGGCGTGTAGTTCATCTGCGCGTACAGGTGCAGCAGGGTGATCGCGCGCGACATGAACAGCGACGCCGAGATTCCCTTGCCCGATACATCGGCGATCGCGACAAAGGTTCTGCCGTCGTCAAGCTGACAGTAGTCATACAGATCGCCGCCGACGTTCCTGGCAGGGTACATATGGCCGTGGATCTCTGCGGTAGCGATATCGGCGCGCTCGGGCTTGAGCAGGCCCTTTTGGATCTGACGCGCGATATCCAGCTCCGCCTCCTGCATATGCCGCTCACGGTTCAGCTCCTGGATATCGTCGATGTAGGTGTTGATCTCATCGGTCATCGTGTTGAAGGAACGGGACATCTGCACGAACTCACTGCTGCCCTTTTCCTCCAGCTTGTTGATCTCCTTCTTGCGGTCGGTAACAAAGCGGCTCATACGGTCGCTGATCAGGCGGAGCGGCTTGGTGACCTTGAAATACAACAGGATCGCGAACGCGCCTGTGATCACCAGCGTGACCGACAAGGTCAGGATCACGATCTGGATGAATCGTGTTTCAAATCGGGCGTTGACCCGTTGGACGGAGATCTCCGAACCGACGATCAAGGGCTTTTTATACTGAACGAATTGCCCTGTATCCATGTCCACATAACGCGTACACGGCATATAACAGATCAGGGCGTCATCGAACTGGGTCACCTCGTGCAGGATCACGCCGTCAGTGTTGCCGTTGTAGGCTTCGATCTCAGCGTCATTGAGCGTGCCGGATACGGTCACACCTCTTGATCGGGTCTGCTTTGCCTTCTCGGACGCGTCATCGCCGAACGCAATCTCCAGATAGGTCTCGGAGCGGGTATCGATATTCGGCTCGACCACGTAAATATAGGTGACATTGAACAGATCGCAGATATTGTCAAACAGTGGGTCGACGATCTCCGAATCGGTTTTGTCATCATAGACGTTATACGTTTCACAGTAATGCACGGTTGCCTTTGCGGCGCCGCGCAGCTGATCCTCAAAGATCTTCAGATTGTTCTCATAAGAGATCTTATAGGTCAGCATCAGCACAACGCCGTCGAGGATCAGGATGATCAGCAGCATCAAAAGACTGATTCGCGCAAATAGCGAGAACGTCTTTTTTTCCTTAGGCATTTTATTCGATTTTTGGTTGTTATCGGAGGATGATTGATCTTTCTTCATACGCTCACCTGTTGACGGTAACGACCGTAACGTTATAGTCCAGCACACGGTTATATTCGATGGAGGACGTCAGCGAACGCACCAGCTTGAGACCGGTCACCTCTCTGCCGCTGTCATCCACGTATTCGGTGGGATTAAAGATAGCGCCGTTATCCCTGAGACGGAATACAACGTTCTGATCCGATACCTTGACAAAGATATCGACGCTGTCCGTCTGTCCCTTGGCGGCATAGGTCGCGCTGTTGACGCACAGCTCCTCGACCGCTACGCCGATATTATGGGCGAGGTTCTGTTCCACACCGTTTTCCTCACAGAAGGAGACCGCTTGATGCGCGGCGTTGGTGGCCTCTTCCACATCATTGCGGATGGAGAAGTCGAGCGTATTGCCCTCTTCCCCTTCGATCAGGAGATAATTATCCTTGTGCTTGACGTTCTTATAGATCACGACGATGATCACCGTGATCAAAACGGTAGCCAGCTTAGAGAACGGGAACGACGCCCACAGCCAGTAGATGTCGATCTTGGAGAAGATGTACATCAGCGGCACGATGGTGGCAAAGCCGTCGAGCACGACGAGGATATTCGCCAGCCATTTCTGCTTGGTCGCCTGATAGAACGAGCGCATGACGTAGATCACCGCGAGGATCGGGATATTGATGGACATGATGCGGAAGGTCACCGCGAACACCTCGGTCATCGCCGGATCGGTCAGTCCGTACAGCGCAGCCAGCGGCAGCGGAAACAGCTCGGAGATGATCAGGATCACGACCGACATGCCCAGCGTCATCCACATTCCGTAGCGCAGCGCGATCTTTTGTCCCTTGACGTCACGCTCGCCGTACAGCGCGCCGAGGATCGGGAGCATGGTCATCGTCGCACCCTCGACAAAGATAAAGCACAGGCTGTTCAGCGAGAAGGATACAGACGCGATCTGCGTACCGGCGGTACCGGTCGCGGAGAGGATGATCGCGTTGGTGAAGAACAATCTGAGGAAATTGCACACATAGATCAAGGCGGACGGCATACCTGTGCTCAGAATCTTGCCCATCATCTTGAGATGACCCATCGCCTTGCGCGTAAAGCGCACAGTGCGCTCCTTGCTCTTGAAATAGCCGATCACAAGAACGGAGCCGAGGGTATAGCCCGTTACGGTCGCCCAGCCTGCGCCCGCGATCCCCCATCCGAACACCGCCATAAACAGCCAGTCGCAGAAGAGGTTGATCACGTTGGACACAATCGGCAGGGCGGTCGCCAGCTTCTTCATGCCGTCGGTACGCGCAAAGGCGGCGGTGTGGTTATTCAGCGCCGTCAGCGGTGTGAGTACCCATAAGGGCACCAGATACGCGGCGATCAGACCCTCGAGCTCGGGCTTATGCTGTCCGAGCAGTCCGGCGGTCGGGGTGATCAGCATGAGACCGATCACGGCGATCACCGCACCGGACAGGATCCCTGCCCAAAACGAGAGAGTGAACACGATATCCGCTTTTTCATTCTCACGCTTACCCTTGTACATGATCGCCAGCGTGTTGCCGCCGAAGGTGAACATCGCGATCGGGATGTTTTTGAGGAAGCTGATCGAATAGGTCAGGTTGATGGCGGACAGCTCGAGCGTGCCGAGGATCTGACCGACCAGAATACCGTCAACGATACTCGACAGGTACATCGAGGCCGTCATCGCCAGCGTGGACACCAACAGATTGCGGTAGGTTTTATTGATCAATTTACCGGATCGTTTCATAGATTTCTCCATATTTCATCCGCGTCATACGACACAGATGAGTATTTGACTTCCCCTCGGGGGTGCCTTAGCTTGTCGAAAAAGCACATCAAGCGGAAGCAGAGCGATTGATACCGCCCCCTCTGACGAGGGGGTTGGGGGAGAGATAACGATACACAAAAGTGAATCTAATGCTTTTGACTCAAACCGCATTTATGTATCTTTTTTCACGGTATTGAGTCAATCCTTATTATTCCACTGCCCCGTTGCGTTATCTCTCCCCTGCCGAATTCAACATCATTTCCCATCAAACGTTCCCATCGGCTGCCCCCTCGTCAGAGGGGGCTGTTTCAGTTTGAATTTTCACCGAAAGGAGCCTTATTTATCTTGTCAGGTTATCGCTGTCAAAGAAGCGGAAGCCCATCAGAACATTGATAAAGTCGTTGACATAGCGCTCGTTGCTCGCGTTCCAGAAGAAGCCCATACGCGCCAGGATCTGGGTCGTGTAGTGGGATTCAAACGGCAGCGCCGTGACCTTCTTGCCGTGAGCGGTGTTCATATAGGCGGTCATACTCGACAGGATCGCCGCCTTGTCGGGATCCTTCTGCGCCTCATTCAGCGCGTCGGCAAACTCCTCATACTCGACGAAGCGGATCGGGATGCCGGCGTCATTCATCCTGCGGATGATATCGCCCAGGGGCAGGGTATGGTTGTTGACCGCGTTGAACACGGTGCAGTCCCTCGGGGTCTTGGCGAGCTTCAAGAACGCGTTGCAGGAGGTGTCGATCGGTCCCATGCAGACCTGATTCTCGATCATCTGGTACGGGAAGCAGCCAAGCAGCTCATAGGAGCGCAGTCTGCCCATAAAGTTGTTGGTCAGGAAGTTGATCTGGAACTCGCCGTCGGATTCACGCGCCGCGAGCGTACCGACGCGGATGACCTTGCCGTCGAGTCTGTTTTCGGCGACTGCCTCGAGCACCATCCTCTCACCCATGAGCTTGGAGGAGGTATACTTATTGTCGAGCGTCTGTCCGTAGTAGAAGCTCTGTTCATCCAGCGAGCGGCGGCGCAGCTTGGTGACGTCCTCGGTGGTACCGGCAACGGATACGGTGGAGAAATGAACCAGTCGCGCGTCGAGCTTCTCACAAAGCTTGATGCAGTTGATGACGCCGCCGACGTTGATATCCTCGATATCGGTGCCGTTAGAGAAATGCTTGACGTTCGCGGCACAGTTAAAGACGGTTTGGATGGATTCGCCCTCGAGAGGCGCAAAATACTTGTAATCGGTCACATCACCCTCGACCACGCGAACACGCGACGCAAAAACGTCCTCAAAACGCGTGCCGAAGTAGTAGAACAGCATATTGTGCATACGCTCAGCGGCGGAGTGGAACTTGCCCTTACGCAGCATGCAGTAGACATAACCGTCCTCGGTGTCGAGGTATTCCGCGACCAGATGCGCACCCATAAAGCCCGTCGCACCCGTGATCAGGACATTGCCGAGCTTATACTGCTCACCATCGCGGAAGGAGTCTATATTATTCTTTAAAAGAAGATTATCGATCTTGGTGTAATCATAATCGTCAAAGTCGAAGGTACCGTTATCCGTCGCGACGTCGCCGTCCTTGAACAGCTCGGCAAGCGCTCTGGGGGTGGTATACTTGAACACGTCGCCGTAGGTGATCGGGAAGCCGTTTTCGGACGCGTCCAGCACGACCGCGGTGACCACCAGCGAGGTGCCGCCGATCTCAAAGAAGTCGTCTGTCGCGCCGACCTTATCAAGGTTGAGCGCCTTCTTAAAGGATTCGCAGAAGAATTCCTCGGTCTTGTTGGCAGGCGCCACATATTCGCCCATCGATACGGGTACCGGCTCGGGCAGGCGGCGGATATCCGTCTTGCCGTTGGCGGTCATCGGCATCTCAACCATCTGCAAATAGGCGGTCGGCACCATGTAATGGGTCAGATGCTTTTTCAGCTCATCGCGCAGCGCGTCGATGTCGATTGGCTCGTCCGCGGTGAAGTAAGCGCACAGGTTATCCTGACCGTTGAGCTTGCGGATGACGACGGCGACCTTCTTAATGTGCGGCTGTACCGCGATCAGACCCTCGATCTCGCCCAGCTCGATGCGCAGTCCGCGCAGCTTGACCTGGTTATCCAGTCTGCCGAGGATGATCACATTGAAATCCTCGTCGTACTTGGCGTAGTCGCCCGAACGGTACATGCGCTGTCCGTGATATTCGACAAACGCCTGAGCGGTTTTCTCGGGCAGGTTGCGGTAGCCCTCGGCAACGCCCACGCCGCCGATATACAGCTCGCCGATCACGCCGTAGGGCGCCATATCGCCGAACTTGTCCACGATGTACTCGGTGTAGTTGGTCAGCGGTCTGCCGATGTTGATCGCCTTGGCGTCATTGAGCACCGCGGCGTTGGAGGAGACGGTGATCTCGGTGGGACCGTAGGTGTTGACGATCAGCGCGTCGGGAGCGGCGGCTTTCAGGCTGTCACGCAGGGACATCGGATAGGCTTCACCGCCCGACATGATGATCTTACAGTCGGCAAGGCGCTCCTTGAACGGCGCGTACTCCATATACTGCTGTAATCTGGAGGGAGTGGCGTTGATACAATCGACATGGTGCTTCGCCATCAAATCGGCAAGCGCGCGCGGATCGTTCATCTCATCCTCCGCGGCAAAGATCAGAGTCTTGCCGTTGCACAGCGCGGCGGTATGCTCCTTAAAGGACATATCGAAGGAGACGGTCGTCACGGAGAGGTAGTTGGACACACGCTCTTTGACGTTGTACATGATGGTGTTGCCCTTGTTCGGGGTGAGGTAGTTACAGATACCCTTGTGGCGGAGCATAACGCCCTTGGGTTTGCCGGTCGAGCCGGAGGTATAGATCATGTAGCTCAGCTCATCGCCGGTCATCGGCAGATCGGGATTATCGGCAGGATCACCTGCTGTGATATCCGCTGCGTCAATCGCCTTCTCGGCAGGATAATCCGCGAGCTTGTCGGCGGTGGTGATGATATAGCTCGCCTCGGAGTCGGTGATGATATGATTGATACGGTCGGCAGGATACTGCGGATCACAGGGGATGAACGCCGCGCCTGCTTTGTTCACGCCGAAAAGACAGCTGAAATAACTGCTCTGTCGGGGCAGGAGCAGGGCGACGCTGTCGCCGACCTTGACGCCGCGGCGGATCAGATTCGCGGCAACGGTATTGGCTTTTTCATTCAGTTCCTTATATGTCAGCGTCGCGTCCTGCGCGATCACAGCGATCTTGTCGCTGTTCTCGGCGGCGCTCTTCTCAAAGAGTTGATGTAAGAGGACAACGGGAGTGTCGGCAGTCTCGACCACGCTCTTTTCCTCCATCACAGCCGCCTGATCCTTGGGCAGTGCGGAGGCTTCACGCACGGTGGTGACCGCGGCGTCGGAGAGCAGGTCGAGGGTATGTCTGATCTGCTCGATAAAGCCCTCTACGACCTGATCCTCGAACAGCTCGGAGGAATACTGCACCATGAAGTGCAGGCCCTTCATGCCCTTGCGGATGACGATACCGATATCGCGGCTCATCTTCTGCAGCGGCGCGTACATCTCCACACTCAGGCCGTCCTTGTCATACGCCGGCGGATTCCACATGTAGTTGACGCTCACGTCGAACATCGGGTTGCGGCTTTCGTCACGCTGTTTGACGAACTCGCGCACGACGTCCTCGAACGGCAGGAACGCGCCGTAGGTGGCGTTGCGTACCGCTTCACTGACGGAGCCGAGATAGTCGGTCAGCGCGGCGGCTCTCTGCGGCTTGACGCGGACAGGAGCGGTATTGACGAACATACCGATCACGTTGTCGGCGCCGTTGGGACGGGTGTTGGTGGGGATACCGAGGACAAGATCCTCAGACGCGGTATATTTGCCCAACGCCATGGAGATTGCCGAGAAGATCAACTCAAACTCGGTGACCGTATAGCGGCGCGCGGTATTGTCGATGGCTTTGAGCGCCTCGTTGTCATAGTCAAAGACGATCTCCCGATCGGACAGCGGGTGCACCTTGGGGCGCTTACCCTTGAGCGGCATTTCGCTGACGGGTACGCCGTCCTCAAACAGCTTGTGATAGAACTGCATGCCGCTCTCGTATTTTTCGTTCAAACTGTCGTCGTACAGATCACTCAGATCGATGGCGTCGGCTTCGATCTCCTTGCCGTTCAAGCCCGCGATCAGCTCCTTGACAAAGGTGCCTGCGGAGCCGCCGTCGAACGCGATATGATGGATCGCCATATGCAGGATGATACTACCGTCGGCGACCGTGTACAGGGTCGGGATCACGGGGATATCGGCGTTGAGATCGAAGGGAGTCAGGTAGCTGTCGACCTGCTCGATGACCTCTTCACGGTTAGCCGCCGTTTTCTCGATGATGGTCGGCAGCTTTTCGGTCAGCACGCGCACGGGCAGACCGCTTTCCTCCGCGTAGAAGGAATGGAACGCTTCGTGCGCCGCGAAGATACGATTGAGCGATTGCTTGATATCATCGAGGGTCGCCCCCTTGATGATCGCGGCGATATTCAGATTATATACCGATGAATCGGGATCCATCTTCTGCTCCAGGTACATGCCGCGCTCACTCGGCGTCAGCGGATAGACCTTGACCTTCTTTTGCTTCTTGCCGACCTTCTTCGCGGTCGCCTTCTCGATCATCTGACGCTCGATCATGCGCGGCGTCTTACCGGCAAAGATATCCACCGTCGCAATATGATAGACCTTGCATTCCTCGGCGATCATGGCGCACTTGATGGAGTCGCCGCCCAAAGCGAAGAAATCGTCGTCGATACCGACGTTCTCGATGGAGAGGATCTTCTCAAACGCGTCGCACAGCGCCTTTTGCATATCGGTCTCGGGCGCGGTGTAATCGCTCTTGAACGCGCCGGCTTCGGGAGCCTCCAGCGCGCTCCTGTCGAGCTTACCGTTGGCGTTGACAGGCAGCTTATCGAGCTTGACAAAGAACGCCGGGATCATATACGAGAGCAGCGTATCGGCGATCGCCTCTTTGAGATCGTCCGCGTCGACAGGCTCGTTCTCGACATAGTACGCGACCAGATAGACCTGTCCGTACTGATTCTTGAAGTCCTTGATCGCGGCGTCGTGCACGCCCTCGGTATTCTTGATGACGTTCTCGATCTCGCCCGGCTCGACGCGCTGACCGTTGATCTTGACCATCCAGTCCTTGCGGTTGAGGAAGATGATGTTGCCGTCCTCAGATCGGCGCACGATATCGCCGGTTTTGAGCATCTTGGGATAACCGTCCTCAGCGGCAAAGGGATTATCGACAAAGGTCTTGGCGGTCAGCTCGGGCAGGTTGAGATAGCCTGTCGCGAAGTGACCGGAAAGGCAGAGCTCACCCTCGTCCGCGAGGTTGCCGTCATCATCAAAGATATACGCCTTTTCGTCACCGATCGGCTGACCGATGGGCGTATTGTCATAGGGCTTGTCTATTTTGAAGCCGAACACGGCGGAGGCAGACTCCGTCTGTCCGTACATAACAAAGATATCGAAATCCTTGCTGTAGGTACCCGACACGCGCTCACTGCCCGTGTAGACCGTTTTCAGCGAATCGCCCTTGGGCTTGAACACCTTGAGCATCTTCGGGCTGATAAAGGTGCGGTTGATCTGATTCTCTTCGATATAATCGGCGAGGAGCACCGGATCGCGCATCGCCTCATACGGCATCAGATACGCTGTCATCACACCGCACAGCGGCGCAAATACGCCCTGCACCGACGCGACAAAGGTAAACGGCGCGCCCAAAGCGGCTCGATAGCCCTTCGGCGCGTTGGCGTATTCGATATAGCGGATCACGGAATCGCTGATGCTCCGGTGAGAGTGCAGCACACCCTTGGGCTTTCCGGTAGAACCCGAGGTGTAGATCAGCAGGGACGGATCATCGTCCTGCGTCTCGACAATGTCCTCAAAGGGTGCGATATCGCCCAAGCGCTTCAAAAACTTCTCATTGATGACCGCCTTCGCGTGACAGTCGGAACGAATATATTCCAGTCGCTCCGCCGGATAAGTCGGCGACAGCGGCGCGAATGCCGCGCCCACCAGCCATGTCGCGTACATCGCGGCGAGATATTCTTTGTTGCGGGGCAGCTCGATGGTGACGAAGTCACGCGGACTGACGCCCATCTCGCTCAGCTTACCGGCGATCCTGCGCGCGTAATCGTCGAGCTGCGCATATGTAAAGCTGTTATTATCCCCCTGATCCACGATAACGGTAAAATCAGGATTATGCTGGATATTTTGACGGATTCGACGAATCAATTCACTCATAAATTACCTCCTCGGAACACAATCAGCCGCAATAAACCGGAGGGCTCACAAGCGGCAGAACAGAATCTTATTCAATGTTGAGAACCTTGGTAAAGCCGGTCAGGCGGAATATCTCCAGTACGTTGGGAGCGACGTTCCTGAGGGTCAGATTGCCCTTGCCGACAGTACGGTTCGCGCCGACGACCACTCTCAAGCCGCCCGAGGAGATGTAATCCACCTTCTCCATATCGAGCACCATGGTCTCGCAGTTGGGAGCGGCTTCGTTGACCGCCTGCTCCAGATCGCGTGCCGTCAGGGTGTCGATGCTGCCCTCGATCGTGATCGTACATTTCTTGTCTTCAAAAGTCGTGTTTAAATTCATCGTATGCCTCCATATGTTTTTTACATAAATATACAGTGTAATTATATCGCTTTTTCGTGACATTTGCAACACTTTTGCAGACAAAATATAGAATTTTTACAGCATTTTTCACATGATGGTTGGAACCTCATTCCCGGGAGGGCAACAAATTTAGGAGCAGTAATCCTCCAGACGTTCTTTTAATTCCTTCAAAGAATCAACATGGACGCCCTCTTTAAGCTTCACCCGGTCGGATTTCGGCAGATCGGAGAGCTTGGTATCCGTTCTGACCACCGTATCGCCGTCCTTGAACACCGTCACTCTGCCCTCTGAAATGCCGATGATATAGCCGGTTTCAGCGGTACTTTCCCGTGCCGTGACAGACGTCTTATCCTGTGTAGTCGCCGCAGGAGTGAGAGGCGTCACCAGAATCAGATACGCGATCAATACCGTTCCCGTGATGATAATCAGCTTTTTCAAATTACTCACCTCAGCTGTAGTTTTCCCTGTTCTTTTATATATTATTCCCATTTTTGCCCTTTGTTTATGAGGAAAAATCTCTGTTATTTTAGAAAAATCTATTTATTTTTTTACCGAAAAGTGGTATAATTGCAATATATATTGTATTCAACAATTACTTTTTAACAGGCGCCCATCCGTTTCGACGGCGGCATTGCCTAATACTAATACTCAAAAAAATTTGAGTATTAGTATATGATTTCTCAGTTCATCTCACAAGTTTAGGAGGAATAACATGAGGAAGACCGATATCAGCAAATATACCGATAAGATCGATGTTCAGCCAAAGAAAGAGAGCGGCTTCAAAAAGGCGCTGTCCGTCATCGGCAGAGCGCTTCTGACGATCTTTCTGATACTGGTGGTGGCAGGACTCATCGTCAGTATCTCCGTAGGCGCGTATGTGGTCAAGATCGCCAACGAGCCTACCGGTATCGACCTGAACGCCCGTTCGCTGAACTTAAGCTCCTTCATCTACGTCGAAAACAAAGAGAACGGTCAGTTTGAGGAATACCAGACGCTTTACGGAACGGAAAACCGTATCTGGGTCGATCTCAAGAATATGCCCAAGGCGATGCCCGAGGCGATCGTTGCGATCGAGGACAAGCGTTTTTATGAGCACAACGGTGTTGACTGGTACCGCACCGGCTCGGCGATCCTCTCACTGGCGACCGGCAGAGACAACTACGGCGGCTCGACTTTGACCCAGCAGCTCGTCAAGAACATCACCGACGACAGCGAGGTTTCGCTCACCCGTAAGCTCCGCGAGATCTTCCGCGCGCTGAACATCGAGCGCGAATACAGCAAGGACGACATCATCGAGGCGTATCTGAACGTCGTTAACTTCGGCAACAACTGTCAGGGTGTTGAATCCGCTTCTGAATTGTATTTCAACAAGCCCATCGGCGAGTGTACCGTCGCGGAATGCGCGGCGATCGCCGGCATCACCCAGAACCCCTCGCGCTGGAATCCGCTGATCTACCCCGAAAACAACAAGGAACGCCGCGAGACCGTGCTCGATCAGATGTATGATCAGGGCATGCTCACCAAGGCGGAGTACGATACCGCGATGGCGGAATCCGCCAACATGACCTTTGTCGGCTTCAGCAACGATAACGAGGACGAGGATGAAGAAGAAGATAAGACCAAGATCCAGAACTGGTATATCGACCAGATGTACTGGGATCTGTGCCGCGACCTCGCGAAGTATTATGACATCAGTGAGGACGCCGCTTCCTTAAAGCTCTATTCCGAGGGCCTCAAGATCTACTGCGCGATGGATACCGAAGCGCAGGAGATGATGGAGAAGGAAGCGCTCAAATCGGCTACCGATTACGATTACGACCTGCAGACAGCCATGACGATGGTCGGCTATGACGGAAGGGTCATCGCGACGGTCGGCTCCTCCAAGGAAAAGGAAGGCAACCTCGAATGGGACCGCGCGTCACACTCCAAGCTCCAGCCCGGTTCCTCCATCAAGGCGATCATCCCCTACCCCATGGCGATCGACAACGGCATCTACTGCTATTCCACACTGGCAAAGGATCAGCCGATCGAGAAATGGAAGGTGGACGGCTACGGCAACTTTGTCGCGGGTCCTCCGAACTCCTACAGCGGCTATCACCAGTATATGACCGTACCCGAGGCGCTCTCATGGTCATCCAACGCCGCGGCGGTACAGACGCTCGAGCTGGTCGGCATCAATGAAGCCTATGATCAGGCGACCAACAACCTCGGCTTCAAGAACCTCAGTGAGGCGGACAAGTCCAACGTCGGTTCCCTCTCGCTGGGCGGTATGGAAGGCGGCGTCACGGTACGTGAGATGGCTGCCGCGATGGAATATGTCGGCAACGGCGGTCTGTACTATGAGCCGTACACCTACTACTATGTCACCGACCAGAATGACAAGGTCATCCTCGATAACCGCAACAACCTGCCCAACGAAGCGTATACACCCGAGACGGCATACAAGATGAACCGACTCTTAAAATACAATGTTATGACATCGACCCACACCGCGTCCTCCTACGCCCAGATCCAGGGCTGGGATATCGCCGGCAAGACCGGTACAACGGACTATGACCGCGACCTTTGGTTTGTCGGCGCGTCGCCCTACTGCACACTCGCGTGCTGGATGGGTTACGACCAGCCCGACAGCGTCAACTTCTACGGTCTGTCCACGATCGTATGGCAGAAGGTCATGTCGAACTATCTCAAGAACAAAGAGTACAAGGAATTCACGATGCCCGATACCATCGTGACCGCGACCTACTGCAAGGGCTCGGGTCTGTTGGCGGCGTCCTACTGTACCGATACCGCAACCGGTTATTACACCGAGGACGACATGCCGACCTACTGCACCGGCGTGCATACCGCAGGCGGTCTGACAGGAGAGCGTTCCACGGCGGTCTACGATCCCTCGGCGGCATATAACAGCGGCGAGACCTACTCCGGACAGTCGTCCTCCTACAGCGGAGTTGATTCCGGCGCCAGCAGCGGCGCGGCGTCAGGCGCGGACAGCGCGGCGTCGGGCGCGGCGTCGGGCGCGGACAGCGGCGCGGCATCCGGCGCAGCCTCAGGCGGCAGCTCTGAAGGCGGCGGCGAAGGCGGTCAGGGCGGCGGCGAAGGCGGCAGCTCCGAAGGCGGCGGTCAAGGTGGTCAGGGCGGAGAAAACGCAAACGCAAACGGCTGATGATGGTAACCATGAACAGGCGAAGATCCGCCTGACAAAAACCCGGTTCGGATCATTACTGTCACCTCAAATTAGATAAGGAGAAATCTGAGTATTATGATATCTGTAGCGATCATGGGTCACGGCGTCGTCGGAGGCGGCGTTGCGGAGATCCTGTATACCCACAAACAAAAGCTCTTTGCCGCGATCGGTGAAGAGATCAACGTCAAGCATATTCTCGATCTCAGAGAATTTCCCGATTCTCCCTATGCGGATCGATTCACCAAGGACTTCAACGATATCATCAGTGATATCGAGGTACGCGTTGTCGTCGAGACCATGGGCGGCTTACATCCTGCCTATGAGTTTGTCAAGGAATGCCTGAGCTGCGGCAAGAGCGTCGTCACCTCCAACAAGGAGCTGGTCGCCGCTTACGGAGCGGAGCTGCTGGCGATTGCGTCCGAGCAGAACGCCAACTTTATGTTTGAGGCGGCTGTCGGCGGCGGTATCCCGATCATCCGTCCGATCAACCAGTGTCTGGTAGCGAACAATGTCAGCGAGATCGCGGGCATCCTCAACGGTACCACCAACTTCATCCTCACCAAGATGATCCACGAGGGCATGGGCTTTGATGAGGCGCTCAAGCTCGCGCAGGAGCTGGGCTACGCGGAGCGCAATCCCGAGGCGGACGTCGAGGGGCATGACGCGTGCCGCAAGATCTGTATCCTCGCCTCTCTCGCGTTCGGCAAGCACATCTATCCCGACGCGGTACATACCGAGGGTATCTCGAACATCAAAGCGGCTGACGTGGAATACGCGGAGGCATGGGGCGGTGTGATCAAGCTGATCGGCTCCGTCAAGAAGCTCGATAAGGACACCATCGACATCATCGTAGCGCCGATGTTTGTCCCGAACGAAAGCCAGCTCGCCAACATCGATGACGTATTCAACGGCGTCATGGTTCGCGGCGACTGCACCGGCGACGTCGTATTCTACGGCAAAGGCGCCGGCAAGCTGCCCACCGCGTCCGCAGTAGTCGCGGATATCGTGGACAGCATCAAGCACCTCAAATCCCGCAAGTACCTTTCGTGGGCAGATTCGGACAACAGCTCCGTCCTCCCCTATCAAGAGAGCGTACGCGCGATGTATATCCGCGGCGTCGCAGAAGACACAGCCGCCGCATATGATAAGGCAAAGGCGTTATTCGGCGAGATCCATGTCCTTTCTAAGGATAACGCTCCCGAAAACGAGATCGCCTTCATCACCGAACCGATCGCGCTGAGCGACTTTGAAGCGAAGAAAGCAGCGCTCAGCGGCATGACGATCGAATCCGTCATCCGCATCGGCGATCTTTAAACAAATTGAAATTGACAGTTGAAAATGGATAGTTACGTTTTGAGTGTAACAACATCAGTTGATAACTTTCAATTTTACATTTTCCATTTTCAACTTGAATATTGGGGGTAATGAAAAACATGAGTTTGATCGTAATGAAGTTCGGCGGCACATCCGTCAAGGACGCCGAACGCGTACGTAATGTAGCCGGTATTGTTACCGACAGCTACAAGCAAGGCAACAGCGTTGTCGTTGTCGTATCCGCTCAGGGCGATACCACCGACGACCTGATCGAGAAAGCGGCTGAGATCACCGCGAATCCGACCAACCGCGAGATGGATATGCTCCTCACCTCAGGTGAGCAGATCTCCGCTTCCCTGCTCGCCATGTGCATCCAGGATATGGGGTATCCGGCGATCTCCCTGACCGGCTGGCAGGCAGGCTTTCTCACCTCGTCCGCACACACTGCCGCGCGTATCCGTCAGGTATATCCCGACCGCATCAAGCGCGAGATCGATCAGAAGAAGATCGTGGTCGTATGCGGATTCCAGGGTATATCCCGTTATGACGACATCACCACACTCGGACGCGGCGGCTCCGATACCAGCGCTGTCGCGATCGCGGCTGCGATGCACGCCGACCTGTGTCAGATCTACACCGACGTAGAGGGCGTATTCACTGCCGATCCGCGCAAGGTGCCCGACGCGATGAAGCTCAAGGAGATCTCTTATGACGAAATGCTCGAGCTGGCAACACTGGGCGCGCAGGTACTCAACAACCGTTCCGTAGAAATGGCAAAAAAGTATAATATAGAACTCGAGGTCCTCTCATCCTACACAAAGGTCCCCGGTACTATCGTAAAGGAGAAGGTAAAAATGGAAAAAATGCTTATCAGCGGTGTCGCGAAGGACACTGACGTAGCTCGCTTATCGGTCACCTGTATTCCCGACAGACCCGGGATGGTATTCAAGCTGTTCTCGAAGCTCGCTTCCAGAAACATCAACGTTGACGTCATCCTGCAGAGCGTAGGGAGAGACGGCACCAAGGATATCGCCTTTACCGTTGCGAAGAACAAGGGCGCCGAGGCAAAGGAAATCTGTGAGAAATTCGCCGACAACATCGGCGCAGGCGGCGTAGACTATGAGGATGATATCGCCAAGGTATCCATCGTCGGCGCAGGCATGGAAAGCCACGCAGGCGTTGCGAGCAAGATGTTTGAGGCGCTGTATGACAAGCAGATCAACATCCGCATGATCTCGACCTCCGAGATCAAGGTCTCCGTCATCATCGACAAGGATGACGCCGACAGCGCGGTCTCCGCGATTCACGAGAAATTCTTCCCCAAAGAAAAATAAGTGCGTGGACGCTCGCGTCTTTGTTCCGCCTTTTGATGCGTTGGATAGAACAATATGGTTGCATCAACGGCGGGTCAGACGTATATAATCAATATGACGCAATCCATCAACGCGTTCGATCTGTATGAACACGCTTCATCAACGGCGGTTCATACAAAAGTTAATAATGATTGCTTGTAAGGCGGGAGTCTCCTCCCGCCTTATTCTTTTGCCCATCCGCAGAGAAAATGAAGCCTATTGTATGGGGAGCGCCTTGGCACTCCCCTGCAAATCCTCTGTAATGTTTAAGCAAGTTTCTTCGTTAGGTAATCCGCATGGACATGTGTGTCCCACACACAAAAACAGCGCTGTAGCTCAACACTACAGCGCTGCTCTTTTTGCAACAACGAATCACTCTTATTTTGTGTCGTTCTGAACTTCCTTGCCTTCAGCAGCGACTGTTTCCTTTGCGCCGTCAGCGGCTTTTTCTACCTTGACCTCTACAACGGCGACCTTGGTGTTCTTGAACTTGATAGCCAGAACAATCATAGCGATTATGTCAAATACAGCGGAAATGATCATCGAAACGCCGATGATGATCCACTCTGCCAGCGTAGCGGCGAACGGATTGAACGCAAGAAGGATACCGAGCAGGATGGTAACGATCGCGTCAAACAGCAGCAGACCGATACCGGTGACGCCCTCACCGCGCAGGGTGAAGTATTCGATGATCTTGAAGATACCGTCGATGAACATCATGATACCGGCAACCAAGGTGAACGCGGTCATAACAGCCAGTACAGCGCTGGAAGCCGCGGTAAAGAACGCGCCGAAGCCGATCATGAACAGGGACAGGATCATCGGGAACATCGGGATGGAACCGCCTTTTCTGCCTTCCATGAGGCTTCTGATCAGTGTGATCAGACCGCCGACGAACAGCAGGATACCGAAGATGATGAATACCACCCTGAAGAACGCCTCACCGTTGGTCAGAACAAGCACACCGACGATGAACTCGAAGATACACAGGATAATAATGGGTAATATACGTTTGAATGTTGACATATTTTCCTCCTCAAAACCTATGAAAATATAATATTGATCCTCCGCCCAAACAGGCGGGGTTGTTGCTGATGTAATACTAACATTCAATAAAAAATTGATTTTTTATCACGACAACAAATCGTGATAAATACGCCATATTGGATGAATAATCAAATTTCTTTCAACGATGATCCTTCCTCTGCGGCAACTCACTCTTCAAAATCGAACTGATCCTCATAACGCTTTTTGAAGATATCGAACACCTTCTGCAGGGTTTCTTCATCATCAATGCCGACGTAATTCTCGGTCTCGTCATCGATGGACTCGATCCTGAGGATCATGACCTCGCTCTGCTCCTCTTCCTCACCCTCTACGGGCAGCAGGATGATGTACTCATCGTTGTTATACTCGACAACATCGAGGAACTCAAAGTCCTGTTCATGTCCGAGATCGTCCTCTAAGGTGATGATCTCCACCTGATACTCTTCATTTGCTAAATCTTCGTTATTCAACATAATCTTCCTCCCTGATAATCTTTCACTGATGATTGTACTATGAAACGAAAAAAAATGCAAGCATAATACGATCTTATTACAAAAATGATAAATTATCAGGAGTTGCGGATGAGGACACGCGTGTTCAAGCCCCTCCCCTACACGCAAAAAGCTCCCGACGCGAAAAGCATCGGGAGCTTGTACATCAATGGATAATTCTAAAAAAGAAATTATTCGTTGATCGCGATAACAGCGCCGGAACCTACGGTACGGCCACCCTCACGGATAGCGAAACGCAGACCAACCTCGATAGCGATAGGAGTGATCAGCTCAACATCCATCTCAACGTTATCTCCGGGCATGCACATCTCAGTGCCCTCGGGCAGAGAAATGGTACCGGTAACGTCAGTGGTTCTGAAATAGAACTGCGGACGATAGTTGTTGAAGAACGGAGTATGACGACCGCCCTCGTCCTTGGTCAGTACGTAAACCTGGCCGCGGAACTTGGTGTGCGGATGAATGGTGCCGGGCTTAGCCAGAACCTGACCTCTTTCGATCTCGGTTCTCTGAACGCCACGGAGCAGAACACCAACGTTATCACCAGCCTCAGCATAGTCCAGGGTCTTTCTGAACATCTCAAGACCGGTAACAACAACCTTGCGCTTCTCGTCGGTAAGACCAACGATCTCAACCTCTTCGGAAGTGCGGATCTGACCTCTCTCAACACGGCCGGTAGCAACAGTACCACGGCCTGTGATGGTGAATACGTCCTCAACAGGCATCAGGAAGGGCAGGTCAGCCTTACGCTCGGGAGTCGGGATGAACTCGTCAACAGCGTCCATGAGCTCATGGATGCACTGATACTCGGGAGCGTTGGGGTCGGTAGAAGTAGAAGTAAGAGCAAGATAAGCGGAACCCTTGATGATGGGGGTATCGTCGCCCGGGAACTCGTACTCGTTCAGAAGATCACGGATCTCCATCTCGACCAGCTCGAGGAGCTCTTCGTCGTCAACCTGGTCGGTCTTGTTCATGAATACTACGATATAGGGAACGCCAACCTGACGGGAGAGCAGGATGTGCTCACGGGTCTGGGGCATAGGACCGTCTGCAGCGGAAACAACGAGGATAGCGCCGTCCATCTGAGCAGCACCGGTGATCATGTTCTTGACATAGTCAGCATGTCCGGGGCAGTCAACGTGAGCATAGTGACGCTTAGCGGTCTCGTACTCAACGTGAGCGG
>CAMJJL010000006.1 GCA_946406145.1 uncultured Clostridia bacterium | reverse complement strand
TTTTGAGGATCTTGTCCAGACCCTTGTCGAAAAGGTAGGTGGTGTAGGAGCCCTCCTGCGGATCGGTCTTGCGACCCTTGATCAGCTCGATCAAGCCCTCATACGAGAACTCCTTGCGCTCGTCGCTCTCATACACGGGATTGGTGAAGCACGAGGTGGTGCCGAGGTGACACGCAGGACCGTCGGGCTCAACCATCACGACCAGCGCGTCCTTGTCGCAGTCGGCGGTGATGCTGACGATATGCTGATAATTGCCCGAGGTCTCGCCCTTGAGCCACAGCTCCTGACGCGAACGGCTCCAGAAGCACGTAAGCCCCTTCTCCATCGAGATCTTGAGGCTTTCCTCATTCATATATGCTACGGTGAGCACCTGCTTGGTGATACTGTCCACCACCACGGCAGGGATCAGACCCTTTTCGTCGAATTTGAGTTCATTGATGTTGATCATGTTGTTTTCCTCCATTGTATTGGCTTCCCCTCGGGGGGAAGCTGTCAGGCATCGCCTGACTGATGAGGGGCTGACTTTTCTTTATCGCCCCGAATTCAATCACATGAGAACGATACCGTTATTTCCATTAGTTTCATTCTCTTTGTTCCATTGATAAAACGGACAGGTTATCCCCTCATCCGTCAACTTCGTTGACACCTTCCCCCCGAGGGGAAGGCAATCACACCCTCGTGTTTATCCCTGCCCTTGCCATTTCCGCTTTGAGGTCGGAGATCTTGACCTCGCCGAAGTGGAAGATCGAGGCGGCAAGTCCCGCATCGACTTTCGGTAAGGTCCGGAATAGGGTCAAAAAGTCCTCGATCTTGCCTGCGCCGCCGGACGCGATCACGGGTACGTTCACGACGTTGCTCACCGCCTCAAGCATTTCGAGGTCAAAGCCCTGCTTGACGCCGTCGGTATCGATGGAATTGAGCACGACCTCACCGGCGCCGTTATCGACACAGCGTTTGATCCAGCTGATCGCCTCCATGCCCGTGTCCTCTCTTCCGCCCTTGGCGTAAACGCGGAATTCACCTTCCTGCCGCTTGACGTCCGCCGAGATGACGACGCACTGGTCACCGTAGAGCTTAGCCGCCTGATAGATCAGGTCGGGGTTGCGGATCGCGCCGGAGTTGACGCTGACCTTATCCGCGCCGCATTTTAAGACGCGGTCGAAGTCATCGACCGTATTGATACCGCCGCCGACGGTGAGGGGAATAAACACCTTGCGCGCCGTTTCGGTGAGGATATCGGTGAACAGCGCCCTGCCCTCGGCGGACGCGGTGATATCGTAGAACACCAGCTCATCCGCACCGCAGGAGGAATAGTACTGCGCGAGCTCCACGGGGGAAGCGACGTCGCCCAGCCTCTCAAAGTTCACGCCCTTGACGACCCTGCCGTTTTTGACGTCCAGACAGGGGATGATGCGTTTTGTGATCATCGTACTGCCTCCACTGCCTTTTTCAGGTCGATCGCGCCGGTGTAGTATGCCTTGCCAATGATCGCGCCGTACATGTCCATCTCTTTGAGCGCGAGGATGTCATCCATCGAGCTTACGCCGCCCGACGCGGTGATGTCCATGCGGTAACGGCGGCTCATGGTGCGGTAGAGCGACAGGTTGGTACCTGCCATCACGCCGTCACGGTTGATGTCGGTACAGATGATGGTTTTCACGCCGAAGTTCTGCATTCTCTCAAAGAACTCGTCAGCGGTCACGCTGCTGCGCTCCAGCCAGCCCTTGACAGCAATAAAGCCCTCGCGGATATCCGCGCCGACGGCGATGCGCGCATCGTATTTTTCAACAGCTTTCTTCAAAAACGCTTCGTCCTTGATCGCGGCAGTGCCGAGGATCACGCGGTCGACGCCCGCGCTCAGATAGCGGTCGACGACCTCTATATTGCGGATACCGCCGCCTACCTCGCAGAACAGGCCGCTTTCTTTTTTGATCTTTAATACCGTGTCGAGATTCGGGGTGCCGCCGTCACGGGCGCCCTCGAGATCCACGATATGGATATGGGTCGCGCCGCAGCTTTTGAAATCCAGCGCGATTTCTTCGGGATGGTCGCTGTAGACGGTCATTTGATCATAATCGCCCTTATACAGGCGCACCGCCTTGCCGCCGACAAGGTCGATAGCGGGGAATAATATCATAAGTTCATAACCTCCTTAGAGCCTCCCTTTGGTAAAGGGAGGTGGGCTTGCCATCGGCAAGCTCGGAGGGATTGTATTGATCGCCCGCTTTAGCGGCAACCATATTATCAATCGTTTCTCGCTGACGCTCGATCATTTATGCAATCCCTCAGTCACCGTTCGGTGACAGCTCCCTTTACCAAAGGGAGCCTAAAGTTCACAAAAAGCTTTCAATATCTTCAATCCCACATCGCCGCTTTTTTCGGGGTGGAACTGGCAGCCGAAAACATTGCCCTTTTCCACCGAGGCGGTCAGCTCCGCGCTGTACTCCGCAACGGCGGTCACGCTGTCGGAGCAATCGGTCGCGTAGTAGGAATGGACAAAATACACACAGTCGCCGTCGTTCAGATATTTGAACAAGGGACTCGGCTTTTTGACGATCAGGCGGTTCCAGCCGATGTGAGGGATCTTGAGATCCTTGTCGATCACCTCGGCGATCGGGCGCACATTGCCGCCGATCAGTCCGAGACCGTCATGCTCGCCATACTCATAGCTCTTGTCAAAGAGCAGCTGCATGCCCAGGCAAATACCCATCAACGGCTTGCCTGCGGCAACTTCACGCTTGATAACGTCCGCCATACCGGAGGAACGCAGCTTCTGTGCCGCGTCCTCAAACGCGCCGACGCCAGGCAGGATCAGCCGATCGGCAGACGCAATCAATTTCGGATCTGAGGATACAACAGCTTCGCTGCCGAT
Source organism: uncultured Clostridia bacterium (assembly GCA_946406145.1). Classification (GTDB taxonomy): domain Bacteria; phylum Bacillota; class Clostridia; order Oscillospirales; family Acutalibacteraceae; genus Ruminococcoides. Next base: position 53,558 of record CAMJJL010000006.1, on the reverse strand, counting down.
TGCAGCGAAGGACGATTGCAGGGAGAAGAGGTTGCCGACGCCGTAGTCGATGATCGCAATCATCACAGCACCCCCTTGGTGGACGGGATCTCGTCGCGGAAATTTTCGTCGATCGCGACAGCCTGCCTCATGGTTCTTCCGAAGGATTTGAACGTGCCCTCGATGATGTGATGGCTGTTTTTGCCCTCGAGCTGTTTGAGGTGCAGGGTCAGATTAGCGTTGCGGACAAAGCCGAGGAAAAATTCCTCCGTCAGCTCCGTATCGAATGTCCCGACCTTCTGGGTAGGGATCTGCAGATCATAATTGAGATAGCTCCTGCCGGAGATATCGACAGCGGACAGGATGAGCGTTTCATCCATCGGCAGGATGAAGCTGCCGTAACGGACGATGCCGCGCTTGTCGCCTAACGCCTGCTCGAACGCCTGACCCAGCGCGATGCCGATATCCTCCACGCTGTGGTGGTCGTCGACCTCGGTGTCGCCGTTGCAGGTCAGCTCCAGATCAAAGCGGCCGTGCTTTGAGAACAAGGTCAGCATATGGTCGAGGAAGCCGACGCCGCTGTGTATCTCGCTTTTGCCTGTGCCGTCGAGGTTCAGGGTGAGGCGAATATCCGTTTCTTTGGTGGTACGTGTGATCTGAGCGGTTCTCATGCGGTTTCCTCCATAATTTCTCTGATGGTTTTGAGCAGGATATCGATCTGCCCCTTGGTGCCGACGGTAATACGGTTGTAATCCTTGATGCGCTCCTTAGTGAAGTGGCGGATCAGCACACCGCGTTCCTTGAGCGCAACATAGAGCATGCCGCCGTCAAGCTCAGGATGCTTGGCAAAGACAAAATTCGCCGTCGACGGTGTATGCACAAAACCCAGCTTTTCCAGCTCGACGGTGAGATAAGCGCGGTTCTCGGCGATGGTAGCGCAATTCTTCTTTGCGTATTCATTGTCGAGGATCGTGCCCACGCCTGCCGCCTGGGTCATACTGTTGACATTGTAGGGGTTGGTGGAATATTTGATGGTGTTCAGATCCTGTATCAGTGAGCGGTTGCCCATCGCCATGCCCAGCCGACCGCCGGCAAGCGACCGCGACTTGGAAAAGGTCTGGGTGACCAGCAGGTTATCATAGGTATGGATCAAGCCGACGGCGCTGTCCGTGCCGAAATCGACATACGCTTCATCCACGATCACGACATTATCGGGATTGGATGTGAGGATCCTTTCGATCTCCGACAGACTCAGCGGAATGCCCGTCGGCGCGTTGGGATTGGCGATAAAGACGGTCTTGTTAATGCCGCAGTAATCCTCCACGTCGATGGTGAAATCATCTCTCAGCGTAATCTCAGTATAGGGCACGTGATTGAGCGCCGCGAACACGGGATAAAAGCCGTAGGTGATATCGGGAAAAGCGGCAGGATGATCGTCGTCGCAGAACGCCATGAACGCGAAGTTCAGCGCGTCATCCGAGCCGTTGGTGAACAGCACCTCATCCTTTTCAATTCCGTAGAGCTTGGTGAACGCCTGCGTCAGCGCGGTGCAGTCGGGGTCGCAGTAGAGCTGTAACCGCTGTGCCGCCTGTGCCGCGTACGCGAGCGCCTTCTCGGACGGCGGAAAGGGGCTTTCGTTGGTATTGAGCTTGACATACTGCATATCCTTGGGCTGTTCACCCGGGGTATATGCCTCTAAATGATTGTATTTCTGACTGAAAAATCGGCTCATGCCTCATCCTCCAGGCGGATCACCGCGGACTTGGCGTGACCGGTGAGCCCTTCTTTTCTCGCAAAGAAGGCGACGTCCTCGGCAACACGCTTCAAGGCGTCGGCGGTGTAGTAGGTATACTGGGTCTTTTTGACAAAGTCATCGACAGACAGAGGGCTGGAGAACTTCGCCGTGCCCGAGGTGGGCAGGGTGTGGTTGGGACCCGCGAAGTAATCGCCGAGCGCCTCGGGACAGTTGCGTCCCATGAAGATGGAGCCTGCGTGACGGATCTTATCGAGCCAGTCGAAGGGGTTATCCACGCACAATTCGAGATGCTCGGGCGCGATCTCGTTGGCGATGTCGACGACGACGTTGAGGTTATCGGCGACGATGATCTTGCCGTTGTTATCGATGGACGCGCGCGCGATCTCAGCGCGGTCGAGCAGGGGGATCTGCTGTTCGAGCTCTTCACTGACCGCCTGTGCCAGCGCCATGCTGTCGGTGACCAGCACCGCGGAGGCGTTCTTGTCATGCTCCGCCTGACTGAGCAGATCAGCCGCGACATAACGGGGATCGGACTTTTCATCCGCGACGACCAATATCTCACTCGGACCGGCGATCATATCGATGGAGACCGTGCCGAAGACCTGCTTCTTCGCCTCTGCGACAAAGGCGTTGCCGGGTCCGATGATCTTGTCCACCTTGGGAACGCTTTCGGTACCGTACGCAAGCGCGGCGATCGCCTGAGCGCCGCCGACCTTGAAGATCCTGTCGATGCCCGCGACGGACGCCGCCGCTAAGATGGCAGGATTCACCTTGCCGTCGGCTAAGGGCGGTGTGACCATCACGACCTCGCGGACGCCTGCGATCTTTGCCGGGATCGCGTCCATCAGCACGGTGGAGGGATATGCCGCCGTGCCGCCGGGCACATAGAGTCCCGCGCGATCGACAGGGATGACCTTCTGCCCCATGACGATACCGTCCTCATCGTTGATGATAAAGCTCTGACGCTTTTGCGCCTCGTGGAACCTGCGGATATTCTTCGCGGCACGCTCGAGGATGTCGATAAACTTCGGCTCGACGACAGAGCGCGCCTCCTCGATCTCTTCCTTTGTCACCTGCAGGGCGGTCAGCTGCGCCTTGTCAAAGCGCGCGGTGTAATCAAAGAGCGCCTTGTCGCCATTCTCTCTGACGGTCTTGATGATATCGGAAACGACGTCCTCCACGGACGAGGTCGGCTCAAAGCGAGCGAATATCTCATCATAGGACAGTTCGTTGTAGTTTAGTATTTTGATCATGATGTTCCTCCAGTATTGAGGCTTCCCCTCGGGGGGAAGCTGTCAGGCATCGCCTGACTGATGAGGGGCTGACCTATCCGGTATCGCCCCGAATTCAATTACAGAAAAGCCATACAGCTATCACGATTATGTGTATCGCTCTTTGAATTATTGAAATTGCGGAAAGGTGATCCCCTCATCCGTCAACTTCGTTGACACCTTCCCCCCGAGGGGAAGGCCATTATTCCTCTATCTGACTTTTCAGTTCATGCGCGATCTTGGTGATATTATCGCCCTTGAACTTATAACTGCTCTTGTTCGCAATCAGGCGCGCGGAGATCGGCACGATGTTCTCGACCACCTCGAGGTTGTTCTCCCTGAGGGTAGTGCCGGTCTCGACGATATCGACGATGACGTCCGTCAGCCCTAAGATGGGCGCGATCTCGATGGAGCCGTTGAGGTGGACGATGTCGATATCTCTGCCCTTCTGCGCGTAATGATCCGCCGCGATCTTAGAGAACTTGGTCGCCACGCGCAGGGTGCGGCTCCTGTCATCCTCAAATCCCTTCGGCGCGGCGACTGCCATGCGGCACTTGCCGAACTCAAGGTCGAGCAGCTCATATACCTCCGGCTCATATTCGAGCAGGATATCCTTACCTGCAACGCCGATATCCGCGGCGCCGCGCTCGACGTAAATCGCCACATCGCTGGGCTTGACCCAAAAATAGCGCACACCTGCCTCGGGATTCTCAAAAATCAGCTTGCGGTTATTTTCCTTAATGGACGGACAGGGGAAGCCTGCCGCCTCAAACATCGCGTAGACCTTTTCGCCGAGCCTGCCCTTGGGCAATGCCACATTGAGCATCGTATCCTCGGGAGCATCGACCGCGGTGATCTCGTCGACACGCTCGAGCATATCGAGGTAGACGGCGAAGCCGACCGCCTTGGCACTGCGCTTCATACGGCGCAGGAGCTTGTCGTACCTACCGCCCGAGAGCACGCTGTCGGGCACACCGCTGACAAAGCCCTTGAAGATCACGCCGTTATAATAGCTGCGGTCACTCACGACCGAAAAATCGATCTGTATCCTATGGAGCAGCGCCGTGTCACGGAACACGGACAGCGCTTCACTGAGTTCCTCATACGCGTCACGGCAATCGAGGGTATCGCACAGGTCGCTCAGCTTCGGGAGCACGCTGTCGGGAGCGCCGCAGAGCGTCAGCAGCGCGATCAGGCTGTCGGCTGAACGCGGATCAATGCCGTTATCCTCACACAGCGAGAGGATGCCGTGGGCGTTTTTCTCGCTCACACACTTGACCAACTCATCCTGCAGACGCTTACTGTCGGTGATTTTTTCGACCGCGGCGTTGAGGATATCGAGGTCGGACACATCGAGGACAAAGTTCTTTCCGATCAGCTCCAGACTCTGTGCCGCGAGCATCAGGCTCTCGCCGACAAGGGCGTTATCCACCTCGCCGATGCACTCCACACCTGCCTGCATGATCTCCTTATACCCGTCCGCACCCTTTGATACACGGTACACGTTCTCGTTATAAAAAAGCTTGCGTGTTGTGTCGTCGGTATGGTTCCTGATGATGGAGAGGGTCACATCCGGCTTGAGCGCTTTGAGCTTGCCGCTGAGATCGGTGAAGGTGATGACGCGGTCGGAGACCAGAAAATCCTTGTTACGGCTGTAGAGGTCGTAGTCCTCGAACTTACTCATGCGATACGGCTGATAGCCGTTTTTGCTGTATAATTCTCTGAGTGAGAAGGTCAGGCGTTCGGCGTAGCTGAGCACGCTGTCGTTGATGTTCATTCCTTTTCCTCCTTCATGCGGTCGATCACAGAGCGATATCCGCCTGCGCCGTAGTTCAGACAACGGCTCACGCGGCTGATGGTGGCGGTGGACACGCCGATCTGCTCACTGATCCTCTGATAGCTCACGCCCTCATCGATTAAGAAGGCGGTATCGAGCCGCTGACACATATCGCGCAGCTCGGTGATCGTGCAGAGATCTTCAAAAAAGTTGTAACATTCGTCGGTATCTTTCAGGCTGAGGATCGCCTCAAAAAGCCTGTCGGCAGACGGAGAATGGTTCATAATATACCTCTTTTGTCAGTCAGGAATGAGGAGTGAATGGCGGGCAATGCCCACACCCATTTGTAAATGAATCAGCAACGCTTTTGACCATCTTTTAGGAATCCAAAGCACGAAGTGCTTCCCACAACTCCTAACTCCTCACTCCTAACTCCTCATTTTTAAAGTCAGTTTATCACTTTATCATAATAAAGTCAAGTCTTCCCGATACTTTCATCATCTTGACGGATAGCGGAAGATTTGCACAGTACTTTTTGGATAATTACATATGAAAAGGGCAGGTGTACTGCCCTTGAGATCCTGCTATATCGCCTGAGGCGAATGTCCCCCTGCGGGACGCGGACGAGCACTGCTCGTCCCTACCATCATACCTCAACAACGCCCTCAAACACGGTGGACGCGGGACCTGTCATGATGACGGTATCGTCGGTATAGCGGATGACCAGCTCGCCGCCGCGCAGGCGCACGGTGATGTCGTCGCCCTTTTGGCAATAACCGTTCAGGCACGCCGCCACGGCGGTCGCGCAGGCGCCGGTGCCGCAAGCCCATGTCTCGCCCGAGCCGCGCTCCCATACGCGCATCTGCAGGGTATGGTCATCGATGACTCTGACGAACTCCGTGTTCACCCTCTCGGGGAAGACGGGATGGTTCTCAAAATGCGGGCCGAGCTTCTCGAGGTCGAGGCTGTCTACATCGTCCACAAAGGTCACGCAATGCGGATTGCCCATCGAAACGGCGGTGACGTTCCATGTCTTGCCGTCCACCTCTAAAGGCGCGTCGATCATCCTGTCACCGACATATGTTACGGGAATATCGGCAGGGCGCAGGATCGCCGCCCCCATATCGACGCGCGCGGACTGCACCTTGCCGTCCTCGACGGTCAGCTCCAGCGTCTTGATACCGCTAAGCGTGTCGATGGTAACGGTAGTTTTATCAGGGGGCACCAGACCCTTGTCATAGACGAACTTGCCGACACATCGGATACCGTTGCCGCACATCTTTCCCTCACTGCCGTCGGCATTGAAGATACGCATTTTCGCGTCGGCAACATCGGACGGACATACGAGGATGATGCCATCGCCGCCGATACCGGTGCGGCGGTCGCTCAGACGGATCGCGAGCTGCTCCCAGTCCTCCTCGGGCTGGTCAAATGTGCTGATATATACATAGTCGTTTGAGATGCCGTGCATCTTGGTAAAACGCAGTTTTTTCATCATTATCACCCTTTCGGGTCAATTATACAGAGATTTGGGCGCAAAGTCAACAAAGCGATTCGGTTGAGATTGCCACAGGACGCATATTGATCGTCATTGCGAGGAGGAATCTCATTCCGACGCGGCAATCTCAACCTTAGCTTAATGCGTCCTTCGCAATGACATTTAAATGAAACTGCGTGGTTTTAGTTGACACAGACGGCGGAATCGAATATACTTTAATATAATACAGCCTTCCCCTTGAGGGGAAGGTGCCTCGCGGCTGAGCGAGGCGGATGAGGTGGAAGCGTTTCTTCCTCATCTCATGAATCGTTTGATCGGAAAGGTTGCCACCTCATCCGACCTTTTCGGCTTTTGAGCCGAAAAGCCCACCTTCCCCTCAAGGGGAAGGCTTTTCTACCTTTGATTGGGAGGAACACTATGATAGATGTACCCGGCATTTTTGCCTCAAATGTATTCAACGACGAGAAGATGCGCGTCCGACTGACACAGGATGTGTATGACTCCTACCGCGAGAGTATCGAGAACGGTATTCCGCTCGATCTCAAGGTCGCGAACGATGTAGCCGACGCAATGAAGGAATGGGCGATCGAGAAGGGCTGTACCCACTATACCCACTGGTTCCAGCCGATGACCGGCATCACCGCCGAAAAGCACGACAGCTTTATCTCCCCTCACGCGGACGGTCATGTCATCATGGAGTTCTCGGGCAAGGAGCTGATCAAGGGCGAGCCCGACGCGTCCTCCTTCCCCTCCGGCGGCATCCGCGCCACCTTTGAAGCACGCGGCTATACCACATGGGATCCCACCTCGCCCGCGTTCGTCAAGGACAATACCCTGTGCATCCCGACCGCGTTCATGTCATACACCGGCGATGTGCTGGACAAAAAGACCCCCCTGCTCCGCTCGATGAACCGCATCAATCACGAGAGTGTGCGGATCCTGCACCTCTTCGGCAAGACCGACGTCACACGCGTAGACGCGACCGTCGGTCCCGAGCAGGAATACTTCTTGATCGACATGGATGTTTACGAACGCCGCAAGGATCTGAAATATACCGGACGCACCCTCTTCGGCGCGCGTTCACCCAAGGGTCAGCAGCTCGACGACCACTACTTCGGCGCGATCAAGCAGCGCGTCAAGGCGTTCATGTCGGAGCTGGATGAGGAACTGTGGAAGCTGGGCATCTACGCCAAGACCGAGCACAACGAGGTGGCTCCGGCACAGCACGAGCTGGCGCCGATCTTCACCACCGTCAACATCGCTGCCGACCACAATCAGCTCACCATGGAGCTGATGAAGCGCATCGCGAGAAAGCATAACATGGTGTGCCTGCTGCACGAAAAGCCCTTCAAGGGCGTGAACGGCTCCGGCAAGCACAACAACTGGTCGCTGTCCACCAACACGGGCGAGAACCTCTTGAAGCCCGGCAAAAAGCCCGAGGAAAACACCCAGTTCCTACTGTTTTTGACGGCTGTCATCACGGCGGTCGACGAATATCAAGACCTGCTGCGCCTGTCTGTCGCGACTGCCGGCAACGACCACCGTATGGGCGGTGACGAGGCGCCGCCGTTCATCATCTCGATGTTCTTGGGCGACGACTTAGAGGCGATCGTCGAGGCGATCATCAACCGCGAGGAGTATGAGAGTCAGGGCAAGGTCATCATGAATACGGGCGCCGAGGCGCTGCCCGAGATCCGCAAGGATACCACCGACCGCAACCGCACCTCGCCCTTTGCCTTTACGGGCAACAAGTTTGAGTTCCGTTCCTTAGGTTCGGCGCTGAATATCTCCTGCCCCAACATCATGCTCAACACCATGGTCGCGGATGTACTGTCGAGCTTCTCCGACGAGCTGGAGAACGCGGCTGACTTTGACGCCGCAGTACGCCGCCTGATCCGCAAGAACCTCAAAAAGCATCGCCGCATCATCTTCAACGGCGACGGCTACACCGATGAGTGGGTCACCGAGGCGGAACAGCGCGGACTGCTCAATCTGAAATCGACCCCCGAGGCGCTCAAAAAATATACCCTCAAGAAGAATCTCGACCTCTTCAAGCGCAATAACATCTTCAACGAGACCGAGGTCAAGGCGCGTCAGGAGATCCTGCTCGAGAACTACATCAAGATCATCGACCTCGAGGCGCTGACGATGCTCGATATGGCGAAGAAGGACATCTTCCCTGCCGTATCCGCCTTTACCGGCGAGCTCGCCGAGACCATCCGCAGAAAACGCGCGGTGTCCGACGACATCCGTACAGACGCCGAGATCAAGCTGCTCTCAAAGCTCAGCGATCTGCTGTCGCAGTTCAGCGAAAAGATCGACGAGCTGGATTCCAAGGTCGGCGGCTCTATCGCCTACCGCAAGAACATCCAGAGCCATGCCGAATACTGCTGTAACGAGATGCTCACGACCATGACCGAGCTGCGCGCGATCTCCGATGAGATGGAGATGTGCACCGACAGCAAATACTGGCCCTATCCGAGCTATGGTCAACTGCTGTTCAGCGTGCAGTAAGATATCGTGATACTCAGGAATTATGAAATATGAAACACCCCTGCATCCGCAAAAGCGTTTGCAGGGGATTTTTTATGTCATCAACAACTGTCAACAAAACCAACACGTGTCAACAAATGTTAATAAAAAAAGCAATTGGTTTTTTTGTTAAGCAAAATAACCTAAGAGAAAGAAAAGAAAAAGAATAAAGAAAAAGACAATGATAATGAAATGAGAAAGCTAAGAAGAATAAGAAAACAAACACTTGGTTGTTTTTGTTTTCAGATCATATCCGTTCATTTTATTGACATGGTATCGGTCGGCTTGGATAAGATTTCTGACAGAAATGTGAGCCCCTCATCCGACTCGACAAACAGGATCCTTTGTCGAGCCGTCTTTTCCCAAGGGAAGGCTATGAAAAATGCCGCGGAACCAAGCCGCGGCATTATCGTTTCGTGATTCAGTTTCTTCTGAGCATGGAGCTGACCTTGCCGAGATAACCCAGATACAGGATATAGGCGATGACGGTCAGGATCAGGATGATGGCGGTCACGATCAGGGTGATGATTTCGAGAACCGATTCCTTCATAAAGATCTTGAACACTCTGCCGACGATGATCAAGCTGATGTTCAGGGTGTAAACGGTGCCGATGATCTTGATGATCGTATTGCCGCGCGCCACGAGGTCATCCCTGCGGCACTGATAGGAGAGTTCGGCGAGTCCGTTGATCGTCGAGGTCATCACCAGCAGCTGCATCAGCTCGGCGATAGCGATCACGATCGTATAAATCCACTCCATCACGGTGCCGGTTTGACTCTGCAAAAAGCCTGCGATCACATAGAGTACAACCGAGATGACCGCATAGATGATCGCACGGGTGAAGTACTCCTCGTCGCCTGCCGCCTGGATGTAGCCGATGATCTTGAACAATCCGGAAAACAGCAGCAGCACCGCCGCCACGATCGAGAGGATCATCACCGGTTGGGAGACTGCGCTCATCAGGTTTTCAAAATTGAGATTTTCGATACCGCCTGCTTTTGCGATGAGCAAGCTGAGAATGCCTGATACCACAGCGGCGATCAGCGTACAGATCTCGGCGATGAAGATTTTCGTCACGCCCTTTCGGGCTTTGGGAAACATCATTATCGTACACTCCTTTCTATGTTGATTCTATCATAATATAAAGTCGGAAAAAAATCAAGAGCCGAGGGGGTAGTGGTCAGTGGTCAGTGATGAGTGGTCAGAAGTTAGGAGTTAGGAGTTGATGGCGGGCGAAGCCCGCACCCATTGATAGACTTTTGGATCGACATATTCAACCATATACAATCCGAAACACTGCGTATTTTGATTTTTACCAGCCTTCCCCTTTGGGGGAAGGTGGCTCGGCGTATGCCGAGTCGGATGAGGGGCTGTGTTTTCCGAAAGATCATCTCAACAGAGAGAGTGGGGCATTTCTGCAATTCTCGGTAAACACACAGCCTCACCGAGTCCGACATCAATAGGAGAGGTTGTCCCCTCATCCGTCTCCCGTTGGTCGCCACCTTCTCCTCGCCGGAAGCGGCTCCCCCCTTGTCCTTCGGACATTCCCCCAACGGGGGTACCCCGAGGGGAAGGCTTTTTTATAAACCGAAGGGAGGGTGCGTTGCTGCACCCTCCCTTGTTAATTGATTATTTGTTTCAGTGTTTTTCTACTTCCGACCCACCGCAGCAGAAACTTTCAGACGATATCGGAATATGTCATTCCGTCCTGCCGTTGAGGAGCGATATCCGCACAATCGCGATTGCAAAAGGCGGAACAAAGACACACGTGTCAGAGGTTGAGATTGCCACGGGGCTAAACAAGCATGTTTGCCCCTCGCAATGACTGTTTTGAATAAAGCGGCGCGCCGCTAGCGGTCTTCTCGGAAGTAGGAGAGTCCCAATGCCTCGGGCGGCTGATTCTCGCGCTTGTTGCGCATGGAGTTGACGATCAGCACCAGTACGGTGACGAGGTAGGGAGCCATCTTGATCAGCTCCTGCGTGCTCATATCTACGGGGATGAACGGGAAGAACTGGTTGAGGTAGTTGTGGATGATGTACAGTCCGCCGAACAGGATGGAGCCGATGATGGCAAAGTTCGGCTTCCATACGGTGAAGATAACCAGCGCGATCGCCAGCCATCCGCGGTCGCCGAAGCCGTCGTTTGACCATACGCCGCTGACATAGTCCATGACGTAGTACAGACCGCCCAGACCTGCGATCATACTGCCGACGCAGGTGGACATGTACTTATAGCGGCTGACGTTGACGCCTGCCGCATCCGCGGTAGCCGGGTTCTCACCGACAGCGCGCAGGTTCAGACCGGTACGGGTCTTTTTCAGGAACAGCGAGGTCACGATCGCGATGATGACCGCGAGATACGCGAGGAAGCCGTAGCTGAGGAAGATCTCGCCGAACCAACCCATATTGTCGGCAAAGGGCAGGTGCGCGGAGAAGAATTTAGAGGTCGTGCTCAGGGTGATGGACGGCACATCCGCGCCGACGATCTTGATCAGCGAGCCGCCGAAGAAGTTGCCCAGGCCCACGCCGAAGGTGGTGATAGCAAGACCGGTGACGTTCTGATTCGCACGCAGGGTAGTGGTCAGGAACGAGTAGATCAGACCCATGATCAGCGAGCCGAGCAGGCTGCACAGCAGGGGGATCATGATCGCTAAGAAGGGATTTGCCATACTCTTGTCGGGCAGGGAATTCTCATACATAAAGGCGCCGATAACGCCGGAGATACCGCCGACATACATCACGCCGGGGATACCGAGGTTGAGGTTACCGCTCTTCTCGGTGACGATCTCACCGGTAGCGCCGAACAGCAGCGGAATACCCTGCATGATCGCGCGATGGATAAAGGATACGATCATTTGCTCTCAACCTCCTTCGCGTGTGTTCTCTTGATACTGTAGTTGATAAAGAACTCGGAGCCGATGATGAAGAAGATGATGATACCGGCGATGATCTCCGAGAAAGAGGTGTTGAGTCCGAATACGGTGGAGATCTCGATCGCGCCGCGCTCCATGAACACAAGCAGCAGTGAGGTCAGCACCATGAACAGCGGATTGAACTTGGCAAGCCAGGATACCATGATCGCGGTAAAGCCTCTGCCCGCGGCAGTGTTGGGGGTAATGGTATGGTCGGTACCCGATACCAGCAGCATACCCGCGACGCCGCATAACGCGCCGGAGATCAGCATGGTGCGGATGATGACCTTCTTGACATTGATACCGGCATAGCGCGCGGTATTGATGCTCTCGCCGACAACGGCGATCTCATAGCCCTGCTTTGAGCGGTTGAGGTAGAAGTACATCAGCACGGTGAGCACGGCGACGATAATGATATTGAGCAGATAACCGTATTGATCCACCGACTGGGGCAGATTCAGCCAGCCGGCATGGTTATCGGTGTTGATGGTATTGATGACGTTGTTACCCTTGTTGGACGACCAGACGTAGGTGAAGTAGGAGACGATCTGGATCGCGATGTAGTTCATCATCAGGGTGAAGAGGGTCTCGTTGGTGTTCCAGAACGCCTTGAACACCGCAGGGATCACGCCCCAGACCGCGCCGCAGATGATGCTGACGACGATGACCAGCACCAGAACCACGGGAGCAGGGAGCTTGTGACCGAGCAGCAGCATGACTGCTGTCGCGCCCAAGCCGCCCATGAGCACCTGACCCTCGGCGCCGATGTTCCAGAATCGCATCTTGAACGCAGGGGTGACGGCGAGGGAAACGCACAGCAGCATCGCGACCTCCTGCAGCAGCACCCACACACGGCGCGCGGAGCCGACAGCGCCCTTGACCATGGTACCGTATACCGCGAAGGGGTTATCGCCTGTTACCGCGACGATGATGATCGCGCAAACGATCAGGGAGGCGAGAACGGACAGGATACGGATCAGCCACGACTTCCATTTCGGCATATCCGTACGCTTGACGATATGGAACGGCTTCTCTCTGGAGCTCGCTTCCTTAGTCACAGCTTTGGTTGTTGTCATCATTCTCCCTCCTTTTCTTCTGTATTCAGATTGGTCATCATCAGACCGACCTCTTCCTTGGTGGCGGTTCTGCCGTCAACGATGCCGTTGAGCTTGCCGCCGCACAGCACCGCGATACGGTCGCACAACGCCAGCAGAACGTCGAGATCCTCGCCGACATAGATAACGGCGACACCCTTCTTCTTCTGTTCATTTAAGAGTCTGTAGATGGTATAGGATGTGTTGATGTCCAGTCCGCGCACCGCGTAAGCCGCCATCAGCACCGTAGGATTGGATGCGATCTCACGACCGACCAGTACCTTCTGGACGTTACCGCCCGAGAGCTTGCGGACAGGTGTGGAGATACCGGGGGTGACGACCTCAAGCTCATCCTTGACTCTGTTCGCCAGATCACGGGGCGTCTTGCGGTCGGTGAAGGGACTGTGACCCTTCTCATAGGAGCGCAGCATCATGTTGTCGGACATACCCATCGCGCCGACCAGACCCATACCGAGTCTGTCCTCGGGCACGAAGGAGAGCGCAATGCCCCTCTTCTTGATCTCGGTGACGGATTTACCGATCAGCTCCTCTTTGGCGCCGCTTTCGGGATCGATGTAGGTGATGGAAGCGCCGTCCTGAGCCTCCTGCAAACCTGCGACAGCCTCCAGAAGCTGCTTCTGTCCGGAGCCGGAGATTCCGGCGATACCGAGGATCTCGCCGCCGTATGCCTCAAGGCTGACGTCATCCAGCGCGGTCACGCCGTATTTGTCCAGACAGGTCAGGTGATCGATGGTCAGGCGAAGCTGCTTATCTTCGACCTCGGGGCGCTCGATATCCAGCTCGACCTTCTGACCGACCATCATGTCGGTCAGCGACTGGACGGTCGCCTCACTTGTGATCACACTGTCGATATATTCACCCTTGCGCAGGATGGCAACGCGATCGGAGATCGCGAGCACTTCGTTGAGCTTATGGGTAATGATGATGATGCTTTTGCCGTCCGCCTTCATGTTGCGCAGTACGGCAAAGAGCTTGTCCGTTTCCTGCGGCGTGAGGACGGCGGTAGGCTCGTCAAGGATCAGGATATTCGCACCGCGATACAGCGCCTTGACGATCTCAAGCGTCTGCTTCTGGGATACGGTCATGTTGTAGACCTTCTTCTTGGGATCTACGTCAAAGCCGTAGCGATCGCAGATCTCGGTGATCGCCTTCGCGATCTCTTTTGCGCCGCCGGTGGTCTTTTTGTCCATGCCCAGCGCCACGTTCTCGGTAGCGGTAAAGACGTCGACCAGCTTGAAGTGCTGGTGGATCATGCCGATACCTAAGGCATAGGCGTCCTTGGGCGAGTTGATATACGCCTCTTCGCCGTTGACGAAGATCTCACCGGAATCCTGATGATAAATGCCCGAGAGCATGTTCATCAGGGTCGTTTTACCGGAACCGTTTTCGCCCAGCAGCGCGAGGATCTCTCCGCTCATGATATCCATCGAGACGTCCTTGTTAGCAACGACCTTGCTGCCAAACGCCTTGGTGATATGGCGGAAGCTGACTGCCGCTTTATTTTCCAAAGAATCTTCCCCCGTTCTTTAACTAAGAGTTAAGAAATAAGAAATAAAAACTATGGATCTTCGGTGTTGAAACCGATAGGAACCTGTTCTTCTTTCTTCTTTCTTAGTTCTTAGTTTTAAAATATAAACCACGTAAAGGGAAGCCGTGAAAACAGCTTCCCTTTACAGTATTGGATCGTTAAATTAGAACTTGGTGTTCAGCAGGGTGATGCCGTCGATGTCCAGAGCAAAGTAAGGAGCGGAACGGTATTCGGACTCGTGGAAGTAACCGTCAGCGATTACCTCGGTGTCGCCTGCGAATGCCTCGTCGGTATCGACGTCAGCCATGTAGCTGGTCAGATGACCCTCGCCGTCAACCTTCGCGCCGACGTTGAGCTGCTTAGCCTCGTCAACGGTTACGGTGAAGGACTTGGTATCGAATACATGGATCTCGCCGCTCTCGAGCTTCGCCTTGACCTCGTCGATCTTAGCCTGTGTATCCTTAGCGGCAGCCTTGTCGTTGACCTCGGTCAGGACAACGGACTTAGTGCCCAGGGTACCGGTCCAGTCAGCATCGATCTTGTCGCCGTTCATCGCAGCCTTGATAGCATACTCAAGGTAGGGAGTCCAGTCGATTCTGGAGGATACGATAAAGGTGTTGGGGCAGGACGCCAGAGTAGAACCGTTGTAGGAAACGTCGGGAACACCTGCGTCCTCACAAGCAGTCGGAGCGCCCATGGAGTCAGCATGCTGAGAGATCAGGACACAACCGTTGTTGATCAGAGTGGTAGCAGCTTCCTTCTCGAGGGTCTCGTCATACCATGAACCGGTGAACTGTACTTCCATGGTAGCAGTCGGGCAGATGGAGCGAGCGCCGAGGAAGAAGGAGGTGTAACCGGACTTAACCTCTGCATAGGTGTAAGCGCCGACATAACCGATCTTCGCCTTGTCGGCAGTGATCTTGCCGCTCTCGATCATCTCGTTGAGCTTGAGACCTGCGGCAACGCCTGCGAGGTAACGGCCTTCATAGATGGAAGCGAAAGCGTTGTGATAGTTATCGAGCTTTTCGGTGTGAGCCATGGTGCCGGTCGCGTGAGAGAACTGAACCTTGGGGTTCGCCTTGGCAGCCTCGATCATGTAGGACTCGTGACCGAAGGAATCCGCGAATACAAAGCCGCAGCCCTGGTCTACCAGGTCAAGAGCCGTCTCTTTGCAGGCATTGGACTCGTCGATGTTGGTCTTGAGGATGCACTCTACGCCGAGGTTCTCACAAGCAGCCTTGGCAGCGTTGATGAAGTTGAGGTCATAGGTAGAGTTCTCATCATGCAGGAAGATGAAACCCGCCTTGAAGTCAGACTTCTTCTGATCAGCAGTAGCCGCAGTGTTGTTGTTATCGGCAGGCTTGGAGCCGCCGCACGCAGCCAGAGCGCCGCATACAAACAGAGCAACTAAAAGAATAGCAACAATTTTCTTCATTTTTTCCTCCTAATACTTTTATAAGGATTATTTTATTGCGTCTCCGAAAAAAGGAAACACGCCTGACAAGTAAATTATACATAAAATGATTACACTTTACAATTCGTTATTATGTCAAATTTGGTATGCGAAATAGGGCAGCTTTTTGTTATTTTTAACAAAGAACAGACAGAAGCCTATGACAACTGCTTATTATATTCCGTTGAGGAAAAATGCGGAATTGTATTGAAAGCTTTGACCCGGCGCGTTATAATAGGATCGAAGAATAATTTCGGTTGAGATCGCCACAGGGCGCATTACTGATTGTCATTGCGAGGAGGAACCTCGTTCCGACGCGGCAATCTCAACCTTAACGATCGCGCCCTCCGCAATAACAATTTCATAAAGCATCTTATCAGGACAAAGGAAGATCAGTATGAACAGCTTTATCCTTCACGGCGATATCTGCTACAGCGCCGATAAGAATACACTGATTACACATGAGGGCGGCTATCTGGTATGCGAACACGGGATCTCTCAGGGCGTTTTTGACGCCGTTCCCGAACAGTACGCACACCTCGAGGCGCGCGACTACAGCGGCATGCTGGTCATGCCGGGCATGGTCGATCTGCACATCCACGCACCGCAGTACGCCTACCGCGGACTGGGCATGGACAGAGAGCTGCTCGACTGGCTGAACACCTACGCCTTCCCTGAGGAGAGCAAGTACGGCGATCTGAGCTACGCCGACAAAGCGTATACCATCTTCACCGATGCGATCAAGAAGAGCGCCACCACAAGACTCGTGATCTTCGGCACCCTGCACCGAGAGGCGACCGAGCTGTTGATGGATAAGCTCGAACAAAGCGGCGTGGTGAGCTTTGTGGGCAAGGTCAACATGGATCGCAACTCGCCCGACAGCCTGCGTGAAGCGAGTGCAGAGGCTTCGCTCGCCGATACCGAACGCTTCATCAAAGAAACACAGAACAAATATCAAAATACCGCGCCCATCATCACACCGCGCTTTACGCCCTCATGCACCGACGAGCTGATGCAGGGCTTGGGCGAGCTGAGCAAAAAATACGGTGTGCGTGTACAGTCGCATCTGAGCGAGAACCCCGGCGAGGTGGAATGGGTCAGGGAGCTGTGTCCGTGGGCGGAGAATTACGCAGAGACGTACAACCGCTTCGGGCTGTTCGGCAAGCATGAAAAAGCCGTGATGGCGCACTGCGTGTACTCCGACGACAACGAGATCGCGCGCATGAAAGAAAACGGCGTGTTCATCGCGCACTGTCCCGCGTCGAACACCAACGTCGCCTCGGGTGTCGCGCCGATGCGCAAGTACCTTGACCTGGACATGAACCTCGGACTGGGCTCAGATGTCGCGGGCGGTCACAGCGAGAGTATGTTCACTGCGATGGTGGACGCGCTGCAGGTCAGCCGGCTGTACTGGCGGCTGGTCGATCAGAGCAAAAAACCGCTGAACACCGCCGAGGTCTTTTATCTGGCAACCAAGGGCGGCGGCGCGTTCTTCGGCAAGGTCGGCTCCTTTGAAGAAGGCTACGAATGTGACGCGGTCATCCTCGACGACAGCCTCCTCCCCCATCCGCAGGAGCTGAGCCTGCAGGAGCGCTTAGAGAGAGCGATCTACCTCGGCGGCGATATCAAGGCGCTGAGGGCAAAGTATTGCAGGGGAACCTTGGTTGGTGAGTGGTGAATGGTTACGGGAAACGCTGACGCGTTTTGATCGATATACCAAGGATAGGAGAATAACGCTCGTGACTCTCTGAAAAGTCACGGGCGTTACTGTTTTTGAACAGGGAGAATTATCATCCCGAAAGCTATCGGATATTGTTGACGGAGAGGACAGATACGGTTATAATAACAAGTGAAGCTAAGTTTCCGCTCAACGCTTTCATCCATTGATTAACGGGATTTTCGCGGCAAACCGCAAGGTATTTGACCCTTTTTTATTCGGTTGAGATTGCCACGAGGCTAAAGCCCCTCGCAATGACTATTTTGAATAAATGTGAATGTGTTTTCGCGAAGCTTAGTATGGATCATGCTGTCACAAAAGGACAGTCCAGAAACCGGATCGCAAAGGGTACTTTC
This sequence comes from uncultured Clostridia bacterium, assembly GCA_946406145.1. GTDB lineage: Bacteria > Bacillota > Clostridia > Oscillospirales > Acutalibacteraceae > Ruminococcoides. The sequence continues at coordinate 35,663 of CAMJJL010000006.1, read as the reverse complement.
CGGGACAGAAAGGAAGAACGATCGGAACATGGAAAAAACCATACAAGATAAGTTTGAACTGACTGCAACGGAGATCGACCGTTCCGTTGACGCGACGGCGGAGCTTTTGGCTGAGCAAAAGATCGATTCCAAGGATGCGCTGCGCCTGCGGTTTCTTTTGGAAGAGACCATCCTCAATTACCGCGACGAGCTCTCGGAAAAGGCGGTGGCGTCTCTGCGTTTTTCCCGCTTCTTCGGCACCTTCCGCATCTCGCTGAGGGTGAAGGGAGAGAGCTACGATCCTTTCAGAGAGGAGGATGACTCCGAGACGTCCGTCATGGGATCGCTGCTGGCGAATTCCGGTTCGCTGAACCGGGCGTGGCGGTATCGCAACGGATCGAATTTCGTTACCTTCACCGCGACCAAAAAACGCCGCATCAGTCAGATCGTCCTGATCCTCCTCGGCATATTGATCGGCGCGGTAGTCGGATTCCTGTTCACGCTGATCGCGCCCGATACGGCGCCTGTTGTCGCCGAGCGGATCATTACGCCGCTCACCAACGCGTTCACGGGATTGTTGTGCGTTATGGCGACGCTGATGTGCTTCGGCGCTATCGTCCTCGGCATCGTGCGGCTGGGCGATATCTCCACATTCAGTAATATCGGAAAACGGATGATCCGCAGCTTTTTGCTCGTGTCGTTCGTCCTGACGCTGGTCAATACGGCGTGGATGGTACCGGGCATGACCTTCGGCGGATCGTCGCAGGTATCGATCGACTTCTTCGACTTCTTTGATATCATGATCGATTTTGTGCCGCACAATATCATCTCGCCTCTGCTGGAATTCAATTCCGTCCATATCATCATCATCGGCGTGATGTTCGGCGTTACCATGCTGAAAATGGGACAAAAGGCAGACCGCCTGACCGAGATCTTTGACGAGATCAACGTCGTCGCCATCCTGTCCAACTCCTACCTCAATCAGTTTATTTCCGTCTATGTCGGGCTGATGGTCTGTGGGCTGATCATGTCCGGTCAGCTGGCGGTGATCTCGGGCTTCTGGAAGCTCCTGCTGATCGTCGTCGCGGGTGAAGCCGCCACCCTCATCGTGTATACGATCGTCGTCTGTGTCCGATTGAAGGTGAATGTGCGCACCTATCTGCACAAGCTGCTGCCCTCGTTCATGATCTCTCTGACCAGCGCCAACGTCGGCGCGGCGTTCACCACCACCATCGACACGCTGATCGGTCCTCTGGGCTTGGACGCGGACTTTGCGCCGATGGCATATAACCTCGGCGGCATCCTGTTCCGTCCGGGCTATTGCATCGTCTTTACGGCGTGCAGCCTGTTCACGGCGGATCTGTACGGCATCGAGGTGACTTGGGTCTGGCTGCTCGCGGCATTTCTGCTGTCGTTCATCCTCTCGGTGGCGACGCCTCCGGTGGTCGGCGGCACGACCGTCTGCTTTTCCATCCTGTTCTCACAGCTGGGGATCAAGGCGGAAGCGCTTTCCGTGATCATCTCCGTGAACGCCGTCTTTGAGTTCCTCACGGTAGCCGTCAACAACTACTGCCTGCAAAGCCAGATCGTCCTGCTGGGCAATCGATTCGGCAAGCTCGATCAAGACCGTCTCAGAGCGTGAGTCACTATTGCTCATGATGCTGATTGATCGGCTTCGCGATCACAGAAGCAATACACAATCTGCACAACCGATATAAAAAGAACCGTCGCGCTTTTTGTGCGACGGTTCTGCTGTTTTATTTGTATAGAGATTCAAGCGGAATATCGGAATGATATGGATCGAACAGGTGTGGACGGAGTCCGCCATCGACTCCTCAACTCCTCGCTCAATGCTTCTTCGCCTTCAGCGCTTTTCTCTGCGCTCTCAGCTGATCATAATTCTTCGGCTTTCTCTGCATATAATCCATGAAGAAGTCGCAGAACTTTCTGGTCAGGGCGCACAGGATCAGCGAGGCGACAAAGCTGCCGAAATACAGCATGATCTGAGCCTCGGGATGGGCGGAGGGGATCTTGTAGATGCGCTCCAGATAGTGGTTGAGGTTCAGGTAGATCATGTAGTATTCCATCGAATACATGCCGACGAACTCAAAGAAGTTGCGCAGCACATTGCCCCTGCCGGCGTGGCGGATCGAGGTGCAGATCCAACTGAGCAAGACCACCAGCGCCATCGCCGCGATCGAACCGCAGTAGCGATAGAAGAAGATATACATCGTCTCCTGCTCCTTGGTGTAGCCGGGCACGATCGCCTTGATGATCGGCGTGTAGTTGATCACCAGCGTCATAAACACGACGAATACCGCAAAGAACGCCCACAGCCATTTGACGTTGATCTCCTTCTTCTCCTTGACGAACTTACCTGCCCAGATACCGACGACAAACGAGGGCACACGGCACAGCGCGATCTCCCACATCGAGTAGAAGCCGGGCGCGATCGCTCTGCACAAAAACGTGAGGACGATGATCGCCGCTACCGTTCCCAGCATACCCCAAAGGCGGAATTTATCGATGATCTTGTAGAAGATCGGGAACACGATATACAGCGCTAAGATCAGCGATATAAACCAGAATACGCGTTCACCCGTGACGAAGAAATAGGTGAACGTGACGCGGCCGACATACGCGAATAAGCCGCTCTCTCTGCCGTGGACATAGCGCAGTGAGAAATAAACCACCGCGATCAAAAACGCCGTCGGCACAACGCGCATCAGGCGCTTTTTCCAGAATACGCCCACACGGCTGTCCTTCGAGAATGAGAAGAACAACCCCACGCCCGACAAAAACAGGAACATATCGACGCCGATATTACCCGAACCGCGAAAATTCTTGAAAACATCGATCAAAAACTGATTATTGGTATAACGCTCCAATGACAGATAATTGGAGTGGAACAGACCGATCCACAGCGTCGCCAAACCGAAAATGACGTTGCGTGCCTCACTGATCGCAAACAGATTGAATGTTTTGCGTGATTTTGTCATCACTAACCTCCTCCGTCCGTGACGCCGCTCCGTCACATGACACGGGCGCACCACAGGCATTTTACATCCCGATTATATCAGCAAACCCATTTATTGTCAATTTTAGTTGCGATTCTGTAATCCCCACCGGAAAATGTCATTCCCGGGGCATTACCGAAGAATTGTTATCTGCCTATTGATCGATCAATACTCCATAGGATTTCCCCACAACTCCTGACCACTGACCACTCACTAAAATGTGGGATTGCATTTTTCCTTATTATGGTATATACTAGTTATGTATGGACATTTTGCGGAGGAAATCGGCTTTTTCCCAACTGCGATACATCCGTCATCCGCAAAAACAAAACGAACTAGGAGTGACCACCCATGTGCAAGGAATGTGACAAAAAGACATTTTACATCACGACCCCGATCTATTATCCCTCGGGCAACCCCCATATCGGGCATACCTATACCACCGTCGCGTGCGACAGTATCGCCAGATACAAGCGAATGCAGGGCTACGACGTGATGTTCCTGACCGGTACCGACGAGCACGGTCAGAAGATAGAGGAAAAGGCAAAGGAACAGGGCATTACCCCCAAGCAGTATGTCGACAACATTGTCGCGATCTTCAAAAAGCTGTGGGAGTACATGAACATCAACTACGACCGCTATATCCGCACCACCGACGATTACCATGTCGAGTCTGTACAGAAGATCTTCAAGGAGCTGTACGACCGCGGTTATATCTATAAAGGCGAGTACGCCGGCAAATACTGCACCCCGTGCGAGAGCTTCTGGACGGAATCGCAGCTGGTCGACGGCAAGTGCCCCGACTGCGGCAGAGAAGTCATCGAGGCAAAGGAAGAAGCCTACTTCTTCAAGATGGCGCCCTTTGCCGAGCGTATCGAAAAGCTGCTGACCGAGACCGACTATCTGCGTCCGCGCACCAGAGCGACCGAGCTGGTCAATAACTTCCTGCAGCCCTCTGTCGATGAAAACGGCAACAAGACCTACGGGCTCGAGGACTTATGCGTTTCGCGCACCTCGTTCAGCTGGGGCATCCCCGTCACCTTCGACCCCAAGCACGTCGTCTATGTCTGGATCGACGCGCTCTCCAACTACATCACCGCCCTCGGCTACGAGAACGGCGCGTATGACGACTACAAAAAGTACTGGCCTGCCGACGTCCACATGGTCGCCAAGGATATCATGCGCTTCCACGCGATCATCTGGCCCGCCATGCTCATGGCGCTGGAGCAGCCGCTGCCGAAGCACCTCGCCGTACACGGCTGGATCACCTTCAACGGTCAGAAGATGAGCAAATCTCTGGGCAACGTCGTCGATCCGTTCATCCTCGGTGAGCGCTACGGCGTCGACGCGATCCGCTACCATATCCTGCGTGAGATGGCGCTGGGCGCTGACAGCTCGTTTTCTAACGAGATCATGATCAACCGCATCAACACCGACCTCGCCAACGGTCTGGGCAATCTGGTCAGCCGTACCGTCGCGATGATCGACAAGTATTTCGGCGGCGCCCTGCCGACCGAGCGTGAGGACGGCGACTTTGACGACGATCTGAAAACTGTCGCCACCGCACTCAAGGCGAAGGTCGACGACTATATCGAGAACACCCAGCTCAACAACGCGCTGGAGGAAATCTTCAAGCTCGTATCCCGCGCGAACAAATATATCGATGAGACCACCCCGTGGATCCTCGGCAAGGATGAAAGCAAGCGCGCACGCTTAGCCTCTGTGCTCTACAACTTGCTTGAGAGTATCCGTATTGCCGCCACACTGTTGTCCGCCTTCATGCCGACCACCATGCCCAAGGTATTTGAGCAGATCGGCGCGACAGCGTACGCGAAATATGAGGATGCGGACAAGTTCGGCGTCCTGCCGCTCGACGTCAAGGTCAATCGCGGTGAGGCGATCTTCCCCCGTATCGACGTGGACAAGGAGATCGAGGAGCTCAACGCCATTATCAAGAACAACGAGCCTAAGGATGAGCCGGATCAAGGCACAAGTGCCTTTGAATTACCTGCGCATAAGCCCGAGATCGCGTTCGATGAGTTCGAAAAGGTCGAAATGCGCGTCGCGAAGGTACTCGCCTGCGAGAAGGTGAAGAAGAGCAAAAAGCTCCTCAAATTCACCCTCGACGACGGTGAGGGTGAGCGCGTCATCCTTTCCGGTATCGCGGAATACTACGATCCCGAGGAGCTCGTGGGCAAGAACATCGCCTATGTCGCCAACCTCGCGCCCAGGAAGATGATGGGCATCGAGAGCTGCGGCATGATCCTCTCCGCCGAGAGCGGCGACGGACTCAAGGTCGTTACCATCGACGACTCCATCCTTCCCGGAGGATCTTTAGTATAACAGGCAAGCGTTTATACCGCCCCCTCTGACGAGGGGGTTGGGGGAGAGAAAACGAATCACTACTGCAACAAAGCAGCTGTTGACTCAATAGAGCAATGAAGTATCCATTACAAACAGGATGGAGCCCGAGGTTTCAATTCTGATTTCATGTCGCGTTATCTCTCCCCTGCCGATTTCACTTATCATTCTCTTTCATGCTTTCATTCGGCTGCCCCCTCGTCAGAGGGGGCTGATTCACTTATACCCCTCCTCACACGATTACGGAAAGGTAACTTTATGACCCTACACAACATCTTTGACGCGCACGCGCATTATGACGACAGATGGTTTGACGACGACAGGAGCGCGCTCCTGTCCTCCATGCCCGACAACGGCGTGTCTTATATCGTCAATGCCGCGGTCGATCTCAAAACCGCCGAAACTGCGATCTCATATGCCGAAGCCTATCCGCATGTATACGCCTGCGCCGGTATCCATCCCGAGAACCTAGAGGGACTCGCCGACGATTATCTCGATCAGCTGACGGAGCTTCTCAAGCACCCACGGGTGGTGGCGCTCGGCGAGATCGGGCTGGACTATCACTGGGACATCCCGCGGGATGTTCAAAACCGTGTCTTTGAAGAACAGCTACTACTTGCGCGCGAGCTGGATGTGCCCGTCGTTATCCATGATCGTGAAGCCCACGGCGACGTGATGGCGCTGGTGCGGAAGTATCAGCCGAAAGGGCTCATGCACTGCTACTCAGGCTCAGTCGAAATGCTTAAAGAAGTCATCAAGCTCGGCATGAGTATCTCCCTCGGCGGCACCGTCACCTTCAAGAACGCGCGCGTCCCCGTGGAGGTCGCGGCGGCGGTACCGCTCGACCGACTCCTGCTCGAGACCGACGCTCCCTATCTCTCCCCCGTGCCCTATCGCGGCAAGCGCAATGACAGCACCAACATCGCCTACACCGCCGCGAGGATCGCCGAGATACGCGGCATGGACGCGCAGGAGCTGATCGACATCACCACCCAGAACGCAAAACAGCTCTACGGCATCAAATAAACTTTTCCGGTATAAGCGCAAAAAAAGGCTTAAAACCTGAACGCACCGCTCTGTCAACATCGTTTTGCAGGGTGGTGCTTGCTTTTTGAACAACGCCGTCGTATGATGGAGTCAAGCAAAGCAACCGAAAGGATGAGCAACATGGAAAACAACAAACCCGATTTTATGAAAAACCGTCCCCCGGCGGCTTCGGCAAATCAAATCAAAGACGTATACAGCACGCAAAAGTCATCTACACGCACAACGCTGACAGTAGTACTCGCCGTGATCGATCTGATCATACTGATCATCGGGTTGGTAACGGGAAATTGGTTTTTGACCGTCATCTTCGGACCCTTGCTGGTGGTATTCGTGCTGTCGATCATCATCGGTATCAGGGCAGACAGGCAGAATACGCCTCCGGTATCAAAGGATACTTCAGAGGCGATATTCAAGGAACATGAATAGAAAGGAAGTTGAATCATGGCTGAATTCGGAGAAAACATCCGCAAAGCGCGAGAAGAAAAGGGTATCACCCAACAGACGCTCGCGGATCAATTATATGTCACACGGCAGGCGGTATCGCGCTGGGAGAACGGCTCGCGCTATCCCGATCTGTTAACGGCAAAGGCGCTTGCTCGCGCTCTTGATACCACGTTGAACGACCTGCTCACGGACGACGATATGCAAACCTATCCCGAGGTCAATCCCGTGATCGAGTACCCCGTACACAAGCGCGTCCTGACCGCCTTGTTCGCGGTGGCGTGTTCCGTCAATCTGATCCTGACGCTCTGGAATACATTCTATTATCTGACCGACGCCCGGGCGTTTCGAACGGTATATGAATCGACGCTGCTGATCAGCAGAATGGTCTTTTTGACATTGGTCACCGTCATCCTGTTCTACGGGTTCATCAAATCCGTCAAGGACGAATTCACCCCACAGGCGGCAAAGCGGATCATGCTGTCCATTGTTGTACTGAATCTGTTGGGCGTTCTGTTCCGCTATTATCTGAGCTGGCGCAATTATACAGCGCTGCGCGGATCAGCCGTTATCGCAGCTGTCGCGGTCAATGTTGCGTTTATCATCATCGTATTGCGGTTCTTCCGCGCCAAAAACCCCTGCAGTCCAATCCCGGTATACGTCTTTACAGGACTGGAAATGCTGTTTGAGCTGATCGACTATGTACTCGGTCTGATCGCGGTCATCGGTACGGCACAGCTGCGCAGCTATCTGACCAACGCGACACTGAGCACGCTCGCCCTGCTGTCGGTCGAGATCCTGTTCATCTACATGACGGCAGTGCTCCATCGTAAACGCAAGCTGACAAAAACGCAATCATAAAACAAAGGCACGGCGCCGAAAACGCTGTGCCTTATATTTTATTCGGTTGAGATTGCCACACCCCGTAAACGGGGTTCGCAATGACGATTTGTATACTCCGAATCAAATGGAGAGTTCCAACTCCACAGGGCAATGATCGGAGCCCATGATATCGGTATGGATGCGCGCATCCTCTACCTTGTCCATCAAACGATCGGACACGATGAAGTAATCGATGCGCCATCCGGCGTTGTTCTTACGGGCGTTGAAGCGATAGCTCCACCACGAGTACACGCCCTCGGTATCGGGATTCAGGCTGCGCCATGTATCGGTGAAGCCCGACGACAACACCGTGGTCATCTTAGCGCGTTCTTCATCGGTGAAGCCCGCGTTTTTGCGATTGGTCTTTGGATTTTTGAGGTCGATCTCCTGATGGGCGACGTTGAGGTCGCCGCAGAAGATGACGGGCTTTTTCTCGTCAAGCGATTTGATGTAGGCAAGGAAGTCATCCTCCCACCGCATACGATAATCGAGCCTTTTGAGCTCATTCTGGCTGTTCGGCGTGTAGACCGTGACGAGGTAAAACTCCTCATACTCGAGGGTGATAACTCTGCCCTCTTTGTCATGCTCCTCGATCCCGATGCCGTAAGTCACAGAAAGCGGCGTGTGTTTGGTGAAGATTGCCGTGCCGGAATAGCCCTTCTTCTCGGCATAGTTCCAGTAGCTCTCATATCCCTCAAAGCTCAGGTCGATCTGCCCCTCCTGCAGCTTTGTTTCCTGCAGGCAGAAGAAGTCCGCGTCCAACTCGGTAAAGATATCTCCAAAACCTTTATTGACAACAGCACGCAGGCCGTTGACGTTCCATGATATGAATTTCATATATCGATTCTCCTTATTGCCTCCCTTTCCTAAGGGAGGTGCCCGGACACGCGTGTCAAGGGGCGGAGGGTTGTCGCGTATGGTAAGATGAAAGATAAACAGTCATCAAATATACGTTTTTCAACCCTCAGTCACCCTGACGCAAGCGTCAGGTGACAGCTCCCTTAGGAAAGGGAGCCCAGCGCTTCCACGATCCGCTCAAACCGCATGCTGTGACTCGCCTTGACTAAGATGGTGTCGCCGGGCTGCAAATACCGCTTGATCCTGTCGATACACCGCTCCACGGTGGCGCAGTAATACGCGCCCTTGCCGTAGCCCTCGGCGGTCGCTTCGGAAAGCGGCCCTACCGCAACCAGCATATCGATGCCGACCTCCTTGGCGTAAGCGCCGACCTCACGGTGCAGCGCGAGCTCCTCCGTGCCCAGCTCCTTCATGTCGCCGAGGATCGCGATCCGCCTGCCGCTGAGCTTACTCAGTGTATCCAGCCCTGCCTTGGTGGAGGTGGGGTTGGCGTTATAGCAGTCGTCAATGATGGTCAGCGTATCGGTCTTGATGATGTGATTACGCGAGCCGACGTTCTCAAAGCTCTCTAAGCCACGTTTGATCTCGTCGGCAGAGAGTCCGAGCTGTGTGCCCACCGCCATCGCGCACAGGGCGTTGAGGACATTATGCCGCCCCATCGTGGGGATGGTCACGTCGATACGGGCGTTATCATCGGGATCATCCGTGCGCGAGCGATGGATCAGCGTACACCCGATACCGTCGAGCCCCTTTTCCGTGATATTCTCGGCGCGATATTCATCGTTGCCGGTGCCGTAGAAGATCGGACGGATGCCGTGATAGTCCGTGACGGTACGCAGCTTGTCGTCATCGTGACACAGGATGATCACTCCGTCCTTTTTCAGATATCGGAACATCTCGGTCTTGGCGCGCAGAACGCCGTCGCGATCGCCGAGATTCTCCAGATGGCAGTAGCCGATGTTGGTGATGACAGAGATATCGGGTCTCACCATTTTGGACAGGCGCGTCATCTCGCCGAAGCCGGAGATCCCCATCTCGATGACGGCGACTTCATGCTCCTCCTCCAGCCCGAAGAGGGTGATCGGCACACCCAGCTCATTGTTGAAGTTGCCGCCCGTCTTATGGACGTTATATTTTTGCGCCAGTACAGCGCTGATGAATTCTTTGGTAGAAGTCTTGCCGACCGAGCCGGTGATACCGATGAACGGGATCGTGAACAGCGAGCGATAATACTCGGCAATGCCCTTGAGCGCGACTAAAGTCGACTCGACCTTGATGTAGTTGATATCGACGTCGGGCTTTTCTTCACACAACACGCACACAGCGCCCTGATCGGCGACCGCAGGGATAAAGCGGTGACCGTCGACGCGGGCGCCCTTGATCGCGGCAAAAAGAGACCCCTCCCCTGCCTTACGGCTGTCGGTGACGATAGATGTGATGACGGCGTCGGGATTACCGTGCAGCGTACCGCAGCACGCCATAGCGACTTCTTGTAATGTGATCGGTTTCATAAAATCCTCCGTGTAAAGCCTCCCTTTGGTAAAGGGAGGTGGGTTCGCGTTACGCGAACTCGGAGGGATTGCATCATTGACTGAGCGTCAGCGAGAAACATATTATTCATACGGTTGGTCGCTTCGCTCCATTTATACAATCCCTCACCCGCTCATCCGCGGGAGCTCCCTTTACCAAAGGGAGCCTCATATTACTTCAAGAGTGAAAGCTCAATGATCTTCTCACACAGTTCGGCGTATTCGATACCTGCGGCGGCAGCCTCCTGCGGCAGCAGTGACATCGGCGTCATGCCGGGCAGGGTGTTTGCCTCCAGGCAATAGAGCTTGTTATGATCGCCGAGCAGGAAATCGACTCTGCCGTATACTTTCAGGCGCAGGGTCTCGAAGGCATGCTCTGCCTCCGCCTGCATCTTCTTGGCGACCTCGGGATCCAGATCGGCAGGACAGACCTCCTCGGTCGCGCCCTCCTGGTACTTGTTTTCATAATCATACCAACCGTCTCGGGGGATGATCTCGATGACAGGCAGCGCCTTGCCGCCCAGAATACCGACCGAGAACTCGCGCCCCTTGATGTATTCCTCCACCAGAACATCGTCGTCATAGCGGAACGCCGCGCCGACCGCGGCAACAAACTGCTCGGGATCGCCGACGATCTGCACGCCTACAGATGAACCGGCGGAGCAGGGCTTGACGACGCAGGGAAACTTGCACCAGCTGTCGAGGTAGCCCTCGCCCATGAACTCACGCTTGAACAGACGGCTCATCGGGGTCGGAACGTTAGAGTTGAGGAACACGCCTTTGGTCACGCCCTTATGCATTGCGATCGCGGAGCCGAGGTGATCGGAGCCGGTGTACTTGATACCGTGCATCTGCAATGCCGCCTGCACGGTGCCGTCCTCCCCCTCTCCGCCGTGAAGCCCGAGGAAGGTGATATCAGCCGCCTGACACAGCTCCAGCACATGGTCGCCGAAGTAGCACGCGGTCTGATTGCGGCGGCTCTTTTTGACCGCCTCGATATCGGGCGCTTCTGTCTCGATGACCGCGTCACCGGCAAAATCATAGTTTTCCTCAAAGAGCCTGTCGGCGTCAAAATCGTCGCCCTCATAGCCCATATATACGTCGATCAGCACGACTTGATGCCCCTTTGAACGCAGCGCCGCCGCTACCTTGGAGCCGGATAAGATCGACACATCACGCTCGGAGGAAAGTCCCCCGGCTAATACAACTATTTTCATAATAATACCTCCTTATAGCCTTCCCCTTGAGGGGAAGGTGTCGCCGCCGACCGGACACGCTTGTCAGGCGGTGACGGATGTGGTGGAAACTTTTCCACTCCATCCGATTTTTCGATAGGTCGGATAGGCTTCCACCTCATCCGACCTTTACGACTCCATTGAGTCGTAAAGCCCACCTTCCCCTCAAGGGGAAGGCTTAGTTAAAACATAAACCCGTTATATCCCCAATTCTCGGTTTCTTCGAACTTGACATAGACGTTGCCGCCGTCGACGCCCATCACATCCTTAGCGATCTCACAGAGCCTCGAAGTAAGCGACTCATAGCTCTCTTTGGGTGCCGAGTGGAGCAGGCTGACGTCGAAGAACGCGATCGGAGCGTCATTCTTGCAACCGAAATACAGACGGCAGTTATCCGAGATCTCGACCATCAGGTAGCGCTCGGATTTGCCCAGAAGGGTGATCGCCTCACCCAAGGCGCTCTTGAGCGCGAGCTCCTTGTCGGGGGATACGGGTGTTGAAAACTTCGCGTTGATAAAAGGCATGGTGTACCTCCTTTGATATAGCAGATTCATTTCCAAGGCTCCCTTGACCTCCTTATTATAATCCATACCGCCGCCGGAATCAACCAAAACAAATGATTATTTTGTGATTATTTTCTTTTTACGTATTGCGAATTGCACAAAATGATGATATAATGAATTGTAACTAATTGTGTTTTATACAAAACATACAGGGAGGAATTATTATGCCATTAGTTAACGCGAAAGAAATGCTCACCAAAGCTAAGGCCGGTCACTATGCTGTCGGTCAGTTCAACATCAACAACCTCGAGTGGACCAAGGCGATCCTGCTGACCGCTGAGGAGCTCAAGTCCCCTGTCATCCTCGGCGTATCCGAGGGCGCAGGTAAGTATATGTGCGGCTACAAGACCGTCGTCGGTATGGTCACCGCGATGATCGAAGAGCTCGGCATCACCGTTCCCGTAGCGCTCCACCTCGACCACGGCTCCTATGAAGGCGCAAAGAAGTGCATCGAGGCAGGTTTCTCGTCCATCATGTTCGACGGCTCTCACTATCCGATCGAAGAGAACTTTGCTAAGACCAAGGAGCTCGTCGGCATTTGTAACGATCTCGGACTCTCCATCGAGGCAGAGGTCGGCTCCATCGGCGGCGAGGAAGACGGCGTCGTCGGCATGGGCGAATGCGCAGATCCCGAAGAGTGCAAGATGATCGCCGATCTCGGCGTCACCATGCTCGCAGCAGGTATCGGCAACATCCACGGCGTATATCCCGAGAACTGGCCGGGTCTGTCCTTTGAGACTCTCGACGCGATTCAGGAAAAGACCGGCGAGATGCCGCTCGTACTCCACGGCGGTACCGGTATCCCGGATGACATGATCAAGAAGGCGATCGCGCTGGGCGTCAGCAAGATCAACGTCAACACCGAGTGCCAGCTCGTATTCGCTGAGGCGACCCGCAAGTACATCGAAGCAGGCAAGGATAAAGAGGGCAAGGGCTTTGACCCGAGAAAGCTGCTCGCTCCCGGTACCGAGGCGATCAAGGAGAAGGTCAAGGAGAAGATGGAGATCTTCGGCTCCGTCGGCAAGGCGTAATTTAACTTGTCATTGCGAAGCTCCCTGAACACGCATTCAAGGAGCTGTGGCAATCTCAACCAAATCATCATATGAACATCAAGCCGCTGTCCGCAGGACGGCGGCTTTTGTTATCTCCCAACGCCGCAGCACAATCGCAGGGGATGTAACACACGTGTTTGCTCCCGTCGAAAGACGCACATGTCCCACAAGCAAAAACAGCACCGCCTCCTATGAAGCGGTGCTGTCGTTATCTTCTCTTTTATCCGATCTCGTAGGGGATCTCCATCTTCGCCAGATAGCGTTGGAGCCATGTTGTATCGATGACCTCGAGACGGCCGTTTTTATCCACGTCGGCGAACATCAAGATCGCTTCATCCGACTTGGTTCTCGTGTTCGAGAGATAGAACTGTACCTCGGTGACGTCCTTCACCGTGATCTGCCCGTCACCGTCCGCGTCGCCGACCTTCGGCTCGGGAACGTCACCGAGCGTGATAAAGGTAAAGCCGTTATATTTGGCATATTTCTCGGCAGCAGAGCCCGGATAGCCGTAGATAGTAAATCCGTCAATTTTAGTTGATAAATGGTTTTCTACATAATAGCCAAATGCTGAACTGTCAATACGCGTGACCGTTTCGGGGATCGTGACGCTCATCAGTCCCGTACAGCCGGAAAACGCCCTCTCTCCGATAATCGTGACCGATTCGGGGATATTGACGCTCGTCAGTCCCGTACAGCCGCAAAACGCGTGTTCATCGATAAACGTGACCGAGTCGGGGATATGGATGCTCGTCAGCCCCGTACAGTTGAAAAACGCATACCAGTCGATAGTCGTGACCGTGCCGGGGATCTTTGTATTCTGACATCCAACAATCAGTTTTTTTGTTCTTATTTCAATGATCGCGTTACAGTTGTCACGGGAATCATAATAGCTGTTATACTTTGATACCGATATACTCGTCACTCCCGGACAGCCGGAAAACGCAGAGCAGCCGATATACGTCACCGATTCGGGGATCGTGACGCTCGTCAGCCCCGTACAGCCGAAAAAAGCAAACTCGCCGATATGCGTCACCGATTCGGGGAACGTGATACTCGTCAGTCCCGTACAGTTGTAAAACGCTTCCTTCCTGATACTCCTGACGGATTCGGGGAACGTGACGCTCGTCAGCCCCGTGCAGTCGGAAAACGCACCCTCGCCGATACTCGTGACCGAATCGGGGATATTGACGCTCGTCAATCCCGTACAGCCGTAAAACGCAGAGCTGCCGATACTCGTGACCGAGTCGGGGATCTTTGTCTTCTGACATCCAACAATCAGTTGATTTGTTTTTGTTTCAATGATCGCGTTACAGTTGTCACGGGAATCATAAACACTGTTATCCGGTGATATCGATATACTCTTCAGGTTCGTGCAGTTTTTAAACACACTCTGTTCGATATTCGAAACCGAGTTACCGATCGTGACGCTCGTCAGTCCCGTACAGCCGTAAAACGCCTCGAAGCCGATACTCGTGACCGAGTTACCGATCGTGACGCTCGTCAGCTTTGTACATTCCGCAAACGCAGCGCCGCCGATTTTCGTGACGCCGTCTGACAGAATAACCTCGGTGATATCGGTTCCCCACGGAAGCTTTTGATCCCAATAATAATAATCTGCAATTTCGCCGTTACCGCTGATGGTCAGCACGGTGCCGTCGAGCGTCCATGTGCATTCGCCGGTCTTGCCGCTTTTGGCGCCGGTCACGGCGCTGTCTGCCTCAGCCGCCACAGCACTGAACGGCACGATGGAAAATACGCTCAGCACCATGATCAGCGATAATATCAGGCTGATGATCTTTGTATGATTCCTCATGTTTTCCGCCTCATTCGTTTTGCCATCCTTCGGAACGATCCTCGGGATGAATCAAGATACATTCACGTTAGTTCTCATTTTCGGAGAACAGTTGGCAGCTTTATCTTAGCACAGTATGAAAGCAAATGCAATATAAACGGCGGTTTTTCACAAATGAAATCGTAGTTTTTTCAAACAAATGCTCTGCCTCATCCTATCTATATGAGGGGTGACTTTTTGTCGTTTTCATGGTATAATTCTTATATCATCAACTTGACAGGAGAACGCTATGATATGCATCGGATGTCACCTGAGTGTGACCAACGGCTATGAGGCGATGGGTAAGACCATGTGCGGTTTCGGCGGTAATACCTTTGCCTATTTCACGCGCAATCCGCACGGAGGGAGGTCAAAGGACATCATCCCCGAGGATGCGGCGGCGCTGAATACGCTGCTCGAGGAACAGCATTTCGGCAAGCTCGTCGCCCACGGCAGCTACACCATGAACCTGTGCGCCGCAAAGGAATCCACCCGACTCAACGGACTGGATATGCTGGAGCAGGATATCCGACGGATGGAATACTTTCCGCATCAATACTATAATTTTCATCCCGGTGCGCACACGGGGCAGGGCGCTGAAAAGGGGATCGAGCTGATCGCGGAGGCGCTCAACGGCGTCCTCTTCCCTGAGATGCGAACGACCGTCCTGCTGGAAACAATGGCAGGCAAGGGTACGGAGATGGGCAGGAGCTTTGAGGAGCTCAAAGCGATCATTGATCGTGTGGAGCTGAGGGACAAGGTCGGGGTGTGCTTTGACACCTGCCATGTCTGGGACGCAGGCTATGATATCGCAAACAATCTCGACGGCGTATTGCAGCATTTCGACGATGTGATCGGACTGGACAAGCTGAATGCTGTTCACTTCAATGACAGCAAGAATCCCTGCGGCGCGCATAAGGATCGGCACGAGAAGCTCGGTCAGGGCTTTATCGGCATGGAAGCGATGAAGCGGATCGCCCTGCATCCTGCACTGCAAAACAAGCCCTTCATCCTTGAAACGCCCAACGATGACGCCGGCTACATCGCGGAGATCAGGACAGTCAAAGGATGGATGGAATCATCATCCGAATGGGATATAAAAAAGAGAGAGTAGCGTAAAACTACTCTCTTTTTATATTCGGATATTGATCAGATGGGCGATGGAGGGGATCGTCTGCTTTTGCATGACGGTGGTGGGACTGAGCAGCGCGCCCGTCGGCACAAAAAGAATATTACGGAAAGCGCCGTCGCGCATTTTGTCGAGGATATAACCGCATAGCACCGAAGCACAGCAACCGCAGCCAGATCCGCCGGCGTGGACGTCCTGATCCTCATCAAAGATCATTACGCCGCAATCGCTGTGTCGCTCACCGAGCTCGACGCCTTTCTCACCGAGCAGGTCATGCAGTAATCTTGAACCGACCCGACCGAGATCGCCGGTAAAGATCATATCATAATCCTGCACCTCGCTCTCGGACGCGCTCAGATAGCGATAGATGGTGTCCGCCGCAGCAGGTGATAGTGGTATACTGGGAACAAATCCGAGGGCTGCGGAGAAAAATAAGGCTCCCTTTCCTAAGGGAGCTGTCAGCGTAAGCTGACTGAGGGTTGAGGATGATTCATCGGTTGAAATTGCCACGGCATAAACACCTCGCAATAACAATTGATATGTGGCAACCCTCCGGCACTTCGTGCCACCTCCCTTAGGAAAGGGAGGCTAATACCATCTTGAATCCAAAATCCAATTGAGAGGAGGTGCAACTCCGCGCCCTCGGACTGACGAAAAACTCATATTCAGAAAGGAAATTCACCATGCCCGAAACAAAACTCACCATCAATTCAAAAACACTGTTCCCGATCGAACACCTGAAAGAACAACTCAAAGAAGCGTTGAAGATCGCTCACGAACTCTCCCCTGCCATCATCACCCAACACAACCGCCCCGCGTATGCGATCGTACGGCTGGATGAAGCGTACACGATACCGAAGGATAACGATAAAAACGACCTGCTCACCGATCAGATCAAGGCCGCGCGGAAGGCGGCGAGCGGAACAATCACCTTTGAACCTTATTGGTGGGAGAAGTTTTAGCTAACCGAATTGATATACTGATAACATAACCCTGCTGACCTATATCAGCAGGGTTAAACTTTTGATTTTTCATGCGGATCGCTTCTGCATCCCTGCAAACGCGTCACAGAAGTTGAAGGCAATATCCAGCGTGCCGTCCTTATGGACGACGATCCTGTCGATCAGCTCAGTCAGGATGGGACGGGTGAGGCTCTTGATATTGCCGTGCTTTTTGAAATGCTCGATGAAGTCGTTGGTCGCGACGTGATCATCATCCGCCTGACCGAGAGACACTTTGAGCTTTTCGATGCTTTGGGTCAAGTCCCTCTGCGCCTGCTCATACTTCCGCTTTATGATTCGATACTGGTCGGCGTTGATGACGCCGTCCTTGAGATCGGGATAGAGATCCGCCATACGCTGTATAACCTTCTCCAATTCCTGCTCCTGCTTCTTGAGCTGTTGATTCAGTCCGTCATCCAAGGCTCTCACCTGATTCTCTTTCACCCGAAGGAGTACCTCGTCGACATTCACCGCGGCGTCCACCATCTGCCTTATGCAGTACAGCACACAATAATACAGCCGCTCATATCGGATGGTGTGTGCGGTGCAGGCGGTCTTGCACTTGCAGTGCGAGGAACAGCGGTAATAAACATAGGTCTTATCGGGATTATGATTCGTCTTTTTGATCAGCGCATGACCGCAGTCGGCGCATTTCAGCAGCCCTGCGAACAGGTCGATGCTGCCGCTTTGCACGGCGCCTTTGACGCCTGTTTGCAGCATCCTTTGCACGCGCTCAAAATCATCTTTGCCGATGATGGGAGCATGTGTACCCTCCACCCGAATCCATTCGTCAGGCATACAACTGCGGATGGCTTTGCTCTTGTAATTGATCTTTTTGTTTTTGCCCTGCACCATCGTGCCGATGTACATTTCATCACGCAAAATGCGGCGGACAGTCTTGTCGCACCACAGGCGTGAATCACCGACGGTGCGCGCCTTGAAATTCAGCCCCTTCATCCGCTTATAGGTCGAGGGATTCGGGAGACCGCGCTCGTTCAGCCGGCGCACGATACCGCGGATGCCGACGCCGCTCAGGTACCAACTGTAGATCATCCGCACGACCTCGGCAGCAGGCTCGTCGATCACCAGCTTGTGATGGTCGGACGGATCCTTTTGATAGCCGAATTTGGCAAACGAACCGATGAACTCGCCTTTCCTGCGTTCCATGTTCAGCGTGGAACGGATCGACTCTGAATTCGCGGCTACATAGTATTCGTTCATCAAACCCCGAAATCCTACATTGAGGAAGTCGCTTGCGATACTCCGGCTTTTCCCTGAGTCGATCAGGTCATTCACGGCGATAAAGCGAACCTGCAATCTCGGAAAAAGCTCACCGATATAGCGGCCGCTCTCGGAGGCATTTCTGCCGAACCTCGAGCTGTCCTTGACGATGACGCAGTTGACTTTTTCCGAATAGATATCCGCCATCATGCGAAGGAAGGCAGGACGCTCAAAGCTGGCGCCCGAGAAGCCGTCGTCCACATAGTAATCGACGGGCTCGATATCAGGCTGAGCGGCGATAAAGCTGTCGAGGATCCGCTTCTGGTTGACGACGGATTCGGACTCGGGCTTGTCGCCGTCCTCCCGGGACAGGCGAATATAAAGAGCAGCCTTGTAGATGCGTAATATCTGCTCAGGCTGCTCATCAATATCATATCTCATGGTATACCTCCTGAACATTCGTTTGTGCGAGAGGAGCAAAGCTCCCCACGCTGCGGCAGTATACCATCTTGAATCCGATTCAAGTATATCACATTGCCGCACGGACAGCAATCGGGAATGATTGGCAATCTCATATCAGCATAGAATGGAACGCGTTCGCAAGTCGTGCGTTGAGATCGCCGCTGTCAGTGAAACGGAGGTGAACGGTTGTATTTCCGATCATCATGGTATGGGGCTTCGGGACAATTGAAACACTTTTATCACGGCGTTTGTTTTCTTCTTGCTGTACAAGCGGAGCATTAATGACTGCTTGCATATGATTCGCATTGTCATTCATCTGATCACCTGATTTGGGTTATTCGATGATATTGTCGGCAGAAATAACCAGCTTATTCAGTCGTGATCACTTTGATTCGCTTGACCTTCGTGAATTCCCGCAGCGCAGCAAGGTCCCTGTATTGGCAGCAAATATCACTCATATTGCCGTTCAATCCTGTGTTGCGGACAAAGCATTTCAACCCTACCGATGATAGAAGGATACACATTTTTTAAATAACAGAATGTTGATCAATCGTTTATCATATTATTCTATTTACGATTTCTTTCTGACGGTGCCGTCAAAGCTGTTGTAGGCTATATTCTTCTCCCCTAAAGACAGGAATCGGAGCAAGGCGATTTTACTTTTTAGCGGCAATTCCTTGAGATAATAACACCGCGAAATAAAACCGCAGTCTTTATACTCCAAATAACAAAGATAAGCCAAACGGGTTAATAGTATTCTTTCTAATTTCTTTTGATGGTAGATACGATACTTTTTATTTGCCGCGATGATCTTTTTCATCCACTCTTTCAGCGCCGCGCTGTAACCAATGCCGCTCCCCGTACTCAGGCATCTGAAATGAAGCGGCGCAATCGCCTCTGTCAGCTCAAGATGTAAGGCGTCCAGCTGCTCTTGAACGACTCGCAGCGCATAATCGCCTTGTTTGTCATTCTTGAAGGTCGATATTGCTTCTTGGTGATAACGATACCGTATCAAGGGCTTTTGAATATTGGCGCACTTTGCATATTCGGAACAGCTAACCCACATGCGATAGTCTTGAGCATATCGGTACGCCTCGTTGTATCTGATATGAAAGCGTTGCAACAACTTCCGATTAAACATAGCAGTGGGATGGTAGATGGTAGGTCTGTTGCCGCAAAGCAAACAAATCCTATAGCAGTCCATATCGGGAATGATATTTTTTTCAAACGTTTTGATGATGCGTTCTCCCGAAGAATCAATAGGCTCAATAAAGGTTCCGCATACGATAACATCCGGATTTTCCTTCAGGTACGCTACCTGTTCGGCAAACCGTTCGGGCATACAAATGTCATCCGAGTCCATGCGGGCTATATATTCGCCCCGGCAGATAGCAAAGCCTTTATTTAACGAACGGGGCAATCCCAGATTTGTTTCGTTACATACCAGCTTTATCCTCGGATCGGAGTAAGCTTGAATCAGCTCCTTTGAATCATCGGTAGACCCGTCATCTATGATGATGAATTCAAAATCAGTGTATGTTTGCTCTAATACGCTGTCAATCGCTTCTTTTAAAAAACCGGCAGGCGTATTATAGTTACTCATAACTACTGAAACCAATCCTTTTTCAAACGATTCTTCTTCGGGTATCATGTATTCTCCTCTTTCTGTCTATGTGCTCTCAGGAATCAATCTCCGTCTTTTTTATGCTCCGCCTCCCAGATCAGCTCCTCGAGCGTTACATACAAACGATCCGGCTCGACGGGCTTGGACAGGTGAGCGTTCATGCCGACCTGCAGCGAGCGCTGAACGTCCTCGTCAAAGGCGTTGGCGGTCATCGCGATGATCGGGATCGATTGCGCGTTGGGGTGATTCATCAGGCGGATCGCCGCCGTCGCCGCCAGTCCGTCCATCTCAGGCATACGGATATCCATCAGGATCGCGTCAAAGTAATCATTCTCTCTCTGCTGAAAGAGCTCGACCGCCTGTTTGCCGTTTTCGGCATGCTCGATCACGCATCCGCGGAGGGTGAGCAGTTCTTTGATGATCTCCGCGTTGATGAAAACATCCTCCGCAAGCAGGATGCGCCTGCCGTTCAGATCGGCGCGCTTCTTCTCCTGGTACAGCGACATCTGGTTCTTGCGCGCGATACGCTCAAACTCGTCGATGATGTGGGACGCGAACAGCGGCTTAGCCAAGAAGCTGTCCACGCCGACGCGCAGCGCCTCGTCCATGATCTCATCCCAGTTGAAGGACGTCAGGATGATGACAGTGGTCTCTTTATCATAACGCTCGCGAATCATTTTAGCGGTCTCTACGCCGTCCATTCCGGCCATCTTCCAGTCGAGCAGCACCAGATTGTACGGCTCGTGCTTGGTATACTGTACCTTGAGCATATGCAGGGCTTCCTTGCCGCTGTAGCAGGTGTCGGTTTTGACGCCGGCCTCATCCAGAACAAGACGTGCGTGCTCAGCGGCGATCTCCTCATCGTCGACGACCAGCACACGCATTTCGGAGAGGTTGAAATAACTGCTGTTTGACCCGTGGTGATTACTGTTCCTCAGGGTGATGACAACCGTGAACTCGGTGCCGATACCCTTCTGTGAGGTAACGGAGATCGTACCGTTCATCAGTTCTACAATACTCTTGGTGATCGCCATACCCAGACCGGTGCTGCCGTACTTGCTGCTGCGGCGGCTGTTCTCCTGCGAGAAGGTGTCGAATACCTTAGGTACAAACTCGGGATCCATACCGATACCGGTATCTTTGACAGAGAATTTCAGCGTAGACTGACCTTCATACACAGCCGTCCGCTCGACCGTGAGCGTTACGTTTCCGGGCGGTTCCGTAAATTTGATCGCGTTGCTCAGGATATTGATCAGAATCTGCTTGAGCTTCATATCATCGCCGATATAGTAGTCGTTGACGCCGCCGATAACCCGGCACTCGTATTTGAGTCCCTTCTCACTGCACTGCGACATGACCATCGTGTTGATCTGATCGAGTATTTCACGGAATGAGAAATCCTCGCGCCGTAAAACCATGCGGCCGGACTCGATGCGGCTCATATCCAGAATATCGTTGATCAGTCCCAGCAAATGACGCGCACTCTCGCCGATCTTCAGCAAATACTCGTGCGCCTGATCGGACAGAGTCTCGTCGCGCAGTGCCAGACTGTTCAGACCGATGATCGCGTTCATCGGCGTACGGATCTCGTGGCTCATATTGGAGAGGAACGCCGTCTTCGCTTTATTTGCTTCTTCTGCAGCGGCGAGCGCGTCACGAAGCGCGTTGCTCTGCGCCATCGACTTGCGCATCTCGGCGTCGATAACCGTCAGACCGAGACCGATAGCGTGAACGGAATGTTTTACGCCCACGTCCGCATGATGAACGTTCGCCATACGGATCATCTCATAATACTCTCTGCCACCGCGCCTCACGAGATAGCGGAAGGCGATAATCGGCTCGCTTTGAAGTCTCCGTTTGATATTTTGGGGCTGTATGAAATCCTTAAAATCCGCCCGATACTTTTCGGTAACAAAATTGTCGGCATAATATTCAAATCTCTCCACAAAGGGGAATGCCGTTCCGTCGGGCAGCTTGTTTTTGTCCTCAGGATCACCACGATAACAGGTCGCCACATTGGTATCCAGATTGACATGATACACACTGCGGTAATCCGACGCGAGGGCAGTGATCATCATATCCTGCTGATCGCGCACCAGTTCTTCTTCCAGCAGCTTTTGCTGCAGAATCAAACGCTGTTCCAGCTCCTGCTGCTTTGTCTCTGTCGCCTTGAGGTGCATCAACTGAGTGATATCGACGCACAGCCCGAGGATACAAAGCCTGCCCGCGGAATCCGTAAACTTCGTCTTTGTCGTCTGCATATAGCGCCCCTCTTGCCCGTCGGCAGAGAGGATCTCTTCAAAGTAAACGTACGGTTTATCCATGCTCAGCGCCTTGCGGTCATGCTGTACAAACCGCTCGGCTGTTTCGGCATCATAGAGATCATAGTCCGTCTTGCCGATGATCTCATCGGCAGACGACTTGTGCTTGAAGTCCACAAAAGCCTGATTGCAGGCAAGATACTTGCCTGTTTTCGCGTCCTTGGAAAAGCTCAACGCGGTGGTATCGGACAGCACAGACGCAGCTAAGCCCATCAGATCGCCGATCTTCGCCACCGACTGGATCTCTTCGATGAGTTTGCGGTTATCCTCCTTTGCTTGCTCCGCTTCTCTGAGCGCGCCCTGCAGCGCCAGGCTCTCGCGCACCTCATCATCGACGTCCTTGAAGCCGCACACGATACCCATCTTACCGTCCGGCATATGCAGCTTGACGAACTCGACGCGGAAATAGTGCTGTACGCCGTCCCCCATCTCGCGCAAATAAACAACGTTGTACATCGAGTGATTGTCCAAATGATCAACGATATTCTTTAGATCAAGTTCATGGCGCAGGCGTTCATCATCCTGTTTCGCAACGACGCGGTCGATATATTTCTCCTTTGCGGCTGTATAGGTCAGTCCGACCGCCTGTTTGTTAACAGCGGAGTGGATCGTCTTGCCGTAGGTATCGCCGCGGTACAGCATGAAGGTCTCTTTCTCGACATCGTCGATCACCCACACGGTATGATACGGCTTGCTCAAAGCCTTGATAACTTCCTGACTGAGCGCCACATCGGATTCCCTGAGCGCCTTCTGTTCGGTGATATCCGAAACAAAGGCATAATAGATCCCGCCGTACTCCTTGGTCTCGGTATAATGGCCGCACTCCTCCAGCCAACGCACTTCGCCGTCGCTTTTGATGATCCGATACTCGACGTTATACTGATTGTCGTCGCTTTTTGCGATCTGCTGCGCCATCGAATCATACACAGCGGTGTAGTCGTCGGGATGAATAATACTCTCAAAATTGCAGTCGGTCGTCTTCTTGAATTCTTCCCGATCGCGGCAGTCAAAAACCTTAATAGCCGCTTCATTCGCGTAAACATAACCCCACGGCTCGTGCGCCTTGTAGATAAAGAAACCGCGAGACATATGCCGACCGATCTCCTCCACGACAGGCATCATTTCTTCTGTTAAACGGAACTGCTTGTCATTCATAGGATAGCCTCCTTTATTGCTGATAATTGCGTTCTTTACCATGGGTATTCTCTTTCAGTCTATTTATGCAAAGTATATCATATTATCTCAAAAATATCTACCTGTTTTTTATTTTTACACAATTATTTATTTTTTATTTTTACACAATTATTTACTCATATCATCCGATAAATTGTTCTTCGATCTATTACGTGCTTCGATGTATAAACGAGTCCCTCGCACTGTTATCCCTGAGGATTTTGACGATGGACAGGCGGAAATATGCCCGTCAAAACCACGGTTCGGATATCTACAGTCACCCTATCTCATATGGGACAATGACAAGAGAACCGACGAGATAACTCGTCGGTTCTCTTGTAGGATGATTGTTATTCGTTCGGGATCGTTAACAGCTCCCGAACGCATTTTGAATGTGGCTTTCAATTGCCTTCAACGTTACTCGGGCAGGTTAATCGGCGAAAGTCTGTTATACTGAGTTTTCATTAAACACTTTTATAAAAGAACTCGCTGATGCGGCAACACCGTGAGCTTTGTAATCCTGTCAGATCAACGATAGATCGAATGGCAGATATAATATGTTTCTTGCGGCTTGTTCGATTGGATAAACCCGATCAATTTATTTTTGAACGCGCGGTTACTATAATGATCCCGATATAATCGATCCACCTGCTCTCGCTTGCTCAGGAGCTCCTCGGATTCGATATCCAGCTGTAATAGACGCTCAACAACAGCCGCTGCTTGATCGGAATCGCCGTATAGGTAAGCGTTCTTGTCGTTGAGTCCGTTATATTTGATTCGATGATCGGTAACGGGAACAGCGTTGGAGAAGATGCTCTCCATCTGATTATGACAATACGGTTGGATGAATCCGCAAGTCCAGATATGGCATGCCGATCGGCGCAGCGCGTTCCAATAATCCTCCCCCTCCAAGCGGAAGCGATCAATGATAACGATTTTGTTTTTCAATGTTCCTTTGCTGTCGTTCAACGCGTCCAGAAACTGCTCTTTGCTATCGGGGCGAAAAATATAACGGTTGAATCGTGAGCATAAGAACGCAATGACTTCATTTCTGGTTTGTATCCCATAGGTCTGATGAACCTTATCCGCAAAGCCCTGATAAGTATCAGCATTGTTTCCGATGAAAATCATTTTGATCGTTTTCTCTTCTGTATTCCAAGCCGCTTGTTCGGGATTTTCGACAAGGAAACGCGGGTGAAATAAGATAGGATAAAAGAAATCTTCGGTAAAATGATCGCGAAACGACGGAATATCATCACAGAAAACGATTCTTTTCGGATATGAATCCGCTTTGTTTTTGGCACAGAAAACAACCATGTAGTTTCTTTTGGGATGATGATATCTGACGTGTTCAAAAAAGAATTGCTGATAATCTTCGAAACCGTTGTAGACGGTATCAACATATAGCTTTGAGGGCGCTTTATAACTGACCGAGAAACCGGCGTTTGTAAGCTGGAGCGCTACCTGAACAATTCTCCTGTTAATTTTCAAACCCGATAGATCCAACAATACATTCTCTCGGTCGTTGTCAGCATTGGTAAAAAGCGCCGCCAATCTGATAAAGAGGAATTGGATCCAAATTAACATTTTTTTGATGTGTTTTTTCAGCCACAATATCATTACGATACCTCGCTTTCGCTTTTACTCAAAACGATACACAGCATAGCTTACGTATTCATCTTCATACCAAAAGAGCACCCTGTTATGTATCGAACGCCTTTTTCTCCATATAACGCAGCATCGTGATCGCAGTCAGATCAACGCTGTTATGATGATACGGAGTATCAAAGAACGCAAAATCAATATCCTCGGGATTTTGGAACATGCTCATGTTATTCGGATGATAGTAGGTTTCCAGCCGACAGGTATCTGAAGTGGTCAACAGCTTTTTTTCAGCATTCGTCGCCTGTGCCAGTCTGCTTGTACAGGAGATCAGTCCGTTGGGAACAACCTCCAGCAAAACCTTCGCTTTATGGATATAGCTCAGAGAAACGGGGTAGGAAAAATACTTGAAATAAAACTTTGATTTACCATACAGGAGGTGATCTTCTTCCCACCGTATCCTGTCTTTTCCCAGAATAGAGATGACGGTTTCCTTATCCTTCTCTTTCGCATCATACAAACTGAAAAAGCACTTTTTTTCGTTATCAGACAAATATTTGAAAACACGGGTTACAAATTCGACGCGGCGGAACCTGGGATTACTGACGCCGCCGATATACAATACGTCGGACTCCTCCCCTTCTCCGGCAGGCTCGATCGTTCCGTTCTCACAGACAGGTCCGTAGTACTCGATTTGGTGATTCTCGGAGCTATAGTGATCAAAGGTAAGGATACAGTCAAAGTTCTCTTTCATAAACGGCAGCTGCTCCGGATAACAATGGATCAATGTTTCGTAATAGTGCAGCCCGAGCCTTGCGTTCGGAAACTCCTTTTTCAGATAAAGGATGAAATCGACAAAGTACGGATCGCCGAACATTTCGAAGCCGTTGGTAAAGCCGAAGAATATCTCAGCGTCACGGGGCAGCGTCAGGAAGTGATACTTCAACACGCTGCGGTATAGAATTCTACGAACAAAATGCGGCATAAGGTTACGCAGCTTCGGAGAAAACAGGATGGTTTTGACCCTTGTATTGAGAAGCTCACGGAACTCACAGTATTCATATTCCGGTGACTCGACCACATCCATGAATAAGCATTTCCAAACACTGGATCCGGGGCCGAAAAACACCCTGTGTCTGTCGGTGTATGCCTGATTGGTTTTTTTCTTTTCTTGTTTACTCATCATATCCATCTTTCTTGCGCCGGTATCCGGTCTGTATTGTCTCGCGAGGTAACGGTTGATAAACGGGAGTTTTTACAACAAATGTGAACAGCAACTCTTTTTTTCGAGGAACAGCGCGCCGCTGATCTTCACAAAGATGGGAACGATCCTATCGTAAAAACCGATTGACATGAATTCCACACGGTTGACGGCATAACTGCCCTAAACATCTGCCGGTACATGGATCACAACGACTGCAGCAGCCGCAAGGATGCGCAGTATATCCAAAGATTCGATTCTATTGTTTCAGCGATTCAAATTCAGATTGATTTGATCTCGTTTGTCCATAGAACTGTCCTTCCCGTCATTGTGCTTCCTATCGGCGTCATCCGCCGAGCTTACCTTTGATCAATCGGATCAGTCCGCCGGGACCGAAGTTTTGAAGAACCCAAACGGTCTTTTTTACATATCCCTCAATCTGCTTACCGCGGCTGATACCGCCGTTATCGAGCTGATAATCATACGGTATCTCTCTCAGCTGCGGCGCGGCATATTCTGTGATCTTTTCTTCATGTATCTTTTTCGCTCTGTCGTCAACATCAAAACCCATGAGCAAGGAAATCAGCCGTCTGCAATTGATCGGTTGGACGGAGGTGATCCCCTCATAGAGATCGAAGGTCTCTTCGATCGTCGAAAGCCAGCAGCCCTCTCTGAGTTCCCAGAACACCCTGTCGGCAAGATTGATCAAAGGATTTTTCGTATCGTGAACAGCATAATCGAGCCAATCCTTGACAGAAGCCTGATAGATCGGGTTGTGTCGTATCAAAGGGAACAGTTCCGACAAACTGTCATAACTCAACGACGCGATATCCTTCGTATAATACTCTGTGGCGATTCCCCAGACAGATCCTCTGAGAAGTACAATATCATTGCCGACCTCTTCTCTGAGCTTCTCGAATTGACCGTAGCCGTAAAAATCTCTGTCGGCGCCTTTCTCATAATTACAAATATGCCGATCAAAATCATCAAATCTTGAACGCAGAAGCTGCTTTTTGTCCCTCTTGATATAATAATGTTTTCTTCCGAGGGCGCTGCTCAGCCGCAAAGGAATACTGACGTCCGAATTGCTGATCGCGTCATGCTCCAGCGTAGTCGTACCAAAATCCAGCCCCGCGAATTCGGAAACCGCCAGAACCGTTCTTGAATCACGACCGCCCGTACAGGTGATCAGCTTCGTCCTCCCCGCAAAATATGAATCAAGATTTTTCAGCCCTTGCGCGAATTCCTCGGCAAAAGCTCTTACCCGCTCTTCATCGGATAGATATTCCGTCGGGAATTCCGGAAGCAGCGCTCTGGACGAAACGGTTTTGTTGCCGCAATCATAGATCTGACTCGGCAGCAGCCGCTTCACACCGGGATACTGTGTTCCGATTCCGGGAACAAAATCGGGACTTAAACCGTCAAACAGCTTCTCTTGTTTCAGCTCATAGCCGAGCAACTCCCGGAGCAGATTCAGGCTGTTTGAAAGAAACTTATTATGATAAAAAATGCTCATCGTACCGGCAGCGTCCATATAGACGCGATCCTCCAGGATCAGCACATATCTGCCGCACCAGTAGTTCTCGCGCTCAAGGATCATTTCCGTATTGATATCAAGCGTTTCGGTGATGATCCTCACAGGATCCTCATCCGCTTTGATTGACCAGCATTCTCCGATCAACGCATATTTTTTATTATCCGAGACAGTTACGGACAAGCCGTCATACCAGCTTAGCACAAGTTTGTTATCTAACTGTACAGAGTTCATATCGGGTATCGCTTGATCAGCCAGGACAAATGATTTTCCGTTTACCATCTCATATCACTTCCACTCATTTATCAAAAGCCGGTATCACTTTCCTACAGATACCGGCTTTTGTAACGCATTATACTGTCCTGTGTTCTCGTCACTATGTGAGAACAGTCCTTCAATTCAATTTAACCGACGTAAGCGACCGCAGTTCCAGAGGAATCAAGGGCGGATTTTGCCGCGGCGAACCAGCTGTCGACAGGAGCTTTTAAATCGACATTTCTGCAGACGCCCGCAGTCAAACGGAGACCGCCGTTGTGTGAAAGCTCGTTCTGCAGATGTCCGATCAGCTCATCGTAGTTATCCTGATGGTGACAGAAGGCATAGAAGGTGTTTTTATCCGCACGGCAGGCGATACCGTCGTCATTGATGACGATATCGTTGAAGAGTCGCGCCGCTTCCCTGATCAGCTCATTATTCGCTCCGTCGATCTTGAGAACAATAGCGTCCATTGCACTCTTGACGCCGGGGAGAAGCCTGTTGATATAAGCGTTGAAAAACACCTTGATGTACAGTCCTGTTGCATGATCCTTCTCAATCGAACGGATAAACTGTTTCTCCTCGCTGAGCTCGACAATACGCTCACAGCGAGCAATGATGACCTCGGGCATACGGTAGGGCTTGCTGATAAAGTCAGACGCGCCCATGCGGATGCTGCGCACCTCGGCGCTTTTTTCGGTCGTCATAACGATGATCGGGATATCGCGGAGCTTTTCATCAGCCTTACACGCCTCGATCACCTGAAAACCGCTCATCTGGGGCATCAGCAGATCCAACAGGATCAGAGAAAACTTTTCTTTTGTTGTACGAAGCAGATCCATCGCCTCTCTGCCGTTGGTAACACAAGTGATGTTGTATGTCATGGACAAGATCGCCTGCAGCAACTCACGGTTAATCTGCTCGTCATCGACGATCAGCACGTTTCGCTTCACGAAGCTGGACTGAAGAAATCGGTTCATAATATTGCTCCTTGTTTATTGTTTACAGATCCTCATACTCGCTTCCGGGATCGTAGGGAGGATCCGAATCGGTATTGCCGTTCTTTTTGTCTTTCTTTTTTTCGCTGAGGAGCTTTTTCTGCTCCTGCTTCTCTCGTATTTCTCTTTCTTTCTGCTCCTGCTTCTCTCGCTTTTCTCTTTCTTTCTGCTCCTGCTTCTCTCGCTTTTCTCTTTCTTTCTGCTCCTGCTTCTCTCGCTTCTTTTCCAGCTTTTCGCGCTTCTTCTCTTGCTTTTCGCGCTTCTTTTCCTGAGACGATGAAGCGGTCATCTCGCTCAGATCAGGAATGGCTTCCTCCTCCGGGAGAGCAATTTCTTCCGTCGGATGTGATCTGAGCGATTTGTTGTTCGCTTTCTCACGTTTGTCCCGATAATCAGTGCGCTTCTTTTCTGCTTTCTCGCGACGCTTCTTCTCACGATTGAGAGAATTCGCCAGACGCTTAGGCGCGTTGATGATAGTCTGGCGCCAGTTGACAACACAGTTGAATACCGCGCCGACGACGGGGATACCGGACTTTGCGATGCGCTGCATGGCGCGCTTGATGTCATCGACCTTTGCGTGGTCAAATCGAACGACATAAAGCACTGTATCCGTAATCTCGTTCAAACGCAGAACCTCGGCGTCGGTTCCGACAGGCGCCGCGTCGATCAATACATAATCATAGTCATCCATGACGGCTTTCATCTGTGCCAAGAGAGCGTCGTTGAAATTCTCCGGATTGCGCTCCAGCACACAGGGCAGTAAATCAAGACATCCGTTGATGCGTGTAACGGCGTCAAGTCTATCGGCGTCACCGCGATAAAGCGCGTTGAGGGTTTTTTCGTAAGGCAACCCACCGATGAACAGCGCCCCAAGCATAGGATTGGCAAAGTTACAGTCGATGATCAACGTTTTCTTGCCCAGACGAGCCAGCTGCAATCCGACATCGGCAATCAGACGGGTCTTGCCCTCATCGTGCATCGTTGAGGTGACATAGAGCTTATGAGCATCGGCACGTTCAAGATGACCGAGAAGCAGGTGCGCGGAGGACTTGATATCGTCCATGATCGACAGCTCCGACTTCATCAGCGGCTTTAAGCGTGCATAGTGCCTGTCAAAAGGCAACGAGCCCAATGTATCGATGCCGAAGATCGTGGTAATGTCGTCCTCGTTGATCATCGTCGGGAAGAAAATGAATTTTAAAATACAGATGCCGATACCGATCAGAAAACCGACCAGCGCGGCGTAGATCCACATAGAAAGATTGATATTACCGCCGACAATAAAGGTTGCCTTGGGCTGATTGATTACTGAGAGATAACCCATTTTGACGGTATCTTTCATCACATTGGTGGTGACACGATTAAGTGCCTGCAGGATGGAGAGCCCTTCTTTTTCGGAACGCCACAGCAGCGTTATCTCGATGATCTCGGTCTTTTCATTTCGATTAACGGTAAGGTTACGTGAAATATCGGAAGATGAAACTCCTTTGAGACCGAGTTCCGAAATAACCGCCTCCATATTTCGACTGCTTTTGATAACATATAACGCAGAATCAGTCAGATCTCGGGCGGTGGAAAGATCTGTCTCATCCGGGGTGGCAAGTTTATACTCCCTGCCGTCACCGGCGGTTATCACCGCGACCGAGGTTGTGATACGGTATTCCTTGGAAACCTCGCCGCGGATATAACTTACACCGATAATCGTTACGCCGACAATCAACCCGACGATCGTACAAACGAACACCAGCTTCCAGCCTTTGACGATATGATAAATAATATCGCTTTTTCTGAATACTCTTGTTTTATTCATCGTCTTTCTTCCTTCTTAATCTGCGGAACAGGCTGATAACGATAACCACGATCAGTGACAACAAAAGTACGCCGCCGATGATTGAGATCGTATCCCAAAGAGTCCAATAGGAGGTAGCCAGAGTCTGAATGCCTCCCGCATCCTTGAGTTCGATGCTGACACGCGATGACTTGCGACCGCCGACCTCAACCGTGTAATTGCCGGGATCAAGGTTCTCGAACTCGCGCACGGTTCCGGTGCCTTCCCACTCTTCGACAACCTTATCATTTGCGTCATACAAGCGGATCACGGTAGAAGTGATCTCGTTGCCGAACAGCATATCCCTCGCGGAAACAGACAGGCGAATCTTATACGCAGTCATATCCAGTTTTGCAACGCCCTGACCGTCAATACGACCGTCGGCGTCGACTGTAAAGCCGATCGTATCGGTTTGAGAGCGATAGGTATCAGGCAGGCTCTTGAGGGTCAGCTCATAGGTCGCGTTCTTATCCAAATCGGTCAGCACGATCTTGCCGTCACTGTCGGTGACAGCGTCCTCTCTGCCGGTAACAGCAAAGCTCGCGTCTGTGATCGGCTGTTCGGTATAATCGTCAACCAGCAGCAGCTCTGCTCTTGTCTTCTGGCATTTGATCTCGTGGGTAATCGCTTCCGCTTCCGATTCCGTATATTCCAGTGTTACGTTCAGCGGTGAGGTGTTCAACGAATAATAGGTTGCGGGCATTTTCTGTTTGACGGTATAATCGCCGAAGTACAGCTTGACGCTCTCGCCCTTACCGTTCTCATCGGTCTTGAACTCGTCGACCTTTTCTCCCTTTTTAAAGCGCAGGGTGCCGTCGAGCGTCTTGATGTCCTGAGCGGCGTAGACCTCGTAAATCGTGCCGGAAACATTCTTGTTGTTGTCGGCGTCGGTATCGTGGACATAGATCACGCTCTTGGACGGCGACATCGGTACGGTAACTCTGTACGGATCAGGCCAGTCGAGCGATTCGGTGATCTCAAAGCTGACGTCATCCGCAAAGGAATAGCCCTTGGGCGCCTTGAGATTATGGAGCGAGTACCAGCCGTTGGTGATCTTCTCAGGCAGGAAGAAGGTGCCGTCCTTAGTTGTTTCGTACTGCTTGTACTCGGTTTTGACGGGATAATAGGTATGCAGCGTTTGTAAACCGCCCGTAGCGTCGGCGCCTGTGTACAGCTCAAAGAGAATACCGGATTTTTTGATGACGTTACCGGTCTCTTCATCCACTACCGTTACAAAAACAGCGGTCTTATCGTGTCCGATATCGTTATAGATTCCTTCGTAATCATTTTCTCCGGGATCATCAACGCCTTCACCGCCGCCGCCACCGCCGCCTTCCTGAGTCGGACGATCATACAATTCATCGGCATCATGGTCGTTGATATTAACGTTGTTGTTAAAATAATAATCGCCGTCACTATACTGGGTCTCATACTGATAATCCTCTGTATGCTCCTCTTTGTTGATCTGCGTCACATACAGTAACAGCAGCATCATGATCAACAGGATGATCAACAGCAACCCCGTCATAATGTCGGTAAACGACTTCCAGTAACTTTCGTCACCCGATTTCTGTTTTTTTCTCAGCTTCATGGTATTCCCCTATCTGAAAAAAGCAAAATATCAAAAGGTGTGTTTCTATCTATCTCAAGCAGAGGTGTAGTACATCAGATCCTCATACTCTGAGCGTGTCATTTCGGGATAAAGATGGCTTCCGCGTCCGGTCAGGCAGCCGTATCGCTTGATATCGGCGAGCTCCTTGGCGGATGAAACACCCGAACAGGTGAGTTTAAGACGGATATTGGACGCCTGCGTAAAGACGCTCTCCAGATCGCCGCTCTCCGCCAGCGACGTCAGATCCAGACAGATCTCGTCCGCATGGGTATCGCCCAGACCGACAAGGTTGCCGGTACAGTTGCCGACGGATACCTTGTAGCCGCTTTGCAGGAACTTCCGCTCCGCTTTCTCCGCCTCTTCATGGCAGATCATGTAAGCGGAAGCGTCGATCGCGACCTCCAGATAGCGGGGCTCGATCTGATATTGCTCCGCCAAAGAACGGATTGTCTCAAAGGCGTCGATCGCCAACAGATCGGTCTTGCGGATATTCAAAATCGCGGGCAGCGGATGAACGCCCCTGTCGATCCACTCGCGCATGGCAGCACAGACCTGCTCCCAAAGGTGCTGATCCAGCTTGGCGACAAAGCCGTCGGCTTCAACGATCGGCAGATAAACCGAGGGCTGTACCGCGCCGAGCACGGGGTGGTTCCAGTGCAGCTTGGTGTTTACCTTGATCACATTGCGATCCGCCAGACTGCATACAGGCTCCAGCATATAGGTGAACTCTCCTCGGTTGAGACCGGAGAGAATATCGATCATCATGCGCTGTTCCTGTGCCGGATCAGCAGCAGTATTGCTCGCGCTGATCGTACTGTTGGCACGAAGCACGTTCAGCGTTTCGATCATCTTCTCCGTGTTCAGATACTGCTTTGCGCGGATCTGATCATCGGCGGTAGGCTGGATAAAGGTATGGAACTGTTCGGTAAAGAGTCCCATCTCACGGAGCATGACATTCCAGACAAGACGATAACAAACATTGAAAAGAATGGACAGGATGACACCCACGATGGAGGTGTAGAACGCGGTACCGATACCCTTGAGCAGTCTTTCGATACTGTCCATCGTCGCCTCGGCTGAGCTGAACTCGACCGTGCTGATACCCATGACCAGTCCGAGGAAGGTGCCCAGCAGACCGAGTGCGGTCAGAATACCCGCGATCTGTAACACAACGCCGCGCCAACTGCGGATCGCCAACGTCTCCTCGTTGATCGAATCCTCTATATCGCTGATGACAACACCCTTGTCGTTCTGATCGACGACCTCATTGAGGTAGGTTTCAAAAATCTCATCGAGCTGTTTCTCGGAAAAGAAAGGGGTGACCTTCCTGACAGCTGTCCAGATATAATCGGCGTTGACGTCTAAGGCGTCCGTGATGCTTTTTTGTCCGTTTTGAAAGCCGCGAGTGTATCTGAGCAGCGGCATAACGCCGAAAACAAAGCCCAGTATGATCGCACCCGTCATAATGCCGACGATCAACATCGAGAGATAGTCGGGTGACAGCACGATCAGCACCACACATATCGTAGCAAAAAAAGCAATCAGAAAAATAATGGCTCTTCTCATTTTTCCTCCTTGATCCATCCTTTACGTGTGAATACAATACTTTATTATACCAAATTATTTCTTATTAGTCAATATAAAGGCAGATCGCTGACACGCCCTGAAACCGACTTCACTCAGATTCTCTTGATATCCGGCAGGCGTACGCTGCCCCATTTCATAGCATTCCACGTATACTCGCTTTGTCTGCCATTCACCTCAAAGGAGAAAGCGTCAAAAATGATATCATATTCTTTGACCGTACCGTAATCGTTATTGCTGAAGGCGATCAGCTGAGCACGGTAGGTTCCCTCTACCAGACCGCAGAAGCTGATATCGAGCGTCACCTCATTCATACCTTTATGAAGGGTGCCGATATCATCACAAATAGCGGCTCCAACCGTTCTGTCATAGGAATCCGTGATGCTGATGCGAATCTTGGCTTGCTCTATCTCGATCTCGGAGTCGAGCGTCAATTTCAGTTTCGCCGACTCATCCTGTTCAAATTTGTTCTCTTCCTTATTCAAAAACTCTGCGGATTGGAATGAAACCATACGCATCGTCTGGATAGAACGGTAGCGTTTCGCTTCTCTCAGATCAACCTTAGCGCTCAGTGAGCCCTTTTTGATATCCGCATAGATCGAGATGGCGTTCTCGACCTCTCCGTCATAAACCAATTTGCCATGATCGAGTACAACGCATCGGCTGCACAGCTGGCGAATGGTATTCATATTGTGGCTGACATAGAGGACCGTTCTGCCCTCGGAGCTGGAGACATCGCTCATTTTGCCGAGGCACTTCTGTTGGAACTTCATATCGCCGACCGCGAGCACCTCATCCATCACGAGGATCTCAGAGTCAAGGTGAGCCGCTACCGCGAACGCGAGCCTGACGTACATGCCCGAGGAATAGCGCTTGACGGGGGTATCGATGAACTGAGCGCACTCGGAAAACGTGATGATCTGATCGATCTTGCTTGTGACCTCGGCACGGGTCATACCGAGGATCGCGCCGTTAAGATAGATATTCTCACGGCCGGTCAGCTCACCGCTGAAGCCCGTACCGACCTCGAGCATCGACGCAATCCTTCCGTCGACACAGATCTTACCCTCGGTCGGAGCGGTCACACGAGACAGTATCTTCAGCATAGTGGACTTTCCGGCGCCGTTATGACCGATGATACCGACTCGCTCGCCTTTTTTGATAATCAGATCGATCCCGTCGAGCGCCATAAAAGTCTCATTTTTCTCATATACTTTGGAGCCGATGACGCGGTTTGGATCATCCTTGCCGCGACGTCTCGCCCACCAACTCTCGATATCTCCTTTTAATGTACCGCCGCCGATGGTGCCGAGCCGGTACTGT
>CAMJJL010000005.1 GCA_946406145.1 uncultured Clostridia bacterium | reverse complement strand
CTGCGAAATTCTCCGCTAATATCTTTTTAAAGCTTTTTATTGCTACTTAGTATAACCTATTCAGTTGGTGACGACTTCTCCGATCGGATAAGCAACCGCCATCCGCACCAGATATTGCCGGATCAGGACAACATCGTTTGCGCCGGTCGAACCGTTTCGGTCGACGTCGCCCCGGAGCAGCTCCTGCTCGCTGAACGGCGTATCCAGCATCGCCAAAGCGCGCATCAGATAGGTCACGTCGAGCGTATTGACTGTGCCGTTGCCGTCCACATCACCCAACACGTAGGAGCAGGGAGCCTGTGTGGGGACGGGAACTTCTGTCGGCGCCTCTGTCGGTACGGGAGGCTCAGTCGGACGGACATAGGTTGCGTTGATATCAAAATCCGACATATCGATCATACCCCAGCCGTAGGTCGTATCAAAGCCCTTATCGCCGAGATCGACCGCGTGCTGCTTGAATATCTCGTAGATTTCCGCTTGATTCAGGCTCTTGTCCCAGGTTTTCAGGAGAGCGGCTGCAGCGGCGGCGTGCGGCGCTGCAAGGGAGGTGCCGGAATCGAGCAGCATGAAGGATCTGTGCGGCGCAAGAATATTCATGCCCGGCAGAGCAAAGTCGATCACGGAGCCGTAATTTGCCAGCAGACCGCGTTTGTTATTTTTATTCACGGAGGTAATCGTGATGACGTTGTCCTTATTGGCAGGATAGCGGAGCGACGCGTCGCCGTCCTGATTGCCTGCCGCAACGATCACGACCACTCCACGGGATACCGCCTCGGCAATGGCGTCATCCAGCGAGTGATAGGTGTGGTTTTTATCATCGCCGCTCAAGCTCAGATTGATGACATCCGCGCCGTGATCGAGCGCGTAGTATATGGCTTTGGCGGTATCCTGCATCTTGCCGTCGCCATTTCCATCCATGACCTTGAGGGGCATAACCTTGACATTGGAGGAGGTACCGTCGGCGATCACGCCGCACACCTCGGTTCCGTGATATTGGTCATCGTTATAATCGTCTGTTTGATTGATGAAGTTGTAGCCGTCGATATAACGACCTTTGAGATAGCGATTAGAGGTATTCAATCCCGTGTCCATGACAGCAACAATGACCTCGGGCAATGCTTTTCCGCTTTTCTCGAGCTTTTCCTGTAGGACGTCCAGCCCCATCGTCTTGACGCCCCAGCTCATGTAACCGAGCATGTAGCCATTGAGCGCGCCGGTATCGGCCATATCGTCGATTGCGGCGGAAGAAGCGCCGATCAAGCCGACCGTCAAAGCCATTGTGATCGCCATCAGCAGGGACAGCATACGTAATGCGGTTTTTTTCATTATCATTCACCTCATGAAAATCCTGCAAACGCGAGAGAGGCTTCTCCGTCGCATGGGTTTGCGCTTTTTCGTCGGACTCATGCAAGAGCCCCGTTCTCGGATCAATCCGAGATATCGTTGTCCGGATTGACGATAAAATGATAGTTGGGGTGCTGCTTGCTCAGCTTCTCGACGATCTGATCGATCAGCGCCTGTCGGTCATCCACGTCAAAGCTGACGACCAGATCAAACACCGCGGTCGAGGTTTTCTTATCGAGGAAGAAGCCGTGGATCTGCAAAATGTTCTCGTCCGCCATGACCTCGTCATGTACCTGATGGAACAGGGTGTCGGTCTCTGGATCGCTCAGATTGACCGAATAGATCGAGATACCCGTCAGCGCAACGCCGTGCTTTTGATAGATCTCGGCAGTCATGCGGCGCTCCAGCGCGTCCAGCTCGGGAGCCGTGAAGGTGTGATCCACCTCGATATGCACGGAGCCGATCAACTGATCGGGGCCGTAGCTGTGCAGGATCAGATCATAGGCGCCGCTGACGCCGTCATAGGCGCATAGATCCGCCTTGATTTGTCGGCTGACCTCGGAATCGATCCTCTCTCCCAGGATCTGTGAGATCGTCTCGCGCAGGATATCAAAGCCCGCCTTGATGATGAACAGCGCGATCACGACGCCGAGATACGCTTCCAGCGAGATGCCCCAGATCAGGTAGATGACCGCCGCCACCAGTACCGATCCGGAGATGATGGAATCCATCAGCGCGTCCTTGCCCGACGCCGCGAGGGAATCGGAGTTCACCTTTTTTCCGACGCGCGACACATAGGTGCCCAGCACGATCTTGACGACGACCGCCACCGCGATGATGATCAGCGAGGTCGCGCTGTAATCGGGCGTCTCAGGGGTGATGATCTTCTTGATCGACTCGATCCCTGCCGAGATACCGGCATAGAGAATGATCAGCGCGATGATCATGGAGCTGAGATATTCGATGCGTCCGTAGCCCAGCGGATGCTTTTTGTCCGCAGGCTTGACAGAGAGCTTCGCGCCGATGATCGTAATGACGGATGACAGCGCGTCGCTCAGGTTGTTGACTGCGTCCAGCGTGACCGAAATCGATCGCGACAACAAGCCGACTGCCGCCTTGAACGCGGCAAGAGCAACGTTGGCGACGATTCCGATGATACTGGTACGCACGATGATTTTTTGTCTGTTGATAATAACCGCCTCCCCAATCGCGACTTTTCCTTATTATAATATAATGATCCGCAACTTGCAAGAAAATGTTGTCTGCGACCACGAATCGCAAGAGATTTATGATCCCCAAAACGCCTCTTGCACAATCCCATGTCTTGTATTATAATAAATACTCAGAAAAGAGGGATCCGATGAGCAAGGCGCTGAATCATTTTAAAACCATCACCCACCACCGTCACCAGGTGATCCGTAACTGCTTTAAGGCGGGGATCCCGTGGCAGGGGTTAAAACACGACCTGTCCAAATACTCGTGGACGGAGTTCAGCGAAGGCGCGCGCTACTGGCAGGGTACACGCAGTCCGAACGACCGCGAGCGTGAGATCAAGGGCTACAGCGAAGCATGGATGCACCACAAGGGCAGGAACCGTCATCACCTGGAATACTGGACGGACTACTCCCCCGTCGACCGCAAGATACGTCCGGTCGAAATGCCGGTGCGCTATGTGGTCGAGATGTTCTGCGACCGCATGGCGGCGTGCAAGACCTATCAGGGCGATCGATACACCGACCGCAGTCCGCTGGAGTACTTCATTAAGGGCAAGAACCGCAAGGGACGCGTCTTTCGCGGTGAGCTGATGCACCCCGTGTCCTGCGATCTGATCGAACACTACCTGACCTACCTTGCCGAGAACGGCGAGGAAAAGACCTTCGCCTATCTGCGCGCGGTCATCAAAAAAGATAAAACAGACAGAAAAATGAGAAAGAAGGCGCAAAAAGATGCCCAAGGAAATTGACGCGGCGGCAAAGCAGCGCACACAGGACGTCAACCGCGTCGCGCTGAGAATGAAGCAGTATTACCGTGGCGATATGGATAAGGTACAGCATTTTGTCCGCGTCTATACGCTGGCGAAGAGCATCGGTGAATTAGAGCATCTGAGTGACGAAGAGCAGTTTGACTTAGAGCTTGCGGCAGTGGTACACAACGTAGAGGGCGACCGCGTCCCCGTGGTGCGCGACATCCTGCGCGAATGCGGCGTAACGGAGGCCGCGGCGATGAAGGTATGCCACATGGTGGAGAACACCGAGAACTACGAGCACATCGGCACGCTCGACCACCAGATATTGATCGAAGCAAAGCTGATCGTCGACTTCAAGGAGCAGAACACCCCCGAGAAGGAGATCATCCGCAAGGCGGAGGA
Organism: uncultured Clostridia bacterium; assembly: GCA_946406145.1. Lineage (GTDB taxonomy): Bacteria > Bacillota > Clostridia > Oscillospirales > Acutalibacteraceae > Ruminococcoides. The sequence goes on along the minus strand of CAMJJL010000005.1, from coordinate 57,326 downwards.
TCTCTTCCTGACCAACACGGGCAAGCTGTTTTTGAAGCGCGCGTTTCATTTATAAACAAGCATAGGATATTCTCGGGAGAAGCATTACCCCTCTCCTGTCAAAGAAAGGATAAAGCTGTATGAAAAGAATTGTTAGTTTAGCCATCGTACTCGCCGTAATGCTTTCATCCGTGCTTTCTGCTTCCGCCGCGAGCGCTGAGGAGCTGAGATTTTCGGACGAATACAAATCCTCTCCCTATTACACCAAGCTCATGCAGGCGCTGGAGGAGCACAAGGACGGCACCACCATGGAAAAGGTGCTTGCCGTCGCGCAGTCACAGGAGGGCTACGCGAACTTTGCCACCGAGGGCTACGACCTCGATCAGGCGCGTCAGGAGGGCAAGCTCTGGACCGGCAAGGAGCTGCGCATGAACGACAACCTCACCGGCAACACCGAGTACACACGCTGGGCGCAACGCTATGTCATGGACAGAGATGAAAGTGAACAGTACGCCGACTATGACTGGTGCACGATCTTCACAAGCTGGTGTCTGTATCAGGCAGGCTACTATGATGAAGAGACCCTCAAGCGCTATTTCTACTGCTATGTCGTCGACCCGAGAATCTTCTGGAGCGCCGACCAGTGGATCGAGTCCTTCAACCTTGACCAGAAGAAGGTCTACTACGCGCCCAATACCCATCACAAGCTCGACGCGATGCCGTGGAACACCTACTACAATGTCGACGTCAGCCCCTTTGATATGCCCTACAAGCCCGGCGGTCTGCTCTTTTTCGGCTGGCACGGAACCGGCGCTTACTTCTCCCATGTCGCCATCGTGATCGATTATGATCCCGAAACCTGTGTACTGACCTATACCAACGGCAACTCAGGCGGTAAGGTCATCACCCAGCAGATCGACCTCGACGTTGAGGAGAGCTACCGCGGCAAGCCGTATACACTCAACGCCAACCGGATCATGGCGTATGCCGATTACGATCGGTATGTCACCCCCGAGCAAAAAGAGATCGTCATCGACACTCCGGTCATCAAATGGGACAAGAGCGCTGAAGCGGGCCTCAAGCTCCAGACCAACTCCGAGTCGATCATCGCGTATGTCTATGAGGGCGATACGTATCTCGGTTCCATTCTCGAGAGCAATATGGTACTGCACGAGGGTCTGCTGCAGGTCGGCAAATCCGAGCTGGTCAAGCTGCCGGTCGGACTGCACAAGATCACATTGAAATTCGATGACGGCGAGGTCACCAAGCCGTTCAAGATCACGGATACGGAAAACCATCCGCTCAAGGCAGTCGGCGACGTCGATATGGACGATAAAGTCACCATTCTCGACGTGACCACGACACAGCGATATCTTGTCAATATCAAGAACCTGACGCCCGAGCAGCTCCTGTACGCGGATGTGAACGATGACGGAGAGGTGAATATCCTCGACGCGACCATCCTGCAAAGATACGACGCTAAGATGGTAGATGTATTAGGCTGATCGGAATAACGATACACAGAAAGAAAAGCTGACCCGAAAAGGTCAGCTTTTTTGTTATCCTATCACTCAATCGTGCAGATACTCTTCGACGATATAGCGCGGACGGCGCTTTGTCTCCAGATAGATCTTGCCGATATACTCGCCGATGATACCGATCGCCATCATCTGCAGTCCGCCGATCGCCCAGATCGACACCGCCAACGACGCCCAGCCGGTCTCGGTCGCGCCCATGAAGAAGCGGATCAGCGTGTAGATCAGCATCACGATACTGATCAAAAAGATGATCAGCCCCAGTCGGGTGATCAGCTTGATCGGCTTGGTGGACAGCGAGGTGATGCCCTCCCACGCGAGCGCCAGCATCTTTTTGAGCGGATATTTGCTCTCGCCGGCGAGACGCTCTGATCTCTCATAGGTCACGATATCGCTCTTGTAGCCCACCATCGGCACCATGCCGCGCAGGAACAGATTTGTCTCCTTGAACTCGGCAAACGCCGTGAGCGCACGCGCGCTCATCAGGCGAAAATCAGCGTGGTTGAAAATGACCTTGGCGCCCATCTTGTCGAGCACCTTATAATAGCCCTCGGCGGTGAACCGCTTGAAGAAGGTATCGGTCTCGCGCTTTGAGCGTACGCCGTAGACCACGTCACAGCCCTGCCGGTATTTTTCGACCATCTCGTCAAAGACCTCGATGTCGTCCTGCAGATCGGCGTCGATGGAGATCACCGCGTCAGCCTCATCCTTCAGGGTCATCAAGCCGCACATCAAGGCGTTCTGGTGGCCGCGGTTGCGGCTGAGCTTGATACCGCTGAAAATGCTGTCGCTGCTGTGAAGCTCGGTGATCAGCTGCCATGTCTTGTCACGGCTGCCGTCATCGATGAACACAATACGGCTGTCGGAGCTGATCAGTCCGTCATCCATCATCCGATTCAGTTTGACGCGGAGCTTTTCGGCGCTGTCGGGCAGCACCTCTTCCTCATTATAGCAGGGAACCGCGATATATAATTTTGTCATAGCTTACACCTCACTGAGCTGATCTGTCACCGCCTGAGAAATGAGCGGCAGATAGAACTTGGCGTATCCGAGCGCGTTGGGATGGATGGAGTCATGGGCGTTACCGTACCGCTCATCCACAAAGGTATAGCGGTCACAGATCGAGGGGATCTCGGTATTCATCGTCGTGCCGTTGTACAGATCGACCGAATCAATGCCCCATTTATCGGAAATGCTGAGGGCTCTGTCGCCGTACTGGCGCTCGAACACATCCTCAACCAGCTTCATATTATGGACGCGGACATAGACGATCGGGGTCCCCTTCCAAAAGGTGTCGAGCATCCACAGCGCCTTTTGCATACCGCCCGAAAAATCGGTCTCCAAGGCGTACGTCATATCAAAGCCCGAACCGATCTCTCCGAGGGGCGTACGTCCCATATCATTGGTTCCGCCGTTGAGCAGGATGAGATCCGCCTTTTCATTCGCGATGTTCGCTACACGCATCTGATTGCAGATACGGCTGCGCTCGCCTCGATCGGCAAACGACGCGCCGGGCACCGAATAATCCACCGCCGTCATGCCGTATTTGACGGCAATCAGATTGGCGATACCGTCGTCATGGTTGCCGCTGCCGTGCATGATGCTGTCACCAAACGAGAGGATCCGCTTCCCCTTGAGTGCCCGATAGCGGCTCAGCTCCGTCGTCAGCGCTTCATACTCCTTTGCGGAGATCGCCGCGTCGGGATATACCCTGTCTTTTTCGTCGGGCACAAAGTAGCCGTAATACGCCATCGTACCCATCACGCTCTGTTGATCAAGGGTCACATCTGATAACAGACCGACCGTGCGCTCGGGGTAGCCCAGCGCCTTGACCGTCGTCTGCGCAATAAACAGACGGTTGAGCGGCTGATAGATGTCGTCCTCGGTATAGGCGCCGATCACACCGAGCTCTTGCGCTTTACGGAAGATCTCCTTGCCGTCGCTGCTGTTATCCAGTCGCGTCAGACCCGAAAGATTCATCAGGTCATACAACCATTTTGAACGGTTGTGCGTCGCGTTATACATATAGGAATTCAGCAGGCTATTCACTTTTTCGTTGGAGGAGGATGCGTTTGCGTGAACCGACCTGACAGCCGTATGCTTTGCGATCGCGGTGACAGCCGATGTACCGACGATCACCATTGTGATCAGCGCGACGATCAGGACGACAAGTCCGATCCTCTTGTAGTTTTTCTTTCTCATATCTGAATCCTGTTTTTGATCTGCACAGAGACAATCAGGGTGACTGCAGATCATTTTATCTTATTCTTCAACCAAATACAAGCAATTGAGATTGCCGCGGCGATGCCATCGCCGCCTCGCAATGACGATCAAGGAATAATCATATCGACCGCGTTCGGGATCACCGTGATCGTGGGATCCGTCATCACAAACATCTCGCCGTCGATACCGACCTTGATCTGACCGTGATGATCGATCCTTAAGGTCTTGCATTTTTGATGCTGAATGAAGGTCTTGCCCTTGGGATGATCGATGTGCTCCCCTCGGGTGAACGCGCCGAACATCCACGCAAAATAGCTGATCGGTACGGTCGGGATCGCCATAAAGTCGATCAGACCGTCGTCAAGCTCTGCGTACGGAGTCGCCTTGATACCGCCGCCGTAATACTTTCCCTTGGCGGCTACGGCGAGCATTTGGCTCTTAAACCCCTTGGCAAGAGGGATCCTCCTGCCGTCGGCATAGGGTGTGAAGGTATGTTTCCTTTTTGTCAACAGACATTGCACGATGGCAAGGCGATACGCCAGCGTCGCCGACATCATCGGCAGGCGCTTATTCTTCTGCGCACGGTCGGCGACCTCGCAGTCATAGCCGACAGAGACCACATTGAGCGCATACCTGTCATTGCATTTGAGCAGATCGACGCGCTTTGTCGTACCGCGCACCATCCTGTCGATGTTCCGATAATCCTTGCTGTCCCCCGGCAGGGAACGCACATAGTCGTTGCCGGTGCCGATCGGGATCACGCCGAGCGCGGCGTTCTCACAGCCAAGCAGTCCGTGAAGCGCTTCGTTCGCCGTACCGTCGCCGCCGCAGGCGTATACACGCAGCTCTTCGCCTTGTTCGGCATAGCGGCGCGCGATCCATTCCGCGTCACCCTTCTTCTGCGTATATTCGATCACCGCGTTCGGCAGATGCAAGGCTTCGATCTGCGCCCTGATATCCGGCGTAGCGTCAAGGATACCGGCATACTCGTTGAGGATGAACAGATGTGTCATATCGTATCTCCCTGTGTCTACTGCGGCAGCGCTCCCACGCGTTCCATCTCGCGCTTGAGTCGAGCGACGGGAAGCCCCATAACATTGAAGAAATCGCCCTCGATACGCTTGACGAGGACGCATCCGCGCCCTTGGATTCCGTAAGCGCCTGCCTTGTCAAAAGGCTCGCCTGTGGCGATATAGTCCAAAATCTCCCGATCGCTGAGAGGATAAAACTCCACGCGCGTATGGTCGGCGAAGGTCGTCATCCTTCCGTCTTGTATGATCGCGCAGCCGGTGATCACGGTATGCGCCTTGCCGGACAGTGATCGCAGCATACGAAAAGCGTCGTCCGCATCCTTGGGCTTGCCGAGCACCTGATCGTCGAGGATCACCACCGTATCGGCGCCGATCACGATGTCATCGGGATGCTCTGCCGCGACAGCCTGTGCCTTAACGCCTGCCAGATACCCGGGCACATCCACGGGCGCGATCCCATCGGGGAGGGTCTCCTCCGCCTCGGACACGATGACCTCAAAATCCGAGAGGATGCAGCCGATCAGCTCCTGACGGCGCGGCGATTGTGACGCTAAAATAATCCTGCTCATAGTTCTCCTCAATGATCGCGGACAGCGCCTGCTCCCCCCGATCACGGGATCACGCAAGGAACAGCGGCGTTATCTGCGTTTGATGCGTTTATACACGGTAAAAAACTCCTGTTTTTGTACCATCCTTTTAATAATAGCACAAACTGCGGAAAAAATAAACACAAAAATACAAAAATTCAACATACCTTTCACATCCTGTCACGGGAATTGCCCCCGAACAGCGGATCCTGCGACTGTTCGGGTCGGAGATTTCTCCCCGTAATCTCATGATAACAGAAAGATATGTCCATAAACGGGACTCTGGGGGCGTATCGCTTTACTTTAATTGTAAAAGTAAATGCAAGTAATACCCCCTGTTTACTTTTACACTCAACCACTGATCACTAACCACTAACCCCTAACCACTAAAAAATCGCAGTACACCAAGGCGGCATACTGCGAGTAAAAGGTATATTATCGTTGAGCGAGCGGATCACTCATACTGCGCCTTGACACTGTCGAGCCATTCGCCAAAGCCGTTGACGGCGGCTTTCGGCGAGACGATCTTCACCTTGTCGCCGAAGGAAAACAGCCATCCGAAGAACTGCGGCGAGAGCATCACCTCGGTGCTCATGGTAAAGCTGCCGTCGTTATGCGGCTGAATAAAAACCTTGTCGGAGAAGCGGTCGATCACCACGCCGATCAGACTGTCGTCGAATCTCAGCTTGACGTTGACGGTATCGCCGCCGTACATGCCGAACACCTGCTTGGTATACACGGCGAGGTCGAATTTATCGACCGCCTTGGTGCTGTCGGCACGCTCCTCCTCGACCGAGATCGATTCCATCTTGTCCACGCGGAAGTGCTTGAGCTTTTCGGCGTCCTTATCATAGGCGATCAGGTAGTAGTTTTCATCATCCCATGTCAGAGCCTTGGGCGTCAGGAGGTAGCGCATGCCGTCGTGACGGCGCACCTTGACGATCTTTTTCGCGCCGATACGGGACACCGCCCACTGCGTGTAATAAAAGCCGATCTTGCGCTTTTTGTTGATGGCACGGTTGATCGAGTCGATATTGCGGTAGATTTCCTCGTTCGAATTCTTGACACGGTTGGCGACGATGACCTGTCGGTGCAGCTCCTTCGCCTGATTCTCGGAGGTGAGGGTCTCGATCTTACGGATCAGCTCACGGCTTTTCTTCAACGTAATGAACTTGGAGCTTTGCACCGCGTCAATCAGGAGCTTGATCTCCTCAAGCGTAAAATCTCGCGACACCAGGCTGAACAGCGAGATCTTGCCGACCTTTGACTTGACGATATCCATACCGAAATCACGCAGACATTCGATATCATTATAGATGCTTTTGCGCTCGGCGGTAATCCCGTAATCGTCGAGATAATCAATGATATCCGCAACGGTCACACCGTATTCCTCGTCGGTTTTCTCCAAAAAGAATTTCATGATATAGAGCAGCTTTTGCTTTTGCTTGGGATTCTTCGGCATATTTTCCTCCGTAAAATAAAATGTACGTCAAATTATTTCTTATTTCATATTTCTTAGTTCATCAGAAGGTACTGTGTCAGTCCGACCACCAGCGGCATCGTGATCAGTGAGAACAGCGCCGACGCGGATACGATCCCTGCCGACAGCTCGGTATCTCTGCCGTACTTGTACGCCATCATGGTGGTGAACGCCGCCACAGGGGAGCTCACCGCGATCACCGTTGCGGTCGTGACGGTCGCATCGATATGCAGCGCGACCATCACACCCATCACGATCAGGGGAATGACGATCAGACGCATCGCCATCACGAAATACGCGCCCTTGTCGGTCAGCACACGCTTGAGGTCGGCGTGCATCAGGTGATAGCCGATCACCAGCATGGGGACGGGCGTATTGAGCGCCGCCAACATCCTGACCGGCGAGAGGATCACCGTGGGGAGCTGTATCGAGAACGAGAAGAGGATGATACCGATCGCCGTACCGATGATGCCGGGGTTGCAGATCGCCTTGATCGCGGAGCGCCACTCACCCTTGCGGCTCATGGTCAACAGCCCGTATGTCCACATGAAGATGTTGAACATCGCGACGAACGCCGCTCCGTAGAACACGCCGTCATCGCCGAGGATCGCCTGCTGCAGCGGCAGCGCCATGAAGCCGCAGTTACTGAACACCAACGCGAATTTGAGCACCACGGCACGGGAGAGCTCGGTTTTGCGATAAATCAGCTCAGCAAGCAATACGGAGAACAGGAGCGACAGAAATGCCGCCAGCAATGCGATCAGCAATCCGCTGAGCATCTCGGGGCGGTACTCGCGCTGGAACGCGTTGATGATCACACACGGCGTTACCGCGTACAGGACAACATCCGTCATCGAGCGCGAGCCCTGCTCGGTGATGATCCCGACCTTTGTCAGCAACGCACCGACAGCGATCAGGATGAACAGCACCAGCACCTGCGTACCGACATCCAAAAATGATTCGAGCATCCTGTCCCCCCTCTCTTTCATATCGTGGTCAACAATCGGTAAAGCTCCGTCATCCGGGCTTGCGATGATCGGTTCATTAAGTCCCGATTGTTGTACTCGGATATTATAGCAAGAACACGAAAAAATTGCAACCGTCCGAATAGTAAAATGAACTAATAATTCCCGCAAGAAAATGGGCAAAATGTCTAAGTCCCGAATATTACCCTGTGAAACTGCACAAAATACAACATAAGATTTGTGGATTGTGCAAAGCAAAAAACTGCCAATTAGTCGTTTTGTGCAATTTTTATCCGTCAACAATACCTACAAAACTCCGTTGTGTTCACCTGCATTTGTATAAACAACCAAATTTTTCATTATCATTTGACATCCGCATTTTAGATAGATATAATACGAGTTGTAAGCAAGCGATATAAGCTTACCGCTTAACGATATTATCTGAAATTATGAAAGAAGGATTTAATCATGGCAACTACTAAGAAGACTGCTGCTAAGGCAGAAACCAAGACCACTGCTAAGAAGGCCGCTGCTAAGACTGAGACCAAGGCTGCTGCTAAGGCTGAGACCAAGGCTGCTGCTAAGACTACCACCAAGAAGGCTGCTACCAAGACTGCGGCGAAGAAGACCGAGACCAAGGCTGCTGCCAAGACTACCGCTACCAAGAAGGCTGCTACCAAGACCACCGCTGCGAAGAAGACCGAGCCTAAGTTCGAGCTGTTCATCCAGTTCGGCGGCGCTACCGTTGCTGTAGCTGACATCGAGAAGAACGTCAAGAAGGTCGTCAAGGGTAAGAAGGCTTACACCGTATATGTCAAGCCCGAAGAGAGCAAGGCTTACATCGTAGCTGACGGCGAGACCACCGGCATGGATGTATTCTTCATCGCTGACTAATCAATTACAACAATGCAGGGTCGGTTCCTATGGACCGACCTTTTTGTTTTCATCTTTTTGAACGGATTGTGATACTAAACTCTGACTAAAAAAGATTGACAGTCTATTGCGAATAATTCCGCATAACTTTGTTATCGGTCTTGACAGGCGCCAGCCTGCCTGCGACCTCCGCCGCGCTATGCGAAATTATTCGCTAATATCTTATCAAATTTTTTAATCAGAGTTTAGTATAAAAACATGAAAAATCTTTGCATTTTTCAATATCATATGCTATAATACTTTTGCCAATAAAAAATCAGGAGGAAAAGCAATGAAAACATTTACCAGAGTCGTCGCTGTTCTGATGATCGTCGCAGCGCTCGCATCCCTGATGGTTGCCTGCGGCAAGCCCAAGAACTACATCGACGATAATCTGATCGGCACCTGGAAACAGACCGACGAAAAACGCGGAAACTGCACCTGGACCTTCAACAACGACGGTACCTGCAAGTTTGAGAATGAAGCCGATAACTTCTCCAGTGAAGGCACCTTCCTCATTGAAGAAAAGGATCTCGGAAAAATCAAGATCAAGCTCGAAAAGTGGGATAAGGAAAGAATGTATACCTACGCCGTCACCCCGAAGGTTCTCGACCTTGAGTCCTTTGATGAGAGCTACTATTGCAAAAAGCAGTAAATATGCGACAAGAAAGCCCGACGCTGTGTCGGGCTTTTCTGATATCTGATACGAATCCCCTTGAGCGCTTCAAGGGGATTTTTTGATTGGCGGTTTAAAGATTGTACTTTCCTCTGGTGATGAACCTTCCGCTGTTCTCGAGGATGATCTCATTCTCACTGCACGCGAGCTTGCCGCGCAGATAGACCTTTTCGATCCTGCCGACAGTCCTGACATTCTCAAACGGCGTGTAGCCGCACTTGCTGTGGCATTGCGCCGCAGAGATCACACCGTCTCCCTTGGGATTGAAGATCACCAGATCGGCGTCGCTGCCTGCCTTGATCGCACCCTTCTTCGGGTACATACCGTAGAGGCGCGCAGGATTCTCACTGAGATAGGCGCACATCTGCGGCAGAGAGATACGGTGCTTTTTCACACCGTAGGTGTACATCAACATCGCGCGCGTCTCCACTCCGGGCATACCGTTGGGGATCTTGGTGAAGTCGCTCTCTCCTGCCCTTTTCTGTTCAAGCGTAAAGGAGCAGTGGTCGGTGCTGACGGTATCGATATCGCCCGATTTCAGCCCGTTCCACAGCGCACGATTATCATCGGGCTTTCTCAGCGGCGGCGAACAGATATATCGGGCGCTCTCGTCAAACGAATTCCGATACACGCTGTCATCGAGCAAGAGGTACTGCGGACAGGTCTCGACATAGACCTTCACGCCGTTTTGTCGGGCACGCAGGATCTCCTCATACCCTGCCTTGGTGCTCAGATGCACCACGATACAGGGCGCGTCGGCGGCTTTGGCAATGCTGAGAAAACGATTGACCGCCTCTGCCTCGGTATAATCGGGACGGGTCCTCGGATGGAACACGGGAGCGGTGTCGCCGCGTGCGATCGCCTCCTCTCTGAGCTTGCCGATGATGCCCGAGTTCTCGCAGTGACAGCCGACGATGCCGCCGTACTTTTTCAGCTGAGTCATCATCTCATAGATCGCCTTATCGCTGAGCTCCATCGCGTCATAGATCATATAGACCTTGAACGAAGTCACACCCTGCTCGAACATGGCAGGGAGTTCATTTTTGATATCCTCGCGCCAGTCGGAGATCGCCATATGGAAGGCATAGTCGCAGCTGGAGTTGGCAAACGCCTTCATGTGCCAGTTGTTCAAGGCGTCGGTGAGCGTCTCGCCCTTGTTTTGGGTCGCGAAATCCACCACCGTCGTCACACCGCCGGCAAGGGCGGATTTGGTGCCCGATTCAAAATCATCGGCGGTCACCGTATCGCTGACCTCCAGATCAAAATGGGTATGCGCGTCGATAAAGCCGGGAAAGATCAGCTTGCCGCTGACGTTGATCTCCTGCGCGTCGGCGGCAAGATGCTTGCCGACCGCTACGATCTTCTCGCCCGAGATCAGCACATCCGCCTTTTTGGTACCGCGCGCCGAGACCAGCGTGCCGCCTTTCAAGATTATCTTGTTCATGTTATCACTTTCTTTTGATGGGATTATATGTATTATACGACATTTCAGCGGCGGGAGCAAGCCCCTCCCTACGATTGAAATGACATTCCGCGATCGGGGCGTCGAGGCGCCGCCCCCTACAATTCACCTGCAACACGTCGCCGGGAGCAGCCTACTCAATCAATAAAGCGTCCACCGGACACTCTATTCTGATCGCTGACCACTAATCACTGACCACTAACCACTGATCACTAAACAAATAAGGAGGGACAGACATTTCTGCCGTGCCCCTCCCTTTTCATTTAACGATATAATTCAACGTCCTTCATCACGGTGAGGATCAACACCTCGACGTCCTTGGGCAGATCGTTGGGCTGATCGAGATCGACGTCCTTCACATCCGCTAACCGGACGCGCACCGTGTGGTCATCGAGGATCAAAAAGCCCTTTTGTGTACTCTTCGCAAAGCTCTGTTCATCCTCAAAGAAGGTGAACTTGTCGAGATACGGCGCGGAGTCATACGGACAGAAGCTCCTACAGTTGCCGCACTCGTTACACAGACGGTCGATATGCAGGATCTCGCGTCTGCCGTCGGGCATTTCGACAATGGCGTTGGCACGGTTGGGGCATACGCTGACACAGTTCTCGCAGACCGTGTTGCAGCTCAGGCATCGGGACGAGATCGGGGTCAGCGCGACAGGATCGACCACGCGCTTGCTTTCAATCGCCTGCGTTATTGAGGGGAGCGCCTCCATGGGAATATTGACCTCGAACTGTGCGCCGATGATATCATCCGCGGCACGCTGAGCGTCGGCGATACATTCGACCACCGTAGAGGGACCGCGCAGGCTGTCACCGATATTATACACCTTCATGCCGTCGATTTCGGTCAGGAAAGGGACTCTTCCGCTCTCGTCGGCGGTGACGCCGTACGCGGTGAACAGAGAGTTATCCACATCTTCGCCGATTGCGGCAACGACCAGATCGGCGTCAACCTCGATGGTCTCATCCGTCGCGACGGGACTGCGTCTGCCGCTGGCGTCGGGCTCACCCAAGCGCATCACGGAGCACAACAGCTTTCCGCCCTTCTGCTCGATCGGAGCCGCCAGCTCGATGAACTTTACGCCGTCCCGGAGCGCTTCCTTGAGCTCCTCTTCATCGGCAGGCATATACTTTTTTGTCCTTCTGTAAATGATGCTGACGTTCTCCACACCGTCGATCCGCGTCGCCGCACGGGCGGCGTCCATCGCGGTATTGCCGCCGCCGATCACGACCACGTCGCTCAGCCCTGACGCCGCAAAGCCGCCGTTCTTGAAGGTGCACAGGAAATCGAGCACGTTCATCACGTTGCCCGTGATATGCGGATTGCGCTCTTTATACGCGCCGATACCGCAGACAACCGCCTCGTAACCAGCCGCCTTGAGCCCATCGAGCGACGGCGCAGGGGTATTGAGCTTGATATTCACGCCCATCTTCTCGATCAGGGCGATATCCCACTTGACAAAATAAGGGGAGATACGGAAGTCGGGGATCACATTGGTGACGATACCGCCGGCTTTATTCGACTGTTCAAACACATCGACCGCAAACCCGTCACGCGCAAGGAAATATGCCGCGGACAAGCCTGCCGCGCCCGCGCCGATCACAGCGACCTTTCTTCCGTTGGGAGCAGGCTGTTTCAACTCGGCGTATAATTTATCATAGCCCTCACAGGCAGCGATATACTTGATGCCCCTGATATCGATGGGCAGGTTATTATAATGATTACGGGTACACTTGCTCATACAACGATGGGAGCAGATCAGACCCGTGGTAAAGGGCAGAGGATTCTTTTGGAGGATGACCTCGAGCGCTTCTTGGTGCTTCTCCTTTTCGACCAAATGCACATAGGCAGGGATATCCTGATGGATCGGGCAGCCGCCCTGACACGGCGCCGTGTAGCAGTCGAACAGCGGCACGGGCTCACCGTTTTTGCGCGAGGGTATCGGCTTGATCGGCTTGCGGAAGCTATGATGCTTCATGCACCACTTCTGCAGTGCGGCGATCTTGTCGGTATCGGTACGGGTGAACGGCTGATAGTCACAGATGCGCAGGGTATATGCCATGCTCGCCATGTTGGAATAACCGCCCGGCTTTAAGAGGATGGTCGCCATCGTGATCGGCCAAATGCCTGCCAAAAACAGGAACTTGACATTCTGCTGGGTCACACCGCCCGAGTAGGAGATACGCAGCTTGCCGTTGAACTCCTGAGAGAAGCGGCGTGCCATCTCTATGGTCAGGTGGAAAAGTGAACGACCGCTCATATACATCTCGTCGCTCGGCAGCTCGCCGTTTTTGACGTCAACGGGGAAGGTATTGGAGAGCTTCACACCGAACTCCAACCCCCTGCTTTCCGCGAGCTCCTGCATTCTGCGGAACATCTTCACCGCGTCATCCCATTGCAGATCCTCCTTAAAATGATGCTCGTCAAAGACGATGTAATCGAAGCCGGCCTTGTCGAGGATCGCGCGCGCGTCCTCATAGCCTAAGATGGTGGGATTGCACTTGACGAAGGTATGCAGACCCTTTTCCTTAAGCAGATAGGTCGCGATCCGCTCGATCTCATCAGGCGGACATCCATGGAGTGTGGACAGCGTAACACTGCGGCAAACACGCGGTGAAATGCTGTCGATCAGTTCGGTATATTCGGGGTAATATTCTTTTAAAGCATTTTTCGTATCGATAAAGATCGGGAGCGCGGAAGCGTCCTTGAGCCCTTCGATAAAGCGGTCGATCTTCTCTGATTTGATGCCCTCAAGGTCATAGCCGACACTCATGTTGAACACAAAGCCGTCGGGATCGCCCAGACCGAACGCGCGGGAGATCACCTTGATGACGCACCACGCCTTGACGTATTCCTCCAGCGCCTGCTCAACGGTCAATTCCGTCGACCATTCGCAGTTGTAGCCCTCGTCATCCGCCTTGATGCACGGGCGCGCGATACACTTCGCCAGCTCCTCGCCGTCCATCACCTGCACGGTTTTCAGCTCAAAAAAGCGTGCGCCGCCGATGTAGGCGGAGATGATGTTCTGTGCCATCTGGGTATGCGGACCTGCCGCGGGTCCGAGCGGCACCTCGAGCTTCTCGCCGAAGATCGGCAGGAACTTATCCTCGCCGCTCAAATTGGCGACTGCCTGTTTGCCGAGGCTGTCGGCATACTTCCTGCGCCACTCATCATAGCGCGATATCTTGAAGCCCTCCTGCACGGTAAAGGCTCTCTCTTTTCTCTTATATTCTGTTGTCATCCTGTCGAGCAGTTCGCGTATGCTCAGCGGAACCATTTTTTCACTCATAGCTATTACCTCGTGCCTTGCCTGAATAATAATAATCGTTATCCGTTTACTCTGCCCCACAGCTTTTCCGCGGTCGCGAAAATCTCTGCGCTGAGCTTTTCTTCATCGATATCGACAAACGCTCTGTCCAGATAGAGCAGTCTGCCGTTGGCGATCGTGGTGCGGCATTGTCTGCCGTTCATGCCGAAGATCATATGACCGTCCAGATTGTCGCCCGACAGCGGTGTGAAGGGCAGATAATCCATGACGATGATATCGGCGGCGGCGCCCTCACGGATCACCCCGAGCGGGGCGTCAAAATACCGTGCCGCGATCTTGGCGTTGTTTTGGAAGAGCATGGTCGTGACCTCGTTCCACGCGACATTCGGCATGCCTGCGTTATGGCGCTGGATGGTCAGCGCGACCTTGAGGCTCTCCAGCATATCGTGGGTGTAGGCGTCCGTGCCCAATCCGAGCATGATCCCCTTAGAGAACATCTTGAGCACCGGTGAACAGCCCACGGCGTTGCCCATGTTGCTCTCGGGATTATTAACGACCATGGTGTTCGTCGCGGCGATAGTGTCCATCTCGGGCTCGGTCAGGTGGATGCAGTGACCGAGGATGGTTTTCTCGCCGAGGATGCCCCACTTCACCAGCCTGTCGACAGGCAGCATATGATAGTTATCGCGGCTGTCCTCGACGTCGTTGAGCCCCTCACAAATGTGGATATGGTAGCCTGTCCTGCCGTCGTTCGCCTTGACGCATTTTTCAAAGGTCTTGTCGGAGAGCGTGAACAGCGCGTGCATACCGAACATGGCGCGGAGCATCGGATCGTTCTGCTCCTGACAATACCGGATGAAATCGGCGTTCTCCTTGATCGCCTGATCACACTTCACTTCACCGTCACGGTCAGAGACCTCGTAGCATAAACAGGAGCGGATGCCCATCTCCTTCGCGCAGTCGGCAATCGCAAACAGCGAACCGGGGATCTCCTTATAGGAAGCATGGTGATCAAAGACGGTGGTCACACCATTGCGGATGCATTCGAGATAGGTTGCGTAAGCGCTCGCCTTGGTATCCTCCAAGGTCAGTTCACGATCGAGTTTCCACCACATGCCGTCCAAAATCTCATAAAAATTGGTGGGATTGTAACCGTTGATAGACAAGCCGCGTGCCAGACCCGAATAGATGTGGGTATGCGTGTTGATAAACGCCGGCATGATCAGCTGACCCTTGGCGTCGATCAACTGCGCCTGCGGATATTTCAGCCGCAGCTCCTTTGCTGTACCGACAGCGGTAATACGCTCACCCTCAAACGCCACGGCGCCGTCCTCGATATAGGGACGCTCAGGATCACGGGTAAAGAGCCTGCCGTTCGTGATCAAATACATAGAAATCCCTCCTGTTCTGCATCAACCTTTTCGTGTTCAAAAACCGACAACAAAAAAGTATGTTATTCCATTTATATTTTATCACGGTTATAGGGCAATTGCAATAGTTATCGATAATAATATTTATAATTTTTGAGGCTTTTGTACAAAAAATCCAAATAGTAGACTTTCGGCATTTTCTGTCCCCTATTTTGCGATATCTATTGCAATCCACCCTTGAATGCGGTAGAATAAAGAGGTATAAAATTGATAAATATGGAGGTCATCCATGGATAAGAACACGATCGATCTGAAGCTGCTGGGCGGCGTGCTCGATGAATACGCCGCGGTCAAGGGCAGTCTGATCACCATTTTACAGCATACGCAGGACATCTACGGCTATCTGCCGAAGGAAGCGATCGAGCTGATCTCTGAGCGTACCGGCATCGCGACCAGTGAGATCATGGGCGTCGGCACGTTCTATACCCAGTTCCGCTTTGAGCCTGTCGGTAAATATCTCATTATGCTCTGTCAGGGTACTGCCTGCCATGTCAACGGCAGTGAGCTGATCTTACAGACCATCAAGGATGAGCTGGGCATCGACGACGGACAGACCACCGAGGACGGACTTTTCTCGCTCAAATGCGTAGCGTGTCTGGGATGTTGTTCGCTCTCCCCCGTTATGATGGTGAATGAGGACACCTACGGCTCGCTGACCCCGGATAAAACCAAGAAGATACTCAAAGAGTTAAGGGAGGCGGCAGTATGAGAATCGTCATCGGACAGGGCTCCTGCGGTATCGCGGCAGGCGCGGAGAAAGTGAGAAAAGCGCTTCTCGCTCAGAATATTGAAGCCCCTATTTCTATCACCGGTTGTATCGGTATGTGCTATCTTGAGCCGATCGTAGATATCTATGATGAGGACAGATTGACAAGACTGGTCAAGGTTTCCGCGGATGACGCTCCGGCAATCGCCGAGTACATCAATACAGGCGACAGAAGCAAGATCGAGAATTTAGTGGTCACCGACGAGGACAGCGAATTCCTCAATAAGCAAACCAGAATCGCGCTCAGAAACTGCGGTATCATCAACCCCGAAAAGATCGAAGAATATATTGAGAAAGACGGCTACACCGCGCTGAAATCCTGCCTTACGGAAAAAACTCCCGAAGAAGTCATCGAGATCATCAAGACTTCGGGTCTGGCAGGTCGCGGCGGCGCAGGCTTCCCGACATGGTTCAAGTGGAACGCCGCACGACAGAGCGAGGGCGAAGAAAAGTATCTGATCTGCAACGCCGACGAGGGAGACCCCGGTGCGTTCATGGATCGCGCTGTTATTGAAAGCGATCCGCACAACCTGATCGAAGGTATGCTGATCGGCGCGTATGCCATCGGCGCAAAGCACGCGGTCGTCTATGTCCGCGCGGAGTATCCGCTCGCCATCAAACGCCTGAAAAACGCCTTGGAACAGGCAAGAGAAAAGGGTATTATCGGCAACAACATCTTTGGTACCGACTTCTCCTGCGACTTCATGATCAAGGCAGGAGCAGGCGCGTTCGTCTGCGGTGAGGAGACCGCACTGATCGAGAGCTTGGAAGGTCACAGAGGTATGCCGAGATTGAAGCCTCCGTTCCCTGCTCAGAGCGGTTTTTGGAGAAAACCCTCCAACATTAATAATGTAGAGACTTTTGCTAATGTCGCGTGGATCATCAACAACGGCGGTGAAGCCTTCGCCGCGATGGGTACAGAGGGATCAAAAGGTACGAAAGTATTCGCCGTTACCGGTAAGGTCAAGAGAAGCGGACTGGTTGAGATCCCGATGGGCAAGACGCTGCGTGACGTCATCTTCGACATCGGCGGCGGTATGAAGTCCGACAAGCCCTTTAAGGCTGTCCAGATGGGCGGTCCCTCCGGGGGATGCATCCCATCTTCTCTGATTGATACTGTAATAGACTACAAAGCCTTAGGCGCGACCGGCGCGATCATGGGATCGGGCGGTATGGTTGTCATGGATGAATCTACCTGCATGGTCGGTATGGCGAAATTCTTCCTCGACTTCACTGCAAAAGAGAGCTGCGGCAAGTGCGTGCATTGCAGAATCGGCACCAAGCGCATGCTCGAAATGCTCGAACGCATCACTAAGGGCGAGGGCAAAGAGGGCGACATCGAACTGCTCGAAGAGCTGTGCTACGCCGTCAAGGACGGCGCGCTGTGCGGTCTCGGTCAGACGGCGCCGAATCCCGTTCTCACCACCATCAAATATTTCCGTGACGAGTATGAAGCTCACATCAAGGACAAAAAGTGTCCCGCGGGCGAGTGCTCCGATCTCATTGAATACAGCATCAATGCTGAGAAATGTAAGGGCTGTACTTTATGTGCTCGCAACTGCCCTGTCGAAGCGATTTCAGGTACAGTAAAGAATCCTCATGTCATCAACACCGACAAGTGCATCAAGTGCGGAAAATGCTACAGCGTATGCCGCTTTGACGCGGTCATCAAAGCGTAAAGGAGGGCTGAATCATGATTAACTTAACAATAAACGGAAAAGCGATTCAAGCCCCCGAGGGCGCAACGATACTCGAAGCCGCGAGAGCGAACGGCATCGACATCCCCACTCTTTGCTATGACAAGGCGGTAGAGATCTACGGCGCTTGCGGACTGTGCGTGGTAGAGGCAGAGGGGATCCCGAAGCTCCTGCGCTCCTGCTCCGCGAAAGTCAGCGAGGGCATGGTCATCAATACCGAAAGTGACAGAGTAGTACAATCCAGAAAGATTGCGATGGAGCTCTTGATGTCCGCGCATGACGGCGACTGCGTCGCGCCGTGTCAGCTCAACTGCCCGGCGAGAACCGACTGCCAGGGCTATGTCGGACTGATCGCGAACGGCGAGTATGATTCCGCGATCAAGCTCATCAAGAACAAGATTCCGCTCCCCGCGTCCATCGGCAGAGTGTGTCCGCATCCGTGCGAGAAGGCGTGCCGCCGTAAGAATGTGGAGGAACCGATCAATATCGCCCAATTAAAGGCATTCGCGGCGGATATTGACCTCAATAAAGACAGCTATTTACCCGATGTGATGGTACGCACGGGTAAAAAAGTCGCGATCATAGGCGGCGGTCCTGCCGGTCTGACAGCGGCTTATTACCTCAACATCATGGGTCACAGCGTGACCGTCTATGACATGATGGAGAAGATGGGCGGTATGCTCCGTTATGGTATTCCGCAGTACCGTCTGCCCAAGGAGGTACTGGACAAAGAGATCGCCATCATTGAAAAGAGCGGTGTTAAACTCGTCAACAACGTAAAGTTAGGGAAAGACTTTACGATCGAATCGCTGAAAGCCGAGAATGACGCGGTCATCGTCGCGGTCGGCGCGTGGCAGAGTTCTTCTATGCGAACCCCCGGCGAAAACCTCGAGGGCGTATACGGCGGTATTGACTTCTTAAGAAGCGTTATTGAGGGGAACCCTCCGGAAATCGGGCAACGCGTTGCCATCTGCGGCGGCGGTAATACCGCAATGGACGCTTGCAGAACCGCGGTAAGGCTCGGTGCAAAAGAGGTCTATGTGATCTATCGCCGCACGCGCGCCGAAATGCCTGCCGATGCTTTGGAGATCGACGAAGCCGAGGAAGAGGGCGTGATCTACAAGTTCCTGACCAACCCGATCTCGTTCAACGGTGAGAACGGCAAGCTCAAATCCGTGACCTTGCAGATCATGGAGCTCGGCGAGCCTGACGCGTCGGGCAGGCGCAGACCTGTTCCCATCGAGGGCAAGACCGAGGAGATCCCACTCGATTCCGTCATCCTCGCCATCGGTCAGAAGCTCGTACAGGGCGACGTCAGCGAATTACAGCTGAATGACCGCGGCAACATTGAGGCTGATCCCGATTGGTTCACCACCAACATAGACGGCGTATTCGCCATCGGCGACGCGACCAACCGCGGCGCAAGCATCGCGATCGAGGCGATCGGCGAGGCTGACCGCTGCGCAAAGGCTGTCGACGCTTATCTGAACGATCAAAAGCTCGACACACGCGTCCCGTATATCTCCCAGCGTGATGAAGCGACGATCGATTATTCGGATCGTGAAAAAGAAGCGAGAAAAACGCCGCGCGTTTTAGCTCCCGAGATCAGAAACAAGAACTTTGATGAAGTATCTCTCGGATTTACCGAAGAAGAAGCCAAAGAAGAAGCATCGCGATGCTTAGAGTGCGGATGCCGAGAGTATTACAAGTGTAAGCTGCTGGGCGTCGCGCAACGCTATGACATCGACCCGAGCCGCTTCAAGGGCGAAATGCCGCAGCAGTACACGCATAACGCAAACGCCTTTATCGAGCGCAACACGGCAAAGTGTATTCTGTGTGGTTTATGTGTGCGCTCCTGCCGCGAGGTCATGGACATCCACGCACTCGGCTTGATGGGCAGAGGCTTCACCACCGAACCCTCCCCCGCCTTCGCGTTACCGCTCGATCAGACCAAGTGCAACAACTGCGGACTGTGCGTCCAACTCTGTCCGACCGGCGCGCTGACCGAAAAAGCCAACCTCAAAAAGCAGGTACCCCTCAATGAAGAGTACACAGAGGTCAAAGTCGAGATAGATGGTCAACAGGCGAGCCTGCTGGTATCCAGATATAACGGCAAGATCCTCAGAGTGATTCCCAATGACGAGATTTCACGCAACGCGAACCTAACTCGCGAGCAGCTCCTTGCAAAGTTGCAATAACAAACGACCGAGGCTGTCTCACCGATCAGGTGAGGCAGCCTGTCTGTTTTATTCGGAAGGGAAGGATAGTATGAAAACAAACGAAAACTCGCTCTATCGAAGTGAATTTGAACACGATAACTGCGGTATCGGCGCAGTTGTCAATATCAAGGGCAACCCATCCCATACAACAGTCGACAACGCCCTGACGATCGTCGAGACCTTAGAGCACCGTGCCGGTAAGGACGCAGAGGGCAAGACCGGCGACGGCGTCGGCATCTTGCTCCAGATCTCGGATCGCTTCTTCCAAAAGATCGCAAAACAACTGAGTATCCCGATCGGCGCAAAGCGCGATTACGCGGTCGGAATGTTCTTCTTTCCGCAAAATGAGCTCAGACGCAATCAGGCAAAGAAGATGTTTGAGATCATCGCCGAAAAGGAAGGCTTATCCGTTTCGGGATGGCGTGAGGTCCCCTGTGATCCTGACGCGATCGGCAGCAAGGCGCTCGATTGTATGCCTGATATCGAGCAATGCTTCATCAACCGCCCGCAGGATATCAAGCGTGGGATCGACTTTGACCGTAAGCTGTATGTCGTGCGGCGTTCCTTTGAACAGAGCAACGAGGATACTTATGTCGTGTCGCTCTCGAGCCGCACCATCGTATACAAAGGCATGTTCCTCGTCGGCGATCTCAGGCGGTTTTACCTTGATTTAGAGGATGAGGATTATGAGAGCGCGATCGCGCTGGTGCATTCGCGTTTTTCGACCAACACCTTCCCAAGCTGGCAGAAGGCGCATCCCAACCGCATGATCGTGCATAACGGCGAGATCAACACCATCCGCGGCAACAGCGACAAGATGCTCGCGCGTGAAGAGAACATGGCGTCGCAATATCTGATGGGCGATATGGACAAGGTGCTGCCGGTCGTGAACCCCGACGGCTCGGATTCCGCGCGGCTGGATAACACCTTGGAATTCTTGGTGATGAGCGGAATGGATCTGCCGCTCGCCGTGATGATCACCATTCCCGAACCGTGGGATCATAACGACGCGATCTCACAGAAGGAACGCGACTTTTATCAGTACTACGCCACGATGATGGAGCCTTGGGACGGCCCCGCGTCGATCCTGTTCTCCGACGGCGATATGATGGGCGCGGTGCTCGACAGAAACGGTCTGAGACCGTCCAGATACTATATCACCGACGACGATCATCTGATCCTGAGCTCCGAGGTCGGAGCCCTGCCGATCCCCTCTGAAAGAATCGTGAAGAAGGAACGCCTCCATCCGGGCAAGATGCTACTCGTGGACACCATACAGGGAAGATTATTAAGCGATGAAGAAGTCAAGCGGCATTACGCTTCAAAAGCTCCCTACGGCGAATGGCTCGACAGCAACCTGACGCGTCTGAAATATCTGAAGGTGCCTAACGCCAAGGTAGAGGAGCATCACCGAGAGGAACGCCGCCGCCTGCAAAAGGCGTTCGGTTACACCTATGAGGATGTGATGACGTCCATCCTGCCGATGGCGCAGAACGGCGCGGAGCCGATCGCCGCGATGGGCAGTGATAAACCGCTCGCGGTCTTGTCCGATCAGCCGCAGCCGCTGTTCGATTATTTTAAGCAGAATTTCGCGCAGGTGACCAACCCTCCGATTGACGCACTGCGCGAAAAGATCGTCACTTCGACTACGATCTATATCGGTAAGGACGGCAACCTGCTGGAGGAAAAGGCGGATAACTGCAAGGTCATCAAGGTCGTCAACCCGATCCTGACCTCCACCGGACTGCTCAAGCTCAAGAGGATGAATCTGCCCGGCTTCAAGGTCGCGGAGATCCCGATCCTGTATTATAAGAACACCAAACTCAGCAAGGCGATACGCCGCCTGTATGTGGAAGCGGATAAAGCGAGCGCCGCGGGCGCGAATATCCTGATCCTTTCCGACAGGGGCGTGGATGAAAACCATCTGGCGATCCCGTCACTGCTCGCGGTATCGGCTCTGCACCAGCATTTGGTTGCCACAAAGCGCAGAACCGCTCTCTCCATCGTGCTCGAAAGCGGTGAGCCGAGAGAGGTGCATCACTTTGCGACCCTGCTCGCCTACGGCGCAAGCGCGGTCAACCCGTATCTGGCGCTCGAAACGATCCATGAACTGATCCACGACGAGTTGCTCGACAAAGATTACTACGCGGCGATCGAGGATTACAACAACGCCGTGCTGCACGGTATCGTCAAGATCGCGTCCAAAATGGGTATCTCGACCCTGCAATCCTATCAGGGCTCCAAGAACTTTGAGGCGCTGGGACTGAGCGACAAGCTGATCGACGACTATTTCACGGGCACGGTCAGCCGAATCGGCGGTATCACGCTCGAGGATATCGAGCGGAATGTCGACCGTCTGCATTCGGCGGCATTTGATCCGCTCGGACTGGCGGTGAGCGAGGAACTCGAATCGCGCGGCAGTCATAAGAGCCGCAGCGGTAAGGAAGAGCACCTCTACAATCCGCAGACGATCCACGCTTTACAGGCGGCGACAAGGAACAATGATTACAAGCTGTTCAAGAAATACTCCCGTATGCTCGATGAAGAAATGCAGCCGGTCAGCATCCGCGGATTATTTGATTTTAACTTTGCCGATACGCCGATCCCGCTCGACGAAGTCGAAAGCGTCGACAGTATCGTGAAGCGCTTCAAAACGGGCGCCATGTCCTACGGCTCGATCTCTCAGGAGGCGCATGAAGCGTTGGCGCTCGCAATGAATATGTTAGGCGGCAAGTCGAACTCCGGCGAGGGCGGTGAAAGCCCCGAGAGGTTAGCGACAAAGGGCACCAAGCATAACCGTTGCTCGGCAATCAAGCAGGTAGCGTCCGGTCGCTTCGGCGTGACCTCGACCTATCTCAACTCTGCCGATGAGCTCCAGATCAAAATGGCACAGGGCGCAAAGCCCGGCGAGGGCGGTCATCTGCCGGGGATGAAGGTCTATCCGTGGATCGCGAAAACACGCCATTCCACCCCGGGCGTGTCGCTGATTTCACCGCCGCCGCATCATGATATCTATTCGATTGAGGATCTGGCACAGCTGATCTACGATCTGAAAAACGCGAATAAAAAGGCGCGCATCTCCGTCAAGCTCGTATCCGAAGCGGGCGTAGGAACCGTAGCCGCAGGCGTGGCGAAGGCAGGCGCGCAGGTCATCCTGATCTCAGGTTATGACGGCGGTACAGGCGCCGCGCCGCGCAGCTCGATCTATAACGCGGGACTGCCGTGGGAGCTCGGTCTTGCCGAAGCGCACCAAACGCTCCTGCTCAACGGACTGAGAAACAAGGTCGTCATCGAAACGGACGGCAAGCTGATGACAGGTCGTGACGTCGCGATCGCGGCGATCCTCGGCGCGGAGGAATTCGGCTTTGCGACCGCCCCGCTGGTGACCTTAGGCTGCGCGATGATGCGCGTCTGCAACCTCGACACCTGCCCCTTCGGTGTGGCGACACAGAATCCCGAGCTGAGAAAACGGTTCATGGGCAAGCCGGAATATGTCGTCAATTTCATGCGCTTCATCGCCGAAGAACTGCGCGAGTATATGGCGCGGCTGGGCGTGCGTACCATCGACGAGCTGATCGGTCGAAAGGATCTTTTGAAGAAGCGAGCCGATCTCTCTGAGCGTGAACGTCAGATCAATGTGTCTGCGATTCTCGATCACAGCCTTGACACGGTACCGATCAGCTATCATGAAAAAGACCTCTATGACTTCAAGCTCTCCGATACACTGGATGAAAAGGTCATCATCAAAGGGTTCAAAAAGGCATTCCGCGAGGGCAAGCCGGCAAAGCTCGAGATCGACGTCCGCAATACCGATCGCTCTCTCGGTGCGGCGTTCGGTTCCGAGATCACCAAAAAGTACGGCGAGGATCTCAATGACGATACCTATCGGATCATCTGCAACGGCTCGGGCGGTCAGAGCTTCGGCGCGTTTATCCCGAAGGGCTTGACGATGGAGCTCAAAGGCGACAGCAACGACTATTTTGGAAAAGGCTTATCGGGCGGTAAGCTGATCGTTTATCCCGATGAAAACAGTCGCTTCAAAGCAGAGGAAAACATCATCGTCGGCAACGTCGCTCTCTATGGCGCGACGAGCGGCAAGGCGTTTATCAACGGTATCGCGGGCGAACGCTTCTGTGTACGCAATTCGGGCGCGACGGCTGTCGTCGAGGGCGTCGGCGAGCACGGATGCGAATATATGACAGGCGGCAAGGTCGTCATCCTCGGCAGTACCGGCAAGAATTTTGCCGCCGGTATGTCGGGCGGCGTCGCCTATGTACTGGATGAACACCACCACCTGTACAAGCGGCTGAATAAGGAGCTGGTCGAGTGCTCGGAGCTGAACGAGCAAAAGGATATCGACGAGCTCAGAGCGCTGATCACAGAGCACGTGGAGGCGACAGGCTCCGAAAAGGGCAAACGAATTCTCAGCGACTTCGATAACTATTTGCCGAAGTTCAAAAGGATCATCCCTCACGATTACAGGATCATCACCGAAGCGATCGAAGAAGGCAAGAAGAGCGGTCTTGATGAGGACAGCGCGAAGATCGAAGCCTTCTATCAGCTGATCCGCTCGAGATAAGGAGGAGTGCAGTATGGGAAATCCCAACGGATTTATGGAATATACACGACAGGATAACCCTGCCTGTTCCGCGGAGGAACGCATCAAACATTTTAACGAGTTCCACACCCCGATCAGTGAAGCGGATCGCAAGCGTCAAGGCGAGCGCTGTATGCACTGCGGCGTGCCGTTCTGTCAGGCAGGACTGCCGATCAACGGCATGGTGTCGGGCTGTCCGCTGAACAACCTGATCCCCGAATGGAATAATCTCGTCAGTCTCGGCGCATGGAAACAGGCGTACCATCGGCTGAAAATGACCAACAGCTTTCCCGAGTTCACCTCGCGCGTGTGTCCTGCCTTATGTGAAAAGGCATGTACCTGCGGCGCAAACGGCGATCCTGTCACGGTTCGCGCCAATGAATATGATATCATCGAAACGGCATATCAAAAGGGCTGGGCAGAGCCAATGCCGCCGAAGCAGCGGACAGGGAAGAAGATCGCGGTCATCGGCTCCGGTCCCTCGGGACTCGCTGCCGCCGATCAGCTCAACCGACGCGGTCATTCTGTCACAGTGTATGAGCGGAGCGACCGCGTCGGCGGACTGCTGATGTACGGTATCCCGAATATGAAGCTCGAAAAGCACATCATCGAGCGCAAGATCAACGTGATGAAAGCCGAGGGCGTTACATTCAAAACAAATGTCAACGTCGGCGTTGATGTATCTGCCGAAGAACTGCTCGCCGAGTATGACCGTGTGATCCTCGCGTGCGGCGCTTCACATCCGCGCGATATCGCGGTCGAAGGACGAGAAGCGGACGGCGTATACTTTGCGGTCGATTTTTTGCGATCCACCACCAAGGCACTGCTCGACAACGGCTTGCAGGAAGGTACCTATATCTCCGCAAAGGACAAGAACGTTCTGATCGTCGGAGGCGGTGATACAGGCAACGACTGCGTCGGCACCTGCGTTCGTCACGGCGCGAAGAGCGTCATCCAGCTCGAAATGATGCCCAAGCTCCCCGACGCTCGCACAGAGGACAATCCGTGGCCGGAATGGCCGCGCGTGTGCAAGACCGATTACGGTCAGGAGGAAGCGACGGCGGTCTACGGAAGTGATCCGAGAGTGTATCAGACGACCGTAAAAAAGCTGATCAGCGATAAGAACGGAAAGCTCAAACAAGCGGTGCTCGTGAAGCTGAACGCCGAGAAGGATGAAGCGACCGGACGGCTGAGAATGGTACCGATCGATGGAAGCGAATACACGATCAACGTCGATCTGCTGTTGATCGCGGCAGGCTTCTTGGGCAGTGAGAGCTATATCACCGAGGCGTTCGGCGTAGCGGTCGACGGCAGGACGAATGTGCAGACAGAAACAGGCAGTCATAAGACTTCAGTCGACAGGGTGTTCACGGCAGGCGATATGCACCGCGGCCAGTCGCTGGTGGTATGGGCGATCCGCGAGGGCAGAGACTGCGCCCGCGAGGTGGATGAAAGCCTGATGGGATATACAAATCTATAAATATACAGTCATTCCGAGGAGGCTTTGCCGACGTGGGAATCTCCCTATTTGATAATCGGTTGAGATTGCCACAGCCGCTTTGCGGCTTCGCAATGACATTCATAGAAGAAGGTGTATGTATGACAAAATATATATTTGTGACCGGAGGCGTTGTATCGGGACTGGGCAAAGGCATCACCGCCGCCTCTCTCGGCAGACTGCTGAAAGCGCGCGGCTTGAAGGTCGCCGCCCAAAAGCTTGACCCCTACATCAATGTTGATCCCGGTACCATGAGCCCGTATCAGCACGGCGAGGTCTATGTGACCGAGGACGGCGCCGAGACCGATCTCGATCTGGGTCATTATGAGCGGTTTATCGACGAGAATCTGAACAAATACAGCAATCTCACCACCGGCAAGGTCTACTCGAATGTGCTCAACAAAGAGCGTCACGGCGAGTATCTCGGCAAGACGGTACAGGTGATCCCGCATATCACGGATGAGATCAAGCGATTCATCTATAGCGTCGGCAAAAAGACTGACGCGGATGTGGTCATCACCGAGATCGGCGGCACCATCGGCGATATCGAGAGCCAGCCCTTCATCGAGGCGATCCGACAGATCGGTCACGAGGTCGGCGAGGACAACCGCCTGTACATCCATGTCACCCTCGTGCCGTATCTCAAAGCGTCCGGTGAGCATAAAAGTAAACCTACACAGCACTCTGTGAAAGAGTTGCAGGGTCTCGGCGTATCGCCCGATATCATCATCCTGCGCACCGATGAGCCAATCACCGACAAAGCGATCTTTGATAAGATCGCGGGCTTCTGCAACGTATGGCCTGACTGTGTGATCGAGAATCTCACCCTGCCGGTGCTGTATGAAGCGCCCTTGATGCTCGAAAAAGCGCACCTCTCCGATATCGTATGCCGCGAGCTGAATCTGAAATCTCACAAGCCTGATCTCAGCGACTGGGAGCATATGGTCGAGCGCATCAAAACGCGCGAGAGGGTAGTGAAGATCGGTCTGGTCGGCAAGTATGTCGAGCTGCACGACGCTTATCTCAGCGTAGCCGAAGCGCTCCGCCACGCGGGCTACTATCAGGGCGCGTCGGTCGATATCAGCTGGATCGACTCGGAGAGCATCACGGCAGGCAATGCCGATCGTATTCTCGGTGAGATCGACGGTATCATCGTTCCGGGCGGCTTCGGTCAGCGTGGGATCGAGGGCATGATCATCGCGGCGCAATACGCCAGAGAGCATGAGATGCCCTACTTTGGTATCTGTCTGGGGATGCAGATCGCGGTCATCGAATACGCGAGGAATGTCGCGGGCATTGAAAAAGCGAACTCCGGAGAGTTCGCTCAGAATGTCCCAAAGGTAATCGATTATATGCCCGGTCAGAATGACGAGATCGATAAGGGCGGCACCCTGCGCCTCGGCGCATATCCGTGCATCGTGCAGAAGAACACGACCATGTACAGAGCATATTTTGAAAACGCTGTCATTGCGAGGGAGCCCACGACCGCGGCAATCCCACAAAGCGATAATGCCGCTCCGATGATTTCCGAGCGTCACCGCCATCGCTACGAGTTCAACAACGAGTATCGCGATGCGCTGCAAAACGCGGGACTGGTGTTGTCGGGCTTATCTCCCGACGGCAGACTGGTCGAAACGGTCGAGCTCAGCGACCGCCCGTTCTACGTCGGCGTGCAGTATCACCCCGAGTTCAAATCTCGCCCCAACAAGCCGCATCCGCTGTTTTCAGCCTTCATCAAAGCGGCATTACAATAAGTCGTTGCGAGGGAATGACACACGTGTCATCCCGTAGCAATCAACCTTTTTGTCGGTACGACGGTCGTTAACTCTCCGGCCGTATTCCGTTCAGCCTGACAGCAAAAGTATGAGTCCGACTATTGTGCCTTGTCACAAAGTCCCTTCCGAGTTGCTTTTGTTGTCAGGCTTCTTAACAGAAGTGGTTTACGGATATCTCATACATACCTACAAAGCAAGGATTTTTGTATCTTTTGATGATTCGTTATTCATGCATTTTGCCGAATAATATGATCGCTGTCATCAGCTTTTCCCTGAGACGGAAGCCTTGCAGGAATCCCTCGAGCTCGGATCAGAGTGATCAGCTTATGGTATCTCTCCGAAAGCTCCGCTGTTTTTTCTTTCTGCCCCTTATTCGTTAGGATCTCACCTAACACTTCTTCTGTTTTTCATACTTCGGATAATACCTCTTTATTCTGCAGTCGGTTGTCAAAAACATTCTCGGGATTATAGGTCAGCATCTTAACTCCGGGATTCTCACAATCAGCTTTTGTTGTGACCACGTCTTCATTCCATATATGGGAAACACAGCTATCATGACAAGCGTACAGGTATAGGTATCAAGACGTTGTAGATCATACCCATTCACATGGGCATATCATACAGCCATGCTTCAACTTCCGCCGAACCATAGCTTTTTCTATAGACAGAGAGCCTCTCAAGAAACATTTTGAGAGGCTCTTATATTATTTCACACAAACTCCCCGTTCCGTTCATAGTTTGTTCATAATTCCAACATTTTACTCACACAAAGCCCCCGTATACTATAACCATAACATCAAGAGCACAAACAAATCCGATCGGTTAAGATCGATAAAGGAAAGGAGAATCACCATGGCTTTTACTTATATCTTCCAACGAGTTGAAAAGAAATACATGCTCACCAAGGAGCAGTATAATTCCCTGATCGAAGCGATCACCCCCTATATGGAGATCGACAAATACGGCGAGACCGAGATCCGCAACATCTACTTCGACAACGCCGACGACGAGCTGATCGAGACATCGCTGAGAAAGCCTACCTACAAAGAAAAGCTCCGCCTGCGCTCCTACGGCACACCCGATTCCGACAGCACCGTGTTCTTTGAGATCAAGAAGAAATACCGCGGCATCGTCTACAAGCGCCGTATCTCCATGACGCTCAGGGAAGCGTATGAATACATCAATACAGGCAAGCTCCCCTCCCACCTCGAGGGCAACATTCCCGTCGAGATCGACTACATGATGCACCGCTACCGCTTAAGCCCCAAGGCGTTCATCAGCTACCGCCGCGTAGCATGGGCAGGTAAGGATAACCCCGACCTCAGGATCACCTTTGACCGCGACATCACCTCACGCTATGACGACACCCGACTCGAGAGCGAGTCAGACGGTCACAAGGTGCTCGACAAGGAAACCTACCTGATGGAGATCAAGATCCCCGGCGCAATGCCCTTATGGCTGGCTCACGCGCTCAGCGAGAGAGGCATCTTCTCCCACAGCTTCTCCAAATTCGGCACCGCTCACGTTCAGCAGAAAATCAAGATGGCGTCAGGCTTCTGATACCACATTCATCAACAAATACAAATTGTCATTGCGACGTGGTAATCTCAACAAATAAACAACTTGGATATTCTCAAAGGAGGAACAGATTATGACATTCAACACCATTTTTTCAGGCGACAGCATCACCCTGGTACAGGGACTCATCGCAGCAGGCACAGCGCTCGTGCTCGGCTTCATCTCATCCTACGTTTACCGCTTTAAGAGCTATTGCTCCAAGAGCTTTGCCGTCACACTCACCATCATCCCCGCGATCGTAGCCATGCTGATCATGATGGTCAACGGACTGTCCGCAGGCGCGGGCATCGCGGTACTCGGTGTATTCTCACTGGTGCGCTTCCGCTCCCAGCCCGGCTCCTCACGCGAGCTGCTGGCAATCATGCTCTCCATGGCGATCGGTCTGGCGTGCGGCGGCGGTTATATCACCTTCGCGGTATTCGCGGCAGTCGTCGTGTGCATCGTCTGGATCATTCTCTTTGCCACTCCCTTCGGCAACACAACCAAGAAAGAACTGCGCATTGAGATCCCCGAGAACCTTGACTATGAAGGCCTCTTCGACGACATCTTCAAGGAATTCACCACCAAGAACGAGGTCATCACCGTCAAGACCGTCCAGATGGGCAGTGTCTATGAGCTCAGATACCATATCTCCATGAAAAAGGACAAGAACGAGAAGGCGTTCATCGACGCGATCCGCGCACGCAACGGCAATCTGCCCGTATCCTGCGGCAGAGCCAAGAACGAAACCGAGCTTTGATACTTCATCAAAACACAAGATCAGATCACAACAGCAAGCATGTTTTTCTTCTTCATTTCATCACTCAGGATATCATCGACAGATACAAAACCTAACCCTCTACTCCTCTAACGATATATCCAAACAGGTAGCGGCGACACTCATCATCGGGTGCCGCCGTTATCTGTTTTCATCAACATAAATCACCAAAAAGCCTTGCGTCTGCTCTCCCAAACTCGTATAATAGAAAGTGAGCCGGAGGTATACGGCTCAAATCATTCCCGCAGAGGTCCTTATGTCACAGTTAACGCAAAAAGCCATTCAAGCATCCTTCACCAAGCTGCTCGACAGCAAGCCCATTGATCGCATCACCATCAAGGATATCACATCCGATTGCGGCATTTCGCGCAACACCTTTTACTACCATTACTCCGACCTGCCCGATCTGGTCGAGGAAATGCTGATGGACAGCGCTCAGGAGCTGATCAAAGCCTATCCCTCGATCGACTCGCTCGAGGAGTGCGTCAACGTCGGCGCGCAGTTCGTCCTGCAAAACAAGCGTGCCGCCGGTCATATCTACTACTCGTCCCACCGCTATATCTATGAGCGCTGTCTGATGAAGGTCTGCCGCGAGGTGGTCGCCGAATACTTTGACATCGCGATCCCGAAGGGCGCCTTCAACGACGAGGAACGAGAGCTGCTGATCGAATACTACAAGTGCGTCAGCTTCGGCATTATTGCCGACTGGTGCGATAAGGGCATGAAGGATGATTATGCCGATTCCTTCAAAAAACTGCTCGATCTGCGTCGCAAGATGCTCCCGACCGACTTTATCAAATAAACACGGCCTTTCAACTCCCTTTTTCGGGGAGTTGTTTTTTGTGCAAAAGTGAAGAAGTGTCCAAAATTTGGGCACTGAAAAATCTTTGCGAATGGTAATTTTAATTCTTTTATAGTATTTTATATAAGTATTATAGAAGTTCGAAGGTGAAAGAATGAAATTATCCAAAGCGATTGTAACGCTGCGCATACCGATCGTATTGCTGACGCTGGTGCTGATGATCCCGGCGTTCATCTTTATGGTCAACACGCGCATCAATTATGATATGCTTACCTATCTGCCCGAGAGCATGGACACCGTCAAGGGGCAAAACATCCTGATGGACGAGTTCGGCAAGGGTGCGTTCTCGTTTATTATCCTTGAGGATATGCCCGACAGGGACGTTGCCGCGCTCAAGGAAAAGGTCGAGCAAGTCGAACAGGTCGACAGCGTGTTGTGGTATAACAACCTCGCGGATATCTCCGTCCCCAAGGAAATGCTGCCCGAAAAGGTGTACAACGCCTTCAACACCGACCACAGCACCGTGATGGCGGTGTTCTTCAAGACCTCTACCTCTTCCGACGAGACGATGGACGCGATCCGTGAGATCCGTTCCGTCACGGGCGAAAAATGCTTTGTCTGCGGTCTGTCGGCGCTGGTCACGGACCTAAAGGATCTGTGTGAGCGAGAGGAGCCCATCTATGTCGGCATCGCCGTCATCCTCGCGCTGATCGCGATGATCCTCCTGCTGGACAACTGGCTGATCCCGTTGGTGTTTCTCGCCTCCATCGGCATGATGATCGTGCTCAACCTCGGCACCAACTTCTTCCTCGGCGAGATCTCCTACATCACAAAGGCACTGTCCGCGGTGTTGCAGCTCGCCGTCACGATGGACTACAGCATCTTCCTGTGGCACAGCTATAACGAACAAAAAGAGATACACAATGATAACAAAGAAGCGATGGCGGTGGCGATCCACCAAACCTTCCTCTCCGTCGTCGGCTCCTCCGTCACCACGATCGCCGGCTTTATCGCGCTGTGCTTCATGACCTTCACGCTCGGTCGTGACCTCGGCATCGTCATGGCAAAGGGCGTGCTCTTCGGCGTGATCGGCTGTCTGACCGTTCTGCCGGCGCTGATCCTGATCCTCGATAAGCCGCTGTCAAAGCTCAATCACCGCTCGCTGATCCCGAGCATGAAGAAGCTCTCGGGCGGCATCGTCAAGATCTTCCCCGTATTCCTGATCATTTTCCTCCTGTTGATCCCTCCGTTTTTGTACGGCTACATCCAGACCAACAACGAGGTTTACTACGATATGGCAGATTGTCTGCCCAAGGAAATGGATTTTGTCATCGCGAACACCAAGCTCAGCGAGGACTTCAACATCTCCTCCACCCATATGGTGCTGATGGACAGCTCCATCGACAACAAAGAAGTCAAAAAGATGATCGGCGAGATGGAACAGGTCGACGGCGTCAAGCAGGTATTGGGCATCGAAAGCCTGCTCGGTTCCACCGTCCCCGAGGACATCCTGCCGTCCCATATCAAGGATATATTGGAAAACGACCGCTATGAGCTGCTGCTCATCAACAGTGAATACCACAGCGCGAGTGACGCGGTCGGCGCGCAGATCGACTCCCTCAACGAGATCCTGCACCGCTATGATCCCAAGGGAATGCTCATCGGCGAGGCGCCGTGCATGAAGGATATGATCGACACCACGGGTCACGATTTTGAGGTCGTCAACCTGATCTCGATCATCGCGATCTTTGTCATCATCGCGCTGGTGGAACGCAGTATCAGTCTGCCGTTCATCCTGATCTCCGTCATCGAGCTCGCGATCTTCATCAACCTCGGTCTGCCCCACTACTTCGGCGAGTCACTGCCGTTCATCGCACCCATCTGTATCAGCACGATCCAGCTAGGCGCAACCGTCGACTACGCGATACTCATGACGACGCGCTACAAATCGGAGCGACTCTCAGGCGTAGAGAAAAAGGAAGCCATGCGTACGACCCTCACCGCCTCCATCCCCTCCATCCTCGTCAGCGGAATCGGCTTATTCGCGGCGACCTTCGGCGTAGCGGTCTACTCCGACATCGACATCATCAGCTCCATGTGCATGCTGCTCGCGCGCGGCGCCGTGATCAGTATGCTGATGGTCATCTTCATCCTGCCGGCGCTGCTGCTGCTCTGTGACAAGCCCATCTGCTACACCACGATGGGGATGCGCAAATGCGTCAGGAAAAGATGAATATATTTGATCAAACAAATTGAGTTTAGATAGTATAATAGAAATAAAGGAGAGTTATTATGAAAAGACTGATCAAACTGATGAGCATCATCCTTTGCTTGACGATCGCTCTGTCGACCTCATTGATGGGCGTATTCGCCCTGTCGCTCAAGGGTATCAGCCTCAAAGCAGACGAAGATAAGGCGACTGCCGATGAAGCGCCGCTCTTTAAGGACGAGACCGTGTATGTCATGGCACAGGCGGACGGTACGGTAGACAAGATCATCGTCAGCGACTGGATCAAGAACAACAGCAAGGCCGACGTCATCAAGGACGTCGCCGCTCTCGGCGATATCGAAAATGTCAAAACCGACGCTTCCTTTACGATGGACAGCGACAACATGCGCATATGGCAGGCGGACGGAGAGGATCTCTATATTCAGGGAAAGGGCACTGAAAAGCTGCCCGTCGATCTGTCCCTCACCTACACCCTCGACGGCAAGGTTGTCACTCCCGACGAGATCGCCGGCAAGAGCGGCGACGTCACCATCCGCTTTGACTACACCAACAACCAATACGAAAATGTTGAGATAGACGGCAAAGAAGAGCGCATCTATGTGCCGTTCTTCATGCTGTCGGGACTGTTCCTCGACAGCGCCTCTTTCAGCGATGTCAAAGTCACCAACGGCAAGGTTGTTTCCGACGGCGACCGCATCATCGTAGCCGGTATCGCGTTCCCGGGCTTACAGCACGATCTGGGACTGAGCCGCGACACCGCCGAGATCCCCGACTACT
This sequence comes from uncultured Clostridia bacterium, assembly GCA_946406145.1. Classification (GTDB taxonomy): domain Bacteria; phylum Bacillota; class Clostridia; order Oscillospirales; family Acutalibacteraceae; genus Ruminococcoides. The sequence goes on along the minus strand of CAMJJL010000005.1, from coordinate 23,078 downwards.
TTGAGATCACCGCCCATACCGACAACTTCAAGCTCGGCACGACCGTCACCATTGCAGCGAACGGTCTGTTCGACAAGCTCGGCACGGACAAGATCGACAGCATCAAGGATCTGAACAACTCTCTCGACAAGCTCGACTCCGCGATGTCGGCGCTGATCGACGGCTCCTCACAGCTGTACAGCGGTCTGAATACCCTGCTCGAAAGCTCCGGCACACTGACCTCGGGCGTTGACGCTCTCTATGACGGCTCCGTACAGCTCAACGACGGCGCGAAGCAGGTCAACAGCGGCGCAGGCGCTCTGGATAACGGCGCGGCGACGTTGAGCGCAGGCAGTATCACACTGGACAACGGCGCACTCGATCTGTACAGCGGCTTGAACACCCTCGACCTCAACAGCTCCAAGCTGACCGACGGCAGCAACGCCACCTTCTCCGCCCTGCTCTCCACCGCGCGCACCTCACTGCAGAGCGCCGGTCTGGAGGTTCCCGAGCTGACAAAGGATAATTATGCCGCCGTACTCGATCAACTCGTGGAGAAGCTCTCCGACGATAACGTCAAGGCACAGGCGACCGCCGCCGCAAAGGAAAAGGTAACCGCAAGCGTAGAAGCGAACCGTGACGCCGTCACCGCCGCTGTTACCGCCGCCGTCAGAGAGAATGTAACGGCGCAGGTCACCGCCGGCGTGCATGATCAGGTCACCGCCGCCGTGATAGCCAATCTGGGCTACAGCGTAGACGAATACAACGCGGCAACAGCCGCAGGCATGGTCGATGAAGCGACGCAGGCACAGGTTGCAGGCGCGATCGAAGCGCAGATGAACTCCGACAGCACACAGGCGACCATCGCCGCTCTCACCGATCAGAATATGCAGAGTGACGCGGTACAGGCGACCATCACCTCCACCGTTGACGCGAAGATCGCGGCACTGATCGACGAGAACATGCAGAGCGACGAGGTACAGAAGGCGATCTCTGACGCGCTCCAAAGCGCCAAGGAAGGCAGAGAGAAGATCCTCGCGCTCAAAGCACAGCTCGACAGCTACGGTACCTTCAACTCAGGCTTGAAGGATTACACCAACGGCGTAGGCGCGGCAACGGGCGGCGCGTCACAGCTCCACAGCGGCACCTCCACCCTCCGCAGCGGAGCCGCCGATCTCAGCGCAGGCGCGTCACAGCTCCATTCAGGCACACAATCGCTCAGCGAGGGAGCGTCACAACTGACCGACGGTATCCTCACCCTCAAGAACGGAGTACCCGCTCTGACCGAGGGCGTGACGTTACTGCGCGACGGCGCGATGACGCTGAACGAGGGCCTGAAAACCTTCAACACCGAGGGTATCAGCAAGATCACTTCTCTGAAAGACAGCGACCTGAGCAAGATCGCCACCCGCCTGAAAGCGACCGCCGATGTTGCCAAGCACTACAAGTCCTACTCCGGTCTGACCGATCAGATGGACGGCGAAGTCAAGTTCATCTACAAGACCGAAGAGATCGCGTAAATCCATACACAACAAAGAGGCTGCACACCGCAGCCTCTTTTTTCTTACGCAAAGACAACGATCCTCAAATCCAAAAAGCATGATTGATTTTTGCAATCGTGTATGGTAGAATAAGACAAACCACACCGCAGAACATCAATTCAATGGAGGACAAAACATGAAATTACAGGAATCCGGCGAAATGTATCTGGAAACGATCTTGATATTATCGAAGGAAAAGAGCTTTGTCCGTGCGATCGACGTGGGCGAGCACATGGGCTACTCCAAGCCCTCCGTCAGCCGCGCGATCGGACTGCTGCGCAACGGCGGCTTTGTCGAGGTTGGCGACGGCGGCGGTCTGAGCCTGACCGAAACCGGTAAAGAGGTCGCCGAAAAGATCTATGAACGTCACAGATACCTCACCAAGATGCTGATGGAGATGGGCGTCGATGAAGAAACCGCCTCGCAGGACGCGTGCCGCATGGAGCATGTTGTCTCGGACAAGTCCTTTGCCGCCATCAAACAATACTTCCATTATAACGAAGCGTAAAGCAAAAAACACCCACTGCGTCATCACAGTGGGTGCCTTTATCAATGAGCTTATTTTGCTTTTGCGATCGCTTCGAGGATCGCGGTCTTGGGCTGTACGCCGATCATACGTGCCGCCTCTGCGCCGTCCTTGAAGACGATCAGAGTCGGAACGCTCATGATGCCGTACTCCATCGCGATATCGCCGCACTCGTCGATGTCGACCTTGTACACCGCGTAGGAACCGTCGCTCTCAGCGCCGATCTCTTCGACCGTGGGGGTCAGCATCTTGCACGGGCCGCACCATGTCGCGAAGAAGTCGACCAGCGTGACGCCGCTCTTGATTTTCTCAGCAAAATTACTGTCATTTAAATGCTCTACTGCCATAATGAGTACCTCCATCATATTTTTGAGCTGATTATAGCATATTATATCCGCAAAGTCTATCAATAATTTATGAACTTATTCAAATAATAAAACAATCCATAAAGGAGTGTTGACTATGTACGATCTGATCATCATCGGAGGCGGTGTCGCAGGTATGACCGCCGCAATCTATGCCGCGCGTTCGGGACTGTCTACGCTGATCATCGAAAAAGCAGGCTTCGGCGGACAGGCGGCGCTTACCGCTAAAATCGAAAACTATCCTTCCTATCAAGAGATTGACGGCTTTCAGCTTGCCGCCGACATCAAGGCACAGGTCGATGCACTGGGAGTAGAGAGCCTTTCCGCGCAGGTGCAAAGCCTGACCAAGGAGGATGATGTTTTCACTGTCACGACCGACAGCGACAGCTATCAGTCCAAAGCCGTCATCATCGCCAACGGTGTGCGCCGCAGAGAGCTGGGCATCCCGGGTGAGGACGAATTCCGCGGACGCGGTATCAGCTGGTGCGCGGTATGCGACGGCGGCTTCTTCCGCAAAAAGAAAACAGCCGTCATCGGCGCGGGCAACTCGGCGCTGGGCGACGCGATCTATCTGTCCAACCTCTGTGAAGAAGTCTATTTGATCTTCCGCCGCGACTACCCCACCGCGACCAAGAGCTATCTGGATAAGCTCGAGCATATCGACAACATCCACCTCATGCCGCGCCATATCCCCGTAGAGATCAAGGGCGACCGCCTTGTCACTGCGCTGAAGATCAAAAACATTGACAGTGGTGAGGAAACCGATCTCGCCGTCAACGGCGTATTTGAGGCGATCGGTCTGATCCCCGACAACGATGTTTTTTCCGACCTTGCCGAGCTGGACGACAACGGCTATCTTCTCACCGACAGCGAGATGCGCACCAAGACCCCCGGACTGTTTGCCGCGGGCGATACGCGTCAAAAATCCCTGCGCCAGATCGTCACCGCCTGCTCCGACGGCGCTCAGGCGGCTACCGCGGCGCATGATTACTTGAAATTAGGAAAATCATGACGGATATTCAAACACGTTTGTTCAGCTTACAGGATAAGGACTATCAGGCGTTTTCCGCAAAGCTGAATCCCACGGTCGATCCCGATACCATCATCGGCATACGGATCCCCGCGCTCCGAGCCCTTGCCAAGGAGCTGAAAGGATCGGATGAAACGGAAAAGTTTCTCTCTGTCCTTCCGCATGAATACTTTGAAGAGTATCAGTTGCACGCCTTTCTGATCGGATATGAAAAGGATTTTGACAAAGGGCTGTTGGCAACCGAGCGCCTTCTCCCCTATCTCAACAGCTGGGCGCTGACCGATTCCATCCGTATCAAGGCATTCGACAAAGCGCCCGAAAAGCTCCTGCCGCATATCGAAAAGTGGCTCAAGGACGACCACCCCTACACCGTGCGCTTCGGCATCCTCTGTCTGATGAACTATTTTCTCGATGACCGCTTTGACGATCAATATCCTGCCATGGTCGCCGCAGTATACAACGAAGAATACTACGTCAGGATGATGCAGGCATGGTATTTTGCTACCGCTCTTGCCAAGCAGTATGACGCCATCCTGCCCTATCTGACCGGGCGTCGGTTAGCGCCGTGGGTACATAACAAAACGATTCAAAAAGCGATCGAGAGCTACCGTATCACAGCGGAGCAAAAAGCTTATCTGCGGACTTTAAGAATCAAATCAGCATAGGAAAAGCCGACGGTGAGGAGACTCGCCGTCGGCATTATTTATCATATGGATCAGACAGCGGCAGTGATGACACTCTTCTGTCTGTTCGGGATCGCGAATGCTACGTTGATCGCATGGTCGCCGATACGCTCGATATCGATCAGCATGTTCAGGAAGGTCGTACCTGCCTCGGCGTTACACTCACCCTTGTTCATGCGCTGAATGTGGTTCTGCTTGTAATCATCCTTGCAGTCATCCACGCTGTCCTCCGCCAGAATGATACGCTCGATCAGCTCGGGAGAACCGCCCTGCGCGTTGAACATCGCAAAGCTCAGCTCCATCAGGCTGCGGCACTTGTCACTGATATCACGCATCTCACCCATCGCCGTATCGGAGAAAGTAAGGTTGTTTTCGATGATGTAGCGCACATATTCGACGATATTCTCGGCATGGTCGCCGATACGCTCCAGATCCTGGATCGCGCTGTACATCGCCGCGACGATCTGTCTGTCGTGGTCATCCAAATCAAGCGCGTTGATCTTCACGATATAATCGGTGATCTCCTTGGAGAGATAGTCAATGACCTTCTCTCTGTCGAGCACCTTGTCGATCGACTCCTTGTCCCGATCGAAGAACGCGATCATCGCGCGGTTATAGTTCTTCTGTACCAGACGGCTCATGCGAGCGACTTCTTTTTCACACTGCAGCACCGCCATGGGAGGGGTGGTCAGGATACGGTTGTCGATATATTCGACCGCCATCTTGTCCTTTTCCGGATCCTCCTCGTAGGGCAGGATCTTCTGGGTCAGCTTGACCAAAAGGTTCGAGAACGGCAGCAGGATGATCGTCATCGATACGTTAAAGAAGATATGAGCAGCCGAGATCTGCGCCGCGGTACTGGCAGGCAACAGCTTTTGGATGGTATCCGCTACGGGGAGAAGCATCGTCAACGGCGTCATGATGATCACACCGCAAAGAGTGATCAGCATATTCAGCACCGCGACCTGCTTTGCGTTGCGCTTTGCGCCTGCGGCGGAAAGGAACGCCGGAACCGTCGCGCCGAGGTTCATACCGAACACAATGAAGATCGCCTGATCGACATTGATCGCGCCCGCGGCAGCCAGCGCCATCAGAATACCGACCGAAGCGGACGAGCTCTGGATCACAGCGGTAACCGCCGTACCGAGCAGGATACCGACAAAAGGATTATTGACGCTCGACAGAATGGTGTCGATCAAACCGTTTTCATTCAGCGTCTTGAGCGCGCCGGACATCATATCCATGCCGAAGAAGAGGATACCGAAGCCGGCTAAAATCTGACCGTAATACTTATACTTGTTCTTCTTGGCGAACATCATCACGATGACGCCGAGGAAGATGAACAGCGGCACAATGCTCTTGATGTCAAACGACAACAGCACCGAGGTCACACAGGTACCGATCTTTGCGCCAAAGAGGATACCGACCGTCTGTGACAGCTCCATCAGACCCGCATTGGTGAAGCCGACCACCATCGCGTCAGTCGCCGACGAGCTTTGGATCACGGCGGTGACAGCCAGACCGACCAACATACCGAGGAATCGGTTGGAGGTGATCTTTTCGAGCAGGGTACGCAGCTTGTTACCCGCGGCAAGCTCCAGACCTTCTCCCATGTACTTCATACCGAGGAAGAAGAGTCCCAGTCCTCCGAGCACTTTGAATAAAGTCAATACTATACTCATTTTGAACTCCGTGTTTTGCAGCTTTTTGCTGAGAAATAAAGCTGAAATGCGGGTATCGCGAGGGCGATACTCTATGATTTGATGCAGGGTGTTTTCAAATTACCCTACGATAATAATACTAAATCGAAAAGTCAATTATTTTCCGAATTAGAAAATAAAAAGAAAAATGCACAAAATCGGCAAAGTATACAAACCTTCCCTCTTTTGTGCATATAAAATCACCAAAATAGTTTTTTATTTCACTGTTCTTTCATCGGTAACGATATGCTCGACCGCATCGTGTTTCGTGTCGAGATAATCCTTCAGGAATGTGGGATAGAACCGATATTGATCCAGCTGATCGATCGGTACCCAAGTCATGCTTTCTTTATCGTTGAAGTGCGTATAGCTGTCGCTGTGCAGCTCCTGTGTGCCGCGCGGTTTCATTAAGAAATACAGCGAAATCTCGTGACAGGATAAGCCTTTGTCATAGGCGCCGTCACCATTCCAAAAATTCTCGTGAACTACGGCAAGCCGGTCGATCTCATACCGAACACCCGTTTCCTCGAATGTCTCGCGTAAAACCGCCTGCCGGGCTGTTTCTCCGTGATGGACGCCGCCGCCGACCGAATAGAGATAGTCTTCCTTTTCGTTTCCGACCATCAGGACGCATCCGTCCTCGACGATGATCGCAGCGGCTCGGTATCGGAACCAATCTTTTCCCTCTGTAAAGCAACAATCTTGATTCATCTGTATCTCCTGTCATCAGGATGGTATGTTCGGCTTGACGTACACCGTGTTATAGTGCACATAGATCACCTTACCTGGCAGAGCGCCGTTCGGCTTACTCACGTTTTTGACGCGAGTGTAATCGACCGGCACCTGCGTGCTGTCCCTGCCCTTGCTGTGAGCGGCGGCGATCTGTGCCGCTTCCGTGATCGCGGTATCGCTGATCTCTTTTCCCTCGGCACAGATGATGACGTGCGTGCCGTGGATGCCCTTGGTATGCAGCCACATATCGTTCTTTTGCGCCGTTTTCAGCGTCAAAAGATCATTCTGTTTATTGTTCCTGCCGACCAGTATACGGAATCCGTCGGAGCTTGTGTACTCGATCGGCGGCAGGGGCTTGTCCTTGCGCTTGACATTCCCCTTTTGCGCCTTGAGATATCCCTGTTCTTTCAGCTCCGCGCGGATCGCAGACAGCTCCGATTCCGTTTCACAGCGCGACAACTCATCCTGCACGCTCTCTATGTAGCTGAGCTCCTCCGTCGCCTTTTCGATCTGCTCGGTGAGCATTGTTTCACGCGTCTTTGCCTTATTATACGCTTTATAGAATCGCTGAGCGTTCATCGCCGGCGAGATCGTGGGATTGAGACGGATGGTGAGCGGCGCGTTATTCTCGGCATAGAAATTCTCTACGGTTACGGCGCTTGCTCCGCGCTCAATGCGGTACAGGTTCGCCTGCAAGAGATCACCCTTGATCCGCAGTTGTTCGCGGTCGGCGCACTTCTTTAGATCCGCTCTTTGCAGATTGATCTTGCGCGATAAGCGGTCGATGGTATTGCTCAGCAGCTTACCGATATCGGCGGATTTCGCCTTCATCCGCGCGATACGGTCGCGGTCGGAAAAGAAGGTATCGAGCAGCTCGCTGTAGGTATCGAAATGTCGGACATTCAGCGCGCCCTCGTACTGGCGCACATCCATAAAGCAAAAATCCATCGGCGAGCCGTCTGCCTTATCGATCAAGGTCGGCTCTCCCCTGCCGGATGTGACCATCTCTTTGAGCGCCTGCACCTGCGTGAGCATATCGCTGTCCGCAGCGCGGAAACAAATCTCACGCGCGACCATCGGCGAAGTGCCTTGGATGGTGTTCAGCACCGCGCGGTCATCTCCGCCCAGCGCCTCGATCCGCTCGACGATCTCTTCGGGCGTGCACTCTTCGATACACAGCTTATCCTGCATACGGGGCAGCTCATACGGCATCTTCGGGAGCAGGACGCGCTCCTCGGATACAGAGAAATCGATCCTCCGCACCGTGTCGATGACCCTGTCCTCACCGTCGGTGAGAACGGCATTGGAGTAGCGTCCCATGATCTCGATATACAGCCGCAGCTGTTCACGATCGCCGATCTCATTGATCGCCTCAAAATGCAGGCACAATACGCGCTCGTTTTTCGGCTGGGTGATATCGCTGAGCCTTGCGCCGCTGAGGCGTTTTCTGAGTAGCATACACAGCATCGGCGGTACGGGAGGATTTTCGATCGAGCAGGCGGAGATATGCACACGCGGCGCATCCGACAGGCGGATCAGCACCTTTTTGGCGCCGTCCTGCGTACGAAACGCAACCACCAGCTCATCGCGCGCCGGCTGATAAATCTGACTGACGCGCGAGCCGATCAGCAAGTCGCTCATTTCGCGCCGCACCATCGTCATCATGATTCCGTCAAATGCCATATTCTCACCTCCAAATAGCTTCTTGATATGTAATCACTATTACGAATTCATTACAATTTAGGAAAATATATTTACCCTCAAAGTGTGTTTTGATATAATCGATCTGCAAGGAGTTATCTCCATATACGGTAGGCGGTTATCCCTCTCAACATCGGAGGGCATATACCCTCCGCTCTGTGCTCACACGCAGCAGGAAAGGAGGGTGAAGATAATGGAATATGCAACGATCGTTACATTGTTAATCATCATGTGTATCATTTTATCCATAAAAAAATAACCGCCCTCTTGCCCAGCGCGGTTATTTTTTCATAAACCAATTGGGCTAACCGTCTATCGGATAGCTCCTTGTATTTATATTATAGCATGTTTTACTTTGTTGTCAACATTATTTATGATATTTGGTTCCTCCGGAGATCTGGAACGCTCGGTAGAGCTGTTCGAGCAGCATCACGCGGCACAGCTGATGCGGAAAGGTCATCTTCCCCATGCTGAGCTTACTATCCGCACGCGCCTTGAGGTCGTCGCTCAGTCCCCAGCTGCCGCCGATGATCAAATCGATTGTGCTGTGCGTCATGCTGATGTCCTCGAGCTTTTGCGACAGCTCCTCGGAGCTGATGTTCCTGCCCTCCACGCACATCGCGATCACATGATCGCCCTTGCCGAGCTTTTGCATGATCCGCTCACTCTCTGCAGTGATCGTATGTCTGATCTGCGCGTCTGACGGGTCATCGCCTATGCGTTCTTCACTGAGTTCCACGATATTCAGTTTGCACAACGGCTTCATTCGCTTGCTGTATTCTTCGACCGCGTCGCGCCAATACCGTTCCTTAAGCTTGCCGACACAGATGATGTTGATCGTAAGCATATAGAGATCACTCCTGTAGGGCGAGGTCTTGCTCTCGCCGAACCCTTTGAAGGGCTTTGTTATTTACGGTACGCTTATCAGCCTCCCTTTTCTAAGGGAGGTGGCAATTTGCCGACTGAGGCAAATTGGTCGGAGGGTTGCCTTTTTACGAAAGACTACCTTCTGTTATATGATACATCACCGCACCCTACCATCAAAATATCACGGATTTTCCGTTAGTGACGACGGGGGCAACGTCGAGTGTATAGTCGGCGTTCAGCACCATTCCGGCACGGTTGAGAGAATCGATCGTTTCATTCAGCGCGAGATGCGGCGTGTTGTTCTCCTCACTCAAATGTCCGAGGATGATCCGCGTCAGTCCTGCGCCGACAAAACCGGGCATCGCCTGAGCACAGGCGGCATTGCTCAGATGTCCGTTATCGGACAGGATCCGCTTCTTCAAGATATACGGATACATGCCCTCGCGGAGCATATCGATATCGTGATTGGATTCAACGACCGCGAGATGGGAGCGGGAGATCGCCGTACGCGCTTCATCGGTCAAGTATCCCGTGTCGGTCACAACGCTCACCCTCCTGCCGTCGGGCGTGGTGATAAAGTAGCCGCACGGCTCCGCCGCGTCATGCGAGGTCGCGACGCGCTGTACGCGAAAGTCATCCGTCTCGATCCCATCCTCGATCACGTTCAAGCTCGCTGTCGCAGGAACCTTGTCGTTCTGCGCCAGATACGCGAGCGTGCCGCGAGAGGCATAGAGCGGAATATCATAGCGCTTGAGCAGCACCTTAAGCGCGCTGATATGGTCGGAGTGCTCATGTGTGACAAAGATCGCGCTGACGCTGCGCAGTGAAAGCTCGTTTGCCGAAAGCGCCAGCTCAAGCTGTTTGAGGTTGCGGCCGGCGTCGATCAATATCGCAGAGCCGTTGCCCTGTATGTAATAGGAATTGCCCTTGCTCGATGAGAAGAGCGGTACGATTTTAGCCATTGATGTAAAATGATCCCTTCTAAAACTACCATCCGGTGTGGGCAGCGCCCACCGTTTATTTTTCAGTATTATTTATGCATTACTCATTAGAAAAGCCACCCTGAGGTGGCTTTTAAAATCTTCGATTAAGCTGTCGTCGCGATATTATCGCGATCGGAGAGGTAGATTTTCTTGATATCCGCGCCCAGACTCTGGAACTTGGTGACCACATCCGAATAGCCGCGCTCAATATAATTGATGTTCGAGATATTCGTGGTGCCGTCTGCCACCAGTCCGGCAATCACCATCGCCGCGCCTGCACGCAGGTCGGTCGCCTTGACGGGAGCGCCGGTCAGCTTACCGCCCTCAATGATCGCGAGTCTGCCCTCGACAGAGATCTTCGCGCCCATGCGGACGAGCTCACTGACATACTGATAACGATTATCCCACACGCTCTCATTCACAATGGAGGTTCCCTTGACGGTGGACAGCAGCGCGACAAACTGCGGCTGACAGTCGGTCGGGAAGCCGGGATGAGGCATCGTCTTGATGTTGACGCGGTTGAGCGGACGCTTGGTCGCGTCTACGATGACCGCCTCATCATATTCTTCGATTTCACAGCCCATCTCCATCAGCTTGGAGCTGATGCTCTCAAGGTGCTTCGGTGTGATGTTGCGAATCGTGACCTTGCCTCTGGTCGCGGCAGCGGCAGCCATATAGGTGCCCGCCTCGATCTGGTCGGGGATGATGGAATAGGTGACGCCGCGCAGATAATCCACGCCGCGGATCTTGATAACGTCGGTACCGGCGCCGCGGATGTTAGCGCCCATGGAGTTGAGGAAGTTCGCCAAATCAACGATATGCGGTTCCTTGGCGGCATTCTCAAGAATGGTCTGACCCTCCGCCTTGACAGCGGCGAGCATCAGGTTGATGGTCGAGCCGACCGATACGGTATCGAAATACACTCGCGCGCCGTGGAAGGTGCCCGAGGTGGTGCTCTCAATGACAGCGCCGTTGACCAGCTCATTATGCGCGCCCATCATCGCAAAGCCCTTGAGATGCTGGTCGATCGGACGCACACCGAAGTTACAGCCGCCGGGCAGGGCGACCTTAGCGTTATGGAAACGTCCCAACAACGCGCCCAACAGATAGTAGGATGCGCGCATACCGCGAACCGCGTCATGAGTCGCCTCCCATGTGTTGATGGGTCTCGGATCGATATCCAACGTATTCTTATCGACTCTGCGCACCATCGCGCCCATATCCTGCAGGATATTCGCGATCAGTGACACGTCGGAGATGTTCGGGATATTCTCGATACGGCAGGGCTCGTCACACAGCACTACCGCAGGGATGATCGCCACCGCCGCGTTCTTTGCGCCGCTGACGGTCACTTCGCCGAATAAAGGCCTTCCGCCGTTGATAACTATCTTTTCCAAATCTGTACACTTCCTAACAACTGCTCTATCGTTTCTGTTTTTTATCCGCTCACATCATCCGCCGCAAAAAGCGGCGCCCTGAGCAGACGCTCCGATATATGTCACGCGATAAGCTCGCGTATGAATCAAGTGGTTCTGTTTTTGCGTGCAATTCCGCACACTAAGCCTATTCTGCTTATACAATACGATAATACAAAGACGACGTAATGTCAACCGAAAATAACTTTTGTAATCTTTTTTAGTGATTTTGTATGTTTTTATTGGAGCGCTCTGTATGCTTTTTCTATAATTATTATTCTTTTATGTAATTATTTTGTAATCAATTCCGCTTATTTTCCGCACTTCCGCAAATTTGCTTTTTCAATGATTGATATCAGCTTGCACCGATGAATCAGTTGGGTTATAATGATGGGGTAACACCATGAAAGGAACCCTGTTATGAAGAAATATCTTCCTGCTTTTCTCATCTTCGCCGTGTTTGAGGCGATCGCGATCACACTGTGGCTGACACTGGATAATCTTTTTTATCTGTTCAACTTCTCCTATATCGGCACCTGTATCGCGGTCGGACTGGCGCTTTATATCGCCGGTTGGAAACACGCGCGGCGATTCGTCCAGTTCGCAGTGGGCAGCTATATGCTGGTCTATCTCGGTTTGATCTGCAATGAGAATATGCAGATCGAGGGGTTTTGGTACTACCTGTTCACAGGCGTTTTTGAAGCGGCAACCATCCATTATGCCGTCGCCAAAATCTTCGGTCCGCTGATCTTCGGACGCGGATGGTGCGGATACGCCTGCTGGACGGCAATGATCCTCGATCTGCTGCCTTATAAAACGCCGCAGGCGCCGCGCAAAAAGCTCGGCTTCATCCGCTACCTTACCTTCGCCGCTTCGCTGATCCTTGTCGCGGCGCTGTTCCTGACGCACGTCGGCAACCTCGAGCGCATCATGTTCTGGCTGTTCCTCGGCGGCAACCTCCTGTATTATGCCGTCGGAATCATTCTCGCGTTCGCCTTCAAGGATAATCGCGCTTTCTGCAAATACATCTGCCCGATCACGGTTTTCTTAAAACCGATGAGCTACTTTTCCCTCATCCGCGTCAAATGCAACGAAAGCAAATGTGTTCACTGCGGCAAATGCAAAAAGGTCTGCCCCATGGACGTCGAGGTCGACAACAACAGCCGCAAGCGAAAAAATGCCACCGAATGTATTTTATGCTACGAATGTACCAAGGTATGCCCGAAAAAAGCGTTGAAATAATCGATTGATTCCACAAAATACAAACAGGAGGTTGTCCGCTGATCGGATAACCTCCTGTTTGTCGCTTCGGTTTTATTCAATAAAGGTTTGCTGCGTCAAATACCGCCCTTATTCATGCCAGTACTTTCTGTCGAGGGAGCGGTACTGGATCGCCTCGCTGATGTGCGGCGCGCGGATGACCTCGCTTTGGTCGAGGTCGGCGATCGTTCGCGCTACCTTCATGATACGGTCATAGGCACGTGCCGTCATGCCGAGCTTATCGAACGCCGTTTTCAGCATCCGATCCGCCTTGTCATCGATCCGGCAGACATCCTCAAACATCGCCGCCTCGATATGCGCGTTGCACTTGGTTTTCGATTGCTGAAATCGCTCCGTCTGGATCGCGCGCGCGGCATTGACGCGCCTGCGAATATCGTCGGAGGGTTCCTCGCCGCTTTTAGCGGTCAGGTCGTCATACTCCACCGGCGGCACCTCGATATGGATGTCGATGCGGTCGAGCAGGGGACCCGACACGCGGTTGAGGTATTTATGCACCGCCGCGTCCGAGCAAGAGCACTGCTTTTTCGGGTGGTTATAGTAGCCGCAGGGACAGGGATTCATCGCGGCGATCAACATGAACTCGGAGGGATAGGTATAGGTACCGTGAGCGCGAGAGATCGATACCACGCCGTCCTCGAGCGGCTGGCGCAGCACCTCCAACGCCGTTCGCTGAAACTCGGGCAGCTCATCGAGGAACAGCACGCCGTTATGCGCGAGCGAGATCTCACCGGGCTTGGGAGTGGTACCGCCGCCCGTCATGCCTACACGGGTGATCGTGTGGTGGGGTGAGCGAAACGGCCGCATCGTGATCAGCCCCGAGCCCTTGGGCAGGGTACCGGCGATCGAATGAATCTTGGTCGTCTCGATGGTCTCCTCAAAGGTCATCTCGGGCAGAATGGTCACCATGCGTTTCGCGAGCATGCTTTTGCCGGCGCCGGGAGAGCCGATCAAGAGGACGTTGTGTCCGCCGGCAGCGGCGATCTCCAACGCGCGTTTCGCCTCCGCCTGACCCTTCACCTGTGAGAAATCCAGCGTGCTGTCGGGCAGCTGATCGCTGTTTTGAAAGACGGAAGGCTCGATCTGTCTGCGCCCCGTCAAGTGGTCAATCAGCTCAAATACATGTGTCACGGGATAGACCTCAAGCCCGTCCACCACTGCTCCCTCGTTGGCGTTGACGGCAGGGACATAGAGCTTCTTCAAGCCCTGTTCACGTGCGGCGATCGCCATCGGCAGCACGCCGTTGACGCCGCGCAGCTCACCCGAAAGCGACAGCTCGCCGATAAACGCGCTGTCATCGGTATTGGCGTTGATCTGTCGCGTCGCCTTGAGCACCGTGATCAGGATCGGCAAATCATACAAAGGACCTTCCTTCTTGATATCGGCGGGCGCCAGGTTGAGGATCAGGCGCGAATTCGGAAATTCAAAGCCGCAGTTTTTCATTGCGGAACGCACACGATCCCTGCTCTCCTTCACTGCCGTATCGGGCAGTCCGACGATGTCAAACGCCGCCATTCCGCGCGAGAGGTCGGCTTCGATCTCGATTGCGTAGGTATTCAGTCCGAATAATCCGAGGCTGTTGCATTTTACTACCATAATTTACCCTTCTTTTTTTGCCGTTTGTTGACAAATTACAACAGCTATTTTGTCAATACAAAACCCGAAACAACACCGTAATCGGTTATCGCCTTTATGTTCGAATAGCTGCAATTGTATTATAACATACTTCTTCCATGTTGCAAACCAAAAATTGTTAAAAAATACTGTTTATTATGCACAAAACGCGTCAAATTGTGAATTATTTGTCATTCTTTCGCCCCACTGATTTTGAAAAACCTGTTGACTTTTGGCGGCATATTTATTACAATTTACTTTAGATAATCTATTGTGAGGTGCTATGTCTGAACGATCCTACCGCGTGCCGTGATATGCGGCAGACCGACGAAGAACTTCTGCAGGATTTCCTGTCAGGAAACGACGACGCCTTCGATATGATCGCGTCAAGGTATTTGGGGCTGATTTCAACAGCCGCCAAAAAATACCGCGGTATGGCGACGGATATAGACGACAGCGATATGATACAAGAGGGCATGGTGGCGCTGCTGTCCGCCTGCCGCACCTATAACGGCAGTAAGGGCATGAGCTTCAAGAATTACCTGATGACCTGTGTCGAGAACCGCTTTCGCTCCATGATGCGCGCGTCATCGCGACAGCGTGCTGTCCCCACTCGCAATATGATATCCCTCGAGGATGACGCAGAAGTTGCCTTTGATCCGACCGTGACCTCACTTTCCGAGATGGTCGAGACCAAGGAATATATCAACAGCCTGCATCGCATCCTCAAAAACAGCCTCTCAAACCTCGAGTACAAAGTAGCGATTTTGCACCTTTCCGGCTATACGTACAAGGAAATAGCACAGCGGCTGAATATTTCCCTAAAATCAGTTGACAATGCACAGACCCGTATACGTCAAAAGCTTTCAAGGTAATACACCCCGAATAGAATTCAGACGGTGCAACTCCGCCGCGGGGTAAAATATATACCAAAAAGTGAGGTACACGCTATGTACGAAGACAAGATTCTCCGTTGCAAGGACTGTGGAAACGAGTTCGTATTCACAGCCGGCGAGCAGGAGTTCTACGCAGAGAAAGGTTTCGTCAACGAACCCCAACGCTGCAAGGACTGCCGTATTGCTCGTAAAAATGCAATCAGGGCTAATCGTGAGATGCACACGACCGTGTGTGCAGACTGTGGCGGCGAAGCAAAGATCCCATTTAAGCCGATGGAAGGCAAGGATTACTATTGCAGCGAATGCTTTGCAAAGCGCAAAGAAGCCGAAGAAGCGGCACAAGCTGAATAATAGAAGAATAATTGCTTGCAGCGTTCCGAATCGGGACGCTGTTTTTCTATGCAAATTCTGACCTTTTGATTGTTCCCCGAGTCCTCGCAGGGACGAGCATTGCTTGTCCGCGACGTTTCCGTATAATCCTGCATTATTTGATCCAACAACAAGGAGCCCTGCATTCGCAAGGCTCCGTTTTTGCTGTCATCAAGAGGAGGAAACGCCCTCTGCTATGAGAAAAATTATGCTTGACCGATCGTATAGGGGATCTCCATCCCTGCCAGATAACGCAGGATCCACGTCGTATCGATGCTTTCGATTCGACCGTTTTTATCAACGTCGGCGTACATCATGTTTTCTTCATCAACATCAGTAGTCATCGTCGAAAGATACTGCTGAACCCGGGTGACGTCCATCGGTGTGATCACACCGTCGCCGTCCGCGTCGCCGATCACGGGATCCTCCACAGTTTTGCTGATAACCGTGATCGGCACCTGTGTAGTTGCGCCGAGGTAACCCACCGTCATATAGTAGGTATTGCCCGGCATCCAGTCGGACGTATTATAATCAAATGTCAAAGAGCTGTATCCAATGACGGAGCCTTCTTCATCTACGGCATAAAAACGTGCGCCTAATACGTGATTGAATTTTCCGTCTATGATATTTGATATACTGTAAAATGTATACTTCTTAGTAGTACCATTCTTGAAATGAGCAGTCAATACGCTGCCTGTATCATGCATCTTTTGTTCATTATAATAGTACCCTAACTTTTGACCGACACTAAAATCATAAACATCCTTCGGATCGTCAAGGTTATAGACGATAGGCTTGACAGGCTGATACTCGATACTTTCTATATTGTTTTTGACTACCGTTACAGGAATTGTAGTTTCATTATCCAAATACTTTACGGTGATATGGTTATCACTGCCGAGCTTGAAGGATGTACCGTCCCAATCAAAGCTGACATTTCTGTCATAATCTCCGTTTTCATCGACAAAGAAGTAGCCGTTATCCTCTTCCGTAAAGATAAAGCGCTGAGTCAGAGTTTTTGTGCTCCCGTCTTTGTTGTGAATCATCAACTGATTTCCGTCTTTATATAGAGGAACCTGGGTATAGTAGAAGCCCTCGGGCTCGGTGTATATCTTTTCCCGTTCTCCCTTGGAGTAGTCATAGTAATAGTAACCGTTTTCGTCAACTTGAAGCCTTTCCCTGAACTCGCCATCACTCATATAATAGTATCCATCCTGTTTTTCATACATAACGATCGGACCGGCAAGCTTGAATTCAATAGATTCAACGGGATATTCAATGATCGTCACAGGCACAATCGCTGTTTTTCCTGCGGCAGTGATGATGAAATAGTTGTTAGAGCCAAGCGTCCACGGAGTATGCTTTTGATCGCTCTTGGTGCCATAATCAGGTAATGGCTGACCGTTTTCATCATAGAAACCTTTGCCGCTCGGACGTGTATAGGTAACTGTTCTGTCACCGTAATCAACAACGATTTGATCGCCTCTTTCCAAAGACGGAACATTGTATACGAAATGGTCGCCGTTCATGTAGCCATCGCGATTTTCTATCAGAACATACGGCTTTGCTGGAATATACCGAAGCGAAGCATCTTCCGGTTTGACCAAGGACACGGGAACCTCAGTTGACATGTTATCATAAGTGATCGTAAATGTATTGTCACCGCCTACCGTCCAACCGTAGCCGTCACTCATTATTACGTCGCTCGAATAAATAATGTTTCCATCTGCGTCAGCAAATCCAAAACTCCTGTTAGCATAAAAATAATCGACAGTTCCTCTTTCATCCGGATAGGTGATGCTCAGCTTGTCTCCGACATTGAAATAAGGAGAATAATATACAAAATATTTATGCTCCGTTTCATCTATGCTTTCCGACGCCCAGTAACCATTATAATTCTCAATATATTCATACGGGTGTTTTGGCGTAAAGCTGATTGCCGGCGTTGGCGGCTCTTGACCGATAATGACAAAGATAAAGCCGTTCTCTTTCGCATAGGCCTCGGCTGCGGTTCCGGGATTACCGTATACGATGAACCCATCAAGCTTTTTGTCAGACATAACATAACCTAACGCATGATTTTCAATTAAACTAACCGAATCAGGAATAGTAACATCTGTTAACGAATCGCAGCCTCGGAATGCAAATTCGCCGATACTTATCATACTGTCGGGAATATCAATATTTGCCAAGGAAGAACAGCGGAAAAACGAATAAGTGCCGATGTTCGTCACACTATCAGGGATCGTAATACTCGTCATTGATGCACAGTCTTGGAAAGCATAATCGCTTATACCCAGTGTACCGTCTTTTATGACAACATCTGCAGGACACTGACCTTTGTATTGATAAGCTACCTTTCCGGCGTAAACCAAACCGTCAGGCTGATTATTAAGCCACGGTGTATTGGCAAAGGCAGCACCGACGCTTGTCACGCTATCGGGAATCGTGATATTTGTGAGAGATGAACAGTTGTTGAAAGCTCCACTGGCGATTCCCTGCGTACCATCCTTAATTACAACGGTCGATGGGCACTCGCCTTTATACCGATAAACCACCTTACCGGCATATATTAGACCGTCTGGTTGATCATCGTACCACGCCGTATTATCAAAGGCATTAGAACGAATACTTCTGACACCGTTGCCGAAGTCAATATTATTCAGAGAGCTGCACTTCCAAAACGCATAATTACCAATGCTCATAACACTGTCGGGAATCGTTATGCTTGTCAAAGACTTACAGCTATTAAACGCGTAATTCCCTATGCTTTTTACAGTGTCGGGAATATCGACACTTTCCAGAGAATAACAGTGATAAAATGCCGCATATCCTATACTCGTTATTCCTTTGCTGATTGCGACACTCTTTAGGGATGTACAGGCTAAAAACGCATTTTCAACTATATTCGAAACGGAATCCGGAATGATGTAATAATCGTCAATCTTACCTGCCGGATAACAAATAAGAGCACTTAATTCTTTATTGAACAGCACACCGTCTATGGATGCATACTTTTGATTGTCATCACTAACGTCTATGTCTTTAAGACCAGTACAGCCGGAAAACACCATGTCACCTATATTTACGACAGATTTAGGGATCGTTACACTCAACAGATTGGTTCTTTCTGCAAACACACCTTCGCTGATACCCAACGTGCCCTCTTTTATGTGTATCTCGGACGGACACTCGCCCTTAATACTGTAAACTGTCTTTCCGGCATATACCAAGCCATCCGGTTGATTATCATACCAAGCGGTACCGGAAAACGCATTTCTAAATATATTAGTAACTGAGTCAGGGATAATCAGATTTGCTAAATTTGAACAGTCTCTAAACGCCGCATTACCGATATTAATGACAGAATCAGGGATAGATACACTCATTAAGTCTGTGTTGCCCCCAAATGCATATCCTCCTATACTCGTGACAGTATACCCGTTGATAGTCGAAGGAAGGGTAATGCTCTCGTCTGATCCTGTATACTTCGTAATCTCTGCAGTACCGTTGTTAAGAACATTATAGCTGTAATCAGAGTTAACCTCATCCGGTGTTGCGCCAAGCGCAGATGCATCATTCTCTGCCGCCGATACGGTAAACGGCACGGTATGGAACACGCTCAGCAATAACAATACAGACAGAATCAGGCTTGCGATTTTTTTACGGTTATTCATTTCTGCTCCTCCTCATTAAAATAGTAATCTTTGTCCGAATCCGCATATAAAAAAATGCGTAACTCGCAAGGACGAGCTACGCACGAAAAACACATAGCTCCACTTTGCTGCGAAACAAAAATCCAAATGCTCTCTATGATAATACGTGTAATAGAGCCTGCGTTTTTACCGAAATAAAAATACACGCTTATCACAGAAAAATTGATTAACTTTTGTTTCGCAATTTCATTTTATCATATCCTCGTTCGTTAGGCAATCCAAACTATCCGAACTCTTTTTATGCAGGTTGACCATTGCCGCTTTGAAAATCGGTTGTTCCGCTATTGTTTTTTTGAGATCGGTGTGTTATAATCGGCTTGTCAAAGTACAGACTATATTTGATTTGCGACGGCAACCCTCCGGCTTTGACACGCGTGTCCAAGCCGCCTCCCTTAGGAAAGGGAGGCTCGGTTCCTCGCAATGACGATTTTTGGAGGTAATAATATGATCACAAAAGAAGCTATCATCGGCGATGTTCTGGACAAATATCCGTCTACCGCTCCGCTGTTTTTACAGATGGGCATGCACTGCCTGGGCTGTCCCGCGTCTCGCGGCGAGAGCATCGAGGAAGCGTGCATGGTACACGGCGCCGACGCCGATAAGCTCGTCGACGCGCTGAACAAGGCTGTCGGCGCGTAATGTCAATACTCAAACCAAAGGGGCGGCTGTCGCTTTGCGCCGATTATGTGCGCGAAGGCAGCCGCCTTGCGGATATCGGGACAGATCACGGCTATCTGCCGATCGCACTGTGCCAAAGCGGAAAGATCCCCTCGGCGATCGCCTGCGATATCAACCCCCTCCCCCTGCGATCGGCACAGGAAAATATCGCAAAGTTCGGTTTTTCAGAAAAAATACAAACACGATTGTCGGACGGACTGAAAGAAGTGTCATCCGACGAGGTCGACGACATCGTGATCGCAGGCATGGGCGGCGAGCTGATCCGTGACATCCTGATCGCCGCGCCGTGGGTGAAGGACGGCGCAAAGCGCCTTGTTCTCCAGCCGATGACCCATCACGACGACCTGATTCGATGGCTGTATGAGAACGGCTTTGCCATCATTCAGCAGGCGGCTGTCCTCGACGACGGCAAGTATTACACCGTCCTGTCAACACATTTCACGCGTAAGATTACCCCCTGTGATCCTTACACCGCTCTTGTCGGAAAGCTCGATTTGCATGAGGAAAACAGCCGCGGATTTCTCAACCGCAGTCTGCAAAACCTGCACAACAAAAGCAAGGGTGAAAAATCACTTTTGCCTGTCGTACAACAACTGGAGGAGGCGCTTCATGAAGCTGAATAACATCGTTGCGTTCGCGCAACAGATCGCGCCGTTTGAAACAGCGGCACAATGGGATAACGTCGGGCTTTTGGTCGGCTCACCCGAGTGGGAGGTTGACCGTGTTCTGCTCGCGTTGGACATCACCCCCGACGTCGTTGAAGAAGCGCATCAAAAGGGCGCGAAGCTGATCATCAGCCATCACCCCGTCATCTTCTCTCCCCTGCAAACCCTCCGTCCCGACAACGCGGAATATCTGCTCGCAAAATACGACGTCGCGGCGCTGTGCCTGCACACCGATCTCGATCGCGCCGAGCAGGGTGTGAACACCGCTTTGGGAGCGGCTTTGGAGCTGAAAAACACCACCCTGTATCCCGATGATTTTCTTTTGGTCGGAGAGCCGATGGAGTCCTGTTCCGCCGACCGGTTCGCCGCGTTCATCAAAGAAAAGCTGCACGCGCCGTCGGTACGCTTCACCGAGGGCATGGTCACGCACGTGGCAGTATCCTCCGGAGGCGGCGGCGAGGGCGTGGAGCTTGCCGCCAAATACGGCTTTGACGCCTTTGTGACAGGGGAATTGAAGCACCACCAATACCTCTATGCCAAGCAGCACCGTATTGCCGCGTTCGACGCAGGGCATTTCTCAACCGAGGATGTGGTGATCGCGCCGCTGAAAGACAAATTCGCCGCAGCGTTCCCTACAGTCGAATTCCTGATCAGCGAAGCCAATCCCTGCCCCTACCGCGCGGTATGACCACTCCGCATTTTTTGAGCGTATTTCTGTCGGAGATCAACGGTCTTTTTTCTGAGACCGCTGAATCATATTTGATAAAAGGAAAGGAACCGAACCATAAAAAAGATATCGATTATCAGTATATTGCTTTGTTTGTGTCTGACGGTTACGCTGGTATTATCTGCCTGCAAAAACAATAAACCCTCTCCGACATCCGAACCGAATTCTACAGAAGCTGTAACTGAAGCTTCGACTGAAGCCGCTAAAACCGACGGTATTGATTATATGGCGTTAGTCAACAAGACGCATCCGCTGCCTGAGAACTGGGAGAATCAACTCGAAACCGTTCACATGACTAATTCCGTCGGCGATGATGTAGAGGTTGAGAAAAAGGCATATGACGCGTATCTGAAACTGAAAGCTGACCTTGAAAAAGAAGGCGTATTCGTTGACCTCGATTCTGCGCGCAGGAGCGTTGCCGACCAGCAGAGGATCATGGACGAATTCACCAAGGAATACGGCGCTGACTACGCCGCAAAAACCGTCGCGAAACCCGGCTATTCCGAACATCATACCGGTCTGGCGCTCGATTTATATCTGATCGTTGACGGCAAGGATATTGTCGAGAACGAGAACATGATAAAATATACCGATATCTGGGCGAAGATCCATCAAAAGCTCGCCGACTACGGATTTATCCTCCGCTATCTTGACGGTGAAGAGCATATTACCGGTTACGGTTATGAGCCTTGGCATATCCGCTATCTTGACAACTCGGACGTGGCAAAGGAGATCACCGCAAAAGGGATAACCTTTGAAGAATACCTCGGCGCTTATTCCGGCGGCGATGTAAAAATCGATTACGGTTCCTCTGAGATCTATAAAGAGGATGAGCTGAAAAATGCTGTGATCCAGATCAAGTGTCAATTCGCCTTCTGGGGAAATATTGATCTGAAAAGCATTCGTTATGCCGGCGATGAAGCTGTCACCAAAGAAAACCTTGCGAGAATGAACGAGATCAATCCTGACGCCAAGTATACACAGGTTGCGGAATTTCTGATGGATTTCCATACGCCCACGGACGTCGGTGAGACGACCCTCAAGGCAAATTCCGATTACACGGATTATCCGTGGTGGCTTGCCCGCACTGCCGACGGCGGCTGGGATATCGTTTCTTTCGGCGATTGATATCGTTTGATGCTTGAGGCAAGCTGTGTTTATTCATAACGCTTCACAGCACAGGTATCGGACTGCGAAATATTAAAAATTCACCGGCTTAGTTTGAAGGTGAAAATGAAAGTGGACACTAAAAAGTGTCTGCTTTCTTTTTTGTGCTACAGTATATAAAGAGATGAAAATATGAAAAAGAGAAAGATTAACCTTGAGTTTAAGATCAAAGTTGTCAAAGAGTTTTTGGAAGAACACATATCAAAACACGAACTTGAAAGAAAATATGAAATTGATCGGCATGTAATAAGCAATTGGGTTGATCGTTTTCAAGAGCATGGGGAATCGTACTTCTATGAAGAGCACTGGGGAAATAATGGAGGAAATCCTTTTGCAGCCCTGCACACAAGCAAAAATCTCTCCCGAGAGGAAAGGCTTGAGTTTGAGAATCTTAGGATGAAGAGAGTTGAACCCCAATTGGTTGTTAGCGGTAGATTTTCGCCTGC
>CAMJJL010000004.1 GCA_946406145.1 uncultured Clostridia bacterium | reverse complement strand
GATGATAGACGTACTGTTCCTAACTTATATACTTTTTCGACAAACTGAAGCGGCACGGATTATTCCGTGCCGCTGTTGTTATAATGAGAAGAAAGGTTTATACCGCCCCCTCTGACGAGGGGGCTGATGAAATGGTTCGCAGTTATATTTCCTACTCCACCGCCTCAATAAAATACATCCTCGATGAAAAATCGGGGAAGAGGCGAACGTTTTCATTATATCCCGTGCCGGAGAACTGTTGTCTCAGCGCCACACCGGCGTTCATCAGCACACTGCCCTTCGCAGTGTAATCATCCGCCTCACCGCCCATCTTGATGAACCGCGCGATGATGTTGTGGAGCATGCCGTCCTGACGGATACGAATGGGGGAGATGGTGTTGATCAGGCTGCCGAACAGCTTGATGTTGACCTTGCCCGAAATATTGTGGAAGCGGTAGGTGCGGTCGGGATCGAGCCCCTTGCAAAAGAAGCGGTGATTCTGCGTGTTCGGCTCCACACTCTCCTGCATCAGCATGCCTACAGCACGTGTCCTGTCGTCGCTGACACAGATCCATTCATGCACATTCCCCGATCGGATGCGGTAAAAGTCGCCGTATTGCAGGACGTCGCGCCATACCTTGTAGAGCGTGATCTGCAAGCGTGTATGCTCCTTGTCCCAGCGGAACATCTTGCCGACGTCCAGTTCATAGCCCAGCGCACCGAACGCCGCGATATTGAAGCGCGTTTCGAGCGGTGTGGTGCGTAATGTCTGGTGGTTGGGACAGCCCGAGACGTGTGCGCCGACGCAGCACTGCGGATAGCCGTAGCTGTAGCCCTCCTGGATGTGGGAGCGGCAGACGGCGTCGGTGTTGTCGCTTCCCCATATCTGCGGAAAGTAGCTCAGGATGCCCAGATCAAAACGGTTGCCGCCCGAGGCACAGCCCTCAAAGAGGATATGCGGAAAGCGCTTTGTCAGCGCGTTCATGATCCTGTATAAACCGAGGATGTAGCGGTGCGCCGTCTCACCCTGCCGTTTGGGGAGCAAATACGGCGAGTACACATCCGAGAAAATGCGGTTCATGTCCCATTTGACATAGCTGATCTCGCCCGAGGAGAACACCTCGCTCATCTTGTCGATCAAAAAGTCGCATACCTCGGGATTGCACAGATCGAGGATCCGTTGATGCCGACCCTCGCTGTGGAGTCTGCCGTCGATCGCCATCGCCCACTCGGGGTGCTGTTCATACAGACGGCTGTTGACGTTGATCATCTCCGGTTCTACCCAGATGCCGAACTGCATACCGAGGTCGGTGATTTTTTTGCTCAGGCGATTAAGTCCCCCGGGGAGCTTTTTATGATTGGGATCCCAGTCGCCTAAAGCGCGCGTATCGTCGCTGCGTTCGCCGAACCATCCGTCGTCCATGACGAACAGCTCCATGCCCATATCATGGCCTGCTTTGGCGAGGGATACCAGATTGCTTTCGCTGATATTGAAGTAGGACGCCTCCCACGAGTTGAGCAGGATGGGGCGTTCTTTTTTTGCCCATTCTCCGCGCAGGATATGCTCCTTGACAAAGCGGTGCATGTTGCGGCTCTGTCCGGAAAAACCGTTGTCGGAATAGGTCATCACCGCTTCCGGTGCGGTGAAGCTCTCTCCCTTTTCGAGGATAAAACGGAATCCCGTGGGATTGACGCCCTGCACGATATGCGGCTTGCCGTAGGCGTTGATCTCGACGGCGGCGTAGTGGTTGCCGCTGTAGATCAGGTTGAAGCCGTACACAGCGCCGTTGTCCTCTGTCGCATCACCTCGATGCAGCATGAAGAAGGGATTGGCGCGGTTGGAGGAGCATCCGGTGCGGCTTTCGATCACGAACTTTCCGTGGGGAACAGAGGCAGTGCTTTTCTCCATTTCACGCGTCCATGCGCCGTGAAAGGAGGTTGTCTGCCATTCGCCCTCATACAGGTCGAGTTGTGTGGACATCAATCGCTCGAGCTCGACCGCGTCCTCGCCGACATTATTCAGCTTCGTCCATCGGGTGATGACGTCACATTCGGGATAGACGCAGTAATGCAGCTCCAGCGTGAGCGCGCCGTCCTTGAAGGTCAGGCACAGGTGCTCAGTCGTACCCTCGGCATTGTAGGAGCCGGGCAGTCCGGATAGGGATGGCTTGCTGTCTGTGATCTCACTGCCGCGATACAAAAAGTCTGTCGTACGTGAACCGTCCGCATGGACGAGCTCGATGAAAGGCTCGCGGATATCGCCGTGACCCGTACCGGAAAATTCCAGACACATATCCTCAAGTACGGTGGTCGGATGATCCGCGGAATAGACGATCGCGTTGCCGGGCTCGAACTCACGCTTTTGCCGCAGAGAATCAACATCCTCGGCGCTCTCGATCTCGATCCTCGTGCCGTAATACAGATGCTCCGCATGCCCCGACGGGGTGATCGCGAACAGATATGTAGTGTGATCGGTTTGCAGGACAAAGATATCCTGACTTCCGGTGATTTTTTTGATCATAGGGGGATTACCTTCTTATACGTTTTTCGGATAGTGTATTGGTTGGCAGGAAGTTTGATACCGCCCCCTCTGACGAGGGGGTTGGGGGAGAGATAATGTTACGTGATTGTTGCGCAATAACGATTGACTCAATCGGGCGTTGCAACATCATTGTTTGCCATATTGAGTCAGGTGTTTTCCAGCTGCTGTAACGCTGCGTTATCTCTCCCCTGCGCACGAAACAACTACCTCGAACATAACAACTGCGCGCGTGCCCCCTCGTCAGAGGGGGCTGTAAAAGTTTTGCCCCTCGCGACATCTGTGTCCGTCAGAGGGGCAGAATGATTATTTCTTCTTCTTTTTCTCGATCGTCTCCATGACCTTCTTTTCATTGTAAAAGCTCAGGATGATCGCGCCCAGCACGCAGAACGCCACGGCGACAAAACCGACTAAGATCATGCCGGTGACGGAGGCGGTGATATCGTTGCTGTTGGTGTTCTGGGTCGTGCCGATGATCGCGAGCGACGTGAATACCAGCATCGCAAGCGACTGACCGAACTTCATCGCGAAGGTACGTGCCGCAAAGAACATGCCCTCGCGGTTCTCGCCGGTCTCAATGCCGTCAGCCTCGGCAACATCCGCGACGATGCTCTGCGGAATAATACCCAGCAGCGCCATCGGGAACGCCGCGATCAGGCAGATCACAACGCCGTATACCACGCCGGGGATCACGGTGGTGCCGATGATGCCGATCAGACCCGTGATGACATACGCGAGCGCCAGCCCTAAGAAGCCGAAGATAACGAGCTTTTTCTTACCAAACTTTTTGACCAGCTTGGAAACAAACGGATAGAAGCAGGCGGACAGCACCGTCATGCCGCCGAGGAAGTACATCGTAAAGCTCTCGTCGAGCTTCATGCTGACCTTGACAAAGAACGGCAGACCCGTCTGGAACAGGGTCAGACCTACCCAGTACATGATGTCGGAGCCGGCAAAGGTGCGGAAGTTTTTGTTTTTGAAGGTCGCGGAGAGCGACTTGAGCATATTGACGTTGGAGGGCTTGGTTTCAACAAATTCCTTCTCATTGAGAGCGAAGGTCGGGATCAGCATGCAGATGCACGAGATGATCGCAAGCGCAATAAAGCAGATTCGGTAGCTCCACGCGAAGCCGACCGAGCCGCGCAGCATGCCGGCAAAAACAAAGGGGGTATACGCGAGCATCGTGCCGCCGAAGAAGGTCAGCGAGATCGCGGTGGAGATATACATGCGGTCATCCTGCGTCTTGCCGAATTCGGAGATCAGCGCATTATACGGCGTGCAGTACATGGTCATGAACAGGTAGAACAGTACGATGAAGACCGAGATCCACACGATGTTCCACGAGCTGATCGCGTTGATCGGCGCGCAGAACAGCAGCACGGTCACCAGTGACAGCGGAATTGCCGCGTACTGCATGAAGGGAATGCGCCTGCCGCGCGGATTCTTACTGCGGTCGGAGAGCGAGGCGATCCACGGGTCGGTGATCGCGTCGAATACTCTGGACAGGGCGGTGATCAGACCGAGTACGGTCAAAAAGCCGCCGATTACCAGACCGGGCACGATATACTGGATCGCACCGTTTTCGATATCCACCTGTGTGGGCAGGTAGAAGGTGACGAACCACGCGCTGATGATACCGCTGAGCGTCGACCATCCGAGCTGACCGACTGCAAAGATCCTCATTTGTTTTTTGGTTAATCGTTTCATGTTGACCTCCGAGGTTTATTGATTTGCAGATGTTGATACCGCCCCCTCTGACGAGGGGGTTGGGGGAGAGATAACGACATCAGCCGTTACTCACCCTTTCTGCCCATGACAGGCGTTTCTGTATCAGATTTGTTGTTTTCCTCTATTGCATTTTCAATGTGATGGTATATATCTTCACATACTTCTTTGAATTGTCGGGCAATTTGCAGATTGGTGTAGCGGACCTCTTTCAACCCCATGCGTTGTAAATATGCGGTACGTTTTCTGTCGTAAAGCTCTTGCGCCTCTTCGTAGTGTCCCGAGCCGTCGAGCTCGATGACTAATCTTGCTTTGGCACAATAGAAGTCAACGATATATCTTCCGATAGGCTTTTGTCGCTGAAAACGAACCGGACAGGAACGCAGAAAGCGATACCAAAGCAATCGTTCGTATTTCGTCATATTCTGACGCAGCTCGCTTGCTAACGGAACATTAGTTTTGCGATATGGTTTCATATCTGTTGCCCCTATACTTCCGTGCTCGATTGAGGCAGATTGTTATTGCAACGGTAACGTTGCGTTATCTCTCCCCCGCGAACAGAACAGGATTTCCTTTCTGAGAGACTGCCCGCCTGCCCCCTCGTCAGAGGGGGCAGGAAAAGACGCCGCGCGTCCCCTCGTCAGAGGGGGCGTACCATGTGTGTTTTATTTCGATTTCTTCGCCATGGCGAGCTTGACGACCTCATACGCGCCGTCATAGAGCCCTGCGACCTTGTTCGCCTTGATGCGGTCGCACATGTATTTGAGGGTGTCCTCTTCCTCGAGGAACAGCTTGACCATCTGTAAGGTATGCGGAACATCCTCGCACTCGAGCGTGCCGTCGCCCATCTCGGCGGAGTGGATCGCGCCCCACTTTTCGTGGCCGCCGATACGCTTTAAGAAGAGCTTGGGGATGGGATAGAAGGCAAGCTCACTGGGCTTTGTCAGCAGCACATCCGCCGAACGCATCAGCAGATTGGTGCAGTACACCGCTTCAAAGATGTTCTCGTGCCAGAACGCGTGCACGCCCTCGACACTGCCGACGATCGCGTCCTGCGCAAAGGCGTTGGTATCCGCCCAGTCGTTGAAGTGGGTGGTGCTGAGCTCGGCAAGCTCCGGGATATCGCGGCACAGCTCATCCCATACCGCCTTATAGTCGCCCACGTTGACATAGAGAGCGGCTTTCTTCGCCTTGACGGCGGGCATCAGGTATTGGATGACTGCCGCGAACAGCTCGCGCTGTGCGCCCGCGCCGCCGATCGACATGAGGAAGCGCATCGGTTCGCCGTTTTTCTTGCGTTCGAGTCGCGCGTCACAGTCCTTCTCGATATTCGCGACCAGCTCGTGGTCGATGTAGTGCCCTGTATAGACCAGATCCTTTGCCGGCATGGGGTTGAGGACTTCCTTTTTCTTGAAGCCGTTGAGGATACGGTAGCCCATGTAGCTCTGGTGCGTCTGGATGGTGTGGGTAGCGCCCTCGGCGAGGTGCAGCGCCATCGGCCAGTTATCGGGGATGGCGTTGACCACATGCTTCATGCCTGCGTGCAGCGCCGCCTGAGCCGGCCATACATGGGTGCCGATCAGCGGAATGTCCTTGGGAACGCTGTGGAACACCGGCGCCATCAGCTCGGCGTTCTTCTGGTCGGCGGCATTGTAGCTCAGCTGACGGAAGCCCTCGTAGTTCATCGGCTCCCATACGAGCTTGTTGAACAAGCTGAATTTCTGGCTCAGGCGAGAGCCGAGGCTGTACAGGTCGTTCTGCTTGCCGATGACCTTGGTGCAGGTGGTGTCCTTGTAGGAGTTCAGAT
This sequence comes from uncultured Clostridia bacterium, assembly GCA_946406145.1. Lineage (GTDB taxonomy): Bacteria > Bacillota > Clostridia > Oscillospirales > Acutalibacteraceae > Ruminococcoides. Next base: position 70,873 of record CAMJJL010000004.1, on the reverse strand, counting down.
CCATCCAGTAGGGGGTGTAGCCCAGCGCCTTGGCGGCGGACGCCATCGCGATCGAGATACGGTAGTGACCGAAGCCCATGCGGATGTTGCCGACGATGATCCCCTTCTCCGTGTCAAAGGGGATCTCACCCTCGCCCTCGTTCACGCGGATATCATACACGCCCAATGGCTCGTACAGGGTGGCGTTTTCGACCAGCTTGGCGGAATATGCCGCCTTGCTGTCGTCGCCGAATTGCCTGAGATAACTTTTCTTTTTTTCGAGCGCTTTTTTATAGTCTTTCGCGCTCATTTGGTTGCCGAAAATGACTTTGCTTCTGTCAGCCATAGCGATCCTCCTTACAGAATCTATCACATTTTACTTAGTTAAAGTGATAAAAACTTATAGTTGTATTAGCTTATTTTTATACATATTATATAATATCATAAAGATTGACAAAACGCAATCCGCACTATGGCGATATTTGAGCCTCTTTTCTATTCAACATATACAAAAACCGCCGCGGCGGTGAGTATTTGACTTCCCTTATGAAACAGCGTATAATACTTTCAGTTCAACAAATCAACAAAAAGAGGGATAGTATGTCTGCAAACACCCATGACAACAAAAAAGCTCCCACAGCGGTCAAAGATCTGGTCTTTACCGCTATGTTCACCGCGCTGATCGCGGTATGCTCCATCATCAGCATCCCCATCGGCGAGGTGCCCATCACCCTCCAGACCTTCGCGATCTGTCTTTCCGCCGCTATGCTCGGCGTCAAACGCGGCACGCTCAGCGTATTGATCTATATCCTGCTCGGTGCGGTCGGCGTACCTGTATTCGCAGGAATGTCGGGCGGTATCGGGATCCTTGCCGGTCCTACGGGCGGCTATATCATCGGCTTTATCCTGACGGCGCTCATCGTCGGATTCGCAGCGGATAAATGGAAGCGCAGGGCGCTGCCGCTTACGATCGCCATGGCAGTCGGCGTACTGCTGTGCTATGCGGTCGGTACCGTTTGGTTCATGGTCGTGACCAAAATGCACCTCGGCGAATCGCTGCTGCTGTGCGTGGTGCCGTTCCTGATTCCCGACGCGGTGAAGATCGCGCTCGCCATGATCCTCTCCAACCGCCTCTCAAAGGTCGTCACCCTGTGAGCAATCCGTTTCTGCTCCGCCCCCACCACGCGCTGTGTATCCGTTTCTTTGAGGGCAAGGGCTACAGTGAAGCGTTCATCCGCCATATGACCGCGGTCATTGAAGCGTTACGGCGTGACGATCCCTCGATCACTCTTTGCGAAGGCTGTGATATCCTGTGCGAGCAATGCCCGCACAACAAAGGCGGCGTATGCGATCATGATGAAAAGGTACAGGGGATCGATCAAAGAGCGCTGGAAATGATGGCGCTTTCTACCGACTCTGTCCTTTCATGGCATGAATTATATATCCGCGCATATGATAGTATCATCAAAACAGGCAGGCTCAAAGAGGTCTGCCGCGACTGTCAGTGGCTTAATATCTGTATCTCGAAAAGCAAGCGGTGATCTTATGTGGCTGTTTCTCTTCAACTCCATATTACTCGGCGTCGGGCTGGCGATGGACGCCTTCTCGGTATCGATCGCCAACGGCATGAGCGAACCGCACATGCGGCGGCTCAAATGCGTCGGCGTGGCAGGGGCTTACAGTGTTTTCCAGTTTCTGATGCCGATGCTCGGCTGGCTCCTGGTCACTACACTGATGGGGTGGTTTCGCGTGATCGAGCGCTTTGTGCCGTATATTGCGCTCGGACTGCTCCTGTTCATCGGGATCAAAATGATCGTCGAATCTTTGCGTGGGGGCGAGGAACAGCAAACGCGCCGCCTGACCGTCCCGATCCTGCTGATGCAGGCGATCGCCACCAGCATCGACGCATTGTCGGTGGGCTTTACCCTTGCCGCTTATGAGCTGCCCTCGGCGCTCACGGCGTCCGTGATCATCGGCTCGGTCACCCTTGTCATCTGCCTGTTCGGTCTTTGGATCGGCAAGCGCTTCGGCAGTATTTTCAAGCATGCCGAGGTGGTCGGCGGTATCATCCTGATCCTCATCGGGATCGAGATTTTTGTCAAAAACGTTTTCTTCTGATACGGGGGCTCTGCGGAGTCCCTTTTTATTTCAAAACAGTCATTGCGAGGGGCTTTAGCCTCGCGGCAATCTCAACCAATGCATGTGTGTTGACAATGCCGACTGTTATGTGATAAAATAACCATGTATAACTATGCCCTTTGCATATTGAGATAAGGAAAGGAACAATACTATGATTACTGCGATGTTATTTGCGGGCGGTAAAGGCGCGAGGATGAAATCCGTCGATCTGCCCAAGCAGTTTTTAGAGGTGGGCGGCAAGCCCATCATCATCCACACTATGGAGCATTTTGCGCACCATCCGATGGTCGACCATATCGTGGTCGCCTGTAAGGAGGACTGGATCGATCACCTCGAGGGGCTGATCGAGAAGTTCAACGTGCAAAAGGTCAAGTCCATCGTCCCCGGCGGCGCTACCGGCTTTGATTCCATCCATAACGGCGTAGTGGCGACACACGAGTTCTCACGCGATCCCGAGGATATCATCCTGATCTGCGACGGCGTGCGCCCGATGCTCTCCGAGGAGCTGATCACCAACTGTATCTTAGAGACCAAAAAGCACAAGACCGCCGTACCCGTCACCCCGTCCATCGACAGCCTGCTCTATTCCGAGGACGGCAAGACCTGCGGCAAAAGCTACCAGCGCTCGACCATGTACATCACCCAGGCGCCTCAGGGCTACACCATGGAGCGCATCCTCTGGGCGCATGATCAGGCGTACAAGCGCGGTATTTTAGAGCCGGTTTCCTCCAGCGAGCTGTTCATCGAGCTGGGCGAAAAGGTACATATCTTCATCGGCGAGCGTTTTAATATCAAGGTTACGACCCCCGAGGATCTGACCACCCTGCGCTCTCAGTATTACTATGAGAATTACAAGAAATTCGCCAAGGAGGAATTGAAGTATGGATTATAAGGTAAAGGACTATGTCAAAAAGAGTATCTATACCAACTTAGAGGATATCGCGAACGCGCCCATCTCGTGGGACAAGCTGAAAGGAAAGACCCTGCTCCTCACGGGCGCGGGCGGCTTCATCGGCTACTATATGACCTGCGGTATTCTCTTGAGAAACGACCTCTACGGCGATAATATCAAGGTCTTGGCGCTCGAGCGCTTCGGAGATTTCGCAAAGAAGAAGTTCGGCAAGCTCTTAGAGCGTGACGACGTCGAGCTGATCGTACAGGACATCACCGAGCCCATCGAGGCGGAGCGCGCGGATTTTGTCATCCACGCGGCGTCTCAGGCGAGCGCCATCGAATTCGAGCGCGATCCTGTCGGCACCATCAGCGCCAACCTCAGCGGTACGGAAAACGCGCTGAACTATGCAAAGAAAAGCGGAAGCGAAGCTTCTTTGATTGTTTCTTCTTTAAAAGTTTACGGTGCCCTTTATACCGGCAAGCCGTATATCGAAGAGGACGACAACGGCTACGTTGACTTCACCTCCTACAAGAACTGCTATGCCATCGGCAAGCGTGCCGCGGAGACCTTAGCCGCGAGCTACTCAAAGCAGTATGATATGAACATCCGTATCGTCCGCCCGTCTTACATCTTCGGCGCGAGCCGTCTGGATGACGACCGCGTATGGGCGCAGTTCATCGCGAACATCGTCCGCGGACAGGATATCCTTTTAAAGAGCAACGGCGCGACCAACCGCTCCTTCTGCTATGTCACCGACACCGTGACCGCCATGCTGCACGTTCTGCTCGACGGCGAGAACTGCGTGCCGTACAACATTTCTAACGAAGCCTCCAACACTACCATCCGCGGCTTTGCGCAGGCAGCGTGTGAGGTGTTCCCCGAGCGTCATATGAAGCTCGCGTTCGCCAATCCCGAGGATGAAGTGATGCCCGAGCCTTCACCGCTCGACCCCACCCCCGAGATCATGGACAACAAGCGTATCCGCGCTATCGGCTGGGAGCCGAAGATCGACCTCAAAGAGGGCATCCGCCGCGCGGTCGCGATCTTAGAGGAAGAATAATAGCCTCCCTTTCCTAAGGGAGGTGTCGCGAAGCGACGGAGGGTTGCCAAGTAAATGGTAGTGATTTTGTCAACCCCCGGTCACCGTAACGCAAGCGTTCGGTGACAGCTCCTTAGAAAAGGGGCCTCACAATCAATATCGGAGGAACCATGCCTCTTAAAAACAAACTCAATCAATATGAGCTGGATATGGCGCTTGCCGTTCTGCGCGACAAGCGTCTGCCGCTCCATGAACTCAAACAAAAAACCGTAGCGGTCTCCGGCGGCGGCGATCTGCACCGCGCGATCCTCTACAGTTTGTTATATCTGAATGAAACAAAAGCCCTCGATATGCAGGTGATCAGCGTAGGGGAGAGGTTTTCGACCCTCTACGAGGATGACGGCTTCTGCGTCAAAGAGCCCGACGAGCTCGACGCGGTCGATTACTATATCGAAGTGGGCTTTTTGCGCTATGCAGGCTGTGATGAAACGGCGTTTTCCGATTGTATCGACAGGGCGATGCGTATGAGTGCCGCCTTATCCGAGGCACAGATCGGCAGGGCGCTCCTGCTGTCCTCCGCCGCTGTCTACGGCACACCCGACAGGGAGATGTCTCTTGCCGAGAACGAGTATGCGGACGCCGGCTTTGCGCTCAACAATGCGACCGCCATGATGCTCCAATGCGTGGAGAATATCTTCGCAGGCGCGGCGCATATGCACGGCTTTGCCGTAACGACCCTGCGCTGTGCAGCATTGATCGCACCCTTTGCGGAGCTGGAGGCGACTGAAAAGCTATTTTTTCCGCTCTCACAGAAGCAACCGCTCACCTTTGCCCCTCACGGCAGAAAAACTACGCTTGTATCGATCAACGACCTGCTCACCGCGCTGTATTACGGACTGCTGCTCTGTGACGCAGGAGGCGTGTACAACGTCGGCGGTGACGACAGCGATCTCTCACCTCTGATGCTCGCTGCCGTGACAGAGGAGCTGTTCGGTGTCGATGTGAGCATTGCGGAGGACGGCGTTCGGTTGCATGGCTGCGCCGTGAACTGCGACAAGCTCAAGCAGCTCGGCTGGACGCCCCTTGTGGGCGCCAAGGATGCGCTTTTGATCGCCAAGAACGCCTATGACGGCTCCGACCGGGTGTTCATGTTCAGCGATTCCTACGACGGCAAGCTCAGCGCGGTACAGTATACCCTGCTCGGCTTTCTCAAAGAGGTCGACCGCATCTGCCGCAAGAACGGCATCAAATATTTCTTAGGCGGCGGTTCCCTGCTCGGCGCGGTACGTCACAAGGGCTTTATCCCGTGGGACGACGACGCGGATGTGATGATGCTCCGCGACGATTACGAAAAGTTCCTCAGTGTGCTGAAAACCGATCTGCCGCCCTACATCACCGACCAGAATACCGAACAGGCGAATCACTTCGCGTTCACCAAGCTCAGGCTCAACGATACTATCCTTTCCACCGAGTTCTCCGCGCGCTTCAAGGGCTTGCATAACGGCGTGTTTTTAGATGTGTTAGCACAGGATAAAACATCCAATAAAAAAGCGGCACGCCGCCTGCACATGAAGATGACCGCCCAACTGCGTTGGTTGGTGCTCAACAAATGGCGCGGCACGCCGATGGACGCCAACAACAAGCTCGTTTCCTTCATCGGTGACGTCATCAAGGCGATCCTGCCCCTGTCGCTCCTCGAAAAAATGCAGAACGGCATCATGAAGCGTTACCGCAATAAAGACACCGGCATGCTGTACGACAGCATGGGGCGCAACGTCGAGCGCGGCGCTTTCCCTGAGGAATGGCTCAAGGAAGCGGTCTATGTCGATTTTGAGGACACCAAGCTCCCCATTCCCAAGGAATGGGATCAATATCTGACCTACCTCTACGGCGACTATATGGACATGATCCCTGTCAGTGAGCGCCACGTCAGCCACGATATCGTGCGCATCGACCTCGGACGCTTCATCGATTACGGAGATAAAACATGAAACGGATTCTATTGTGGTTGACGGCAGCGCTGTGTATCGCGTTATGCGGCTGTACGGCGCAGAATGGCACAGCGGCTCAGCCTGCGACAGCGCAGGAGAACGCCTCCTATACACAGATCGATCCTGAGGAAGCCGCTCGCCTGATGAAAACCGAAAAGGACTGTATCATCCTCGACGTTCGCACCGAGGAGGAGTTTCAATCGGGTCACATCCCAAACGCGATCTGCATCCCCAACGAGACCATCGGTAACAGTGAGATCGGTGCGCTGAAGGACAAAAACCAACTGATCCTGGTCTATTGCCGCAGCGGCAGACGCAGTAAAGAAGCGGCGCAAAAGCTCTCGAACCTCGGCTATACCAACGTCAAGGAGTTCGGCGGCATCATCGACTGGACCGGTGAGACCGTCACCGAGTCCGAATCACAGAAAGGCATTTGATATGAAAAAACGTTTGATCCCGATCATATTGATACTCGTACTGCTGATGGGATTATCTCTTACGGCGTGCGGCAATAAAGATAACGGCGCTACGCCCGATTCGGCTTCTGCCGATCAAAGTGCGACCGCTGATTCCCGTGTGACATCCTCCGCGGTAGCTCGAGCGGCGTCTTCCGCCAATAAGGATGACAGTGCCGACGGCAAGGGTGATTCCCCGGCGTCCTCCCGATCCGCGGATACAGCGCAGGCTGCGCCTCGGCAGGAACATGTGCAGAACAACAATGCCGGTGAGGAAGATCGTGAACCTGCACCCGAACAGCAGGAGCAAAGCGCGTCCAAGAAGAACCCGGGCAACACGCCTGCCTCTTCCGCGTCACCGAACCCTGCCTATGACGATGACCATCGTCCGCAGTTCACCATTGTGATGACCGACAAATCGAGCAAAAAGGAATACTCCGCCGCCTGCAGCTATACCACGGATAAGGAGAATGAAGCCTACGCGTCCTTCTTCCTGCCCGCGGGCAACTACGATATCGCGGTGTATGAGTACGCCGACAAGATCGACAAGGATCATCCACTCGCAGAATCCGCCTACAACAACGCCGGCGCGACCAAGCGCAAGTCTGTCCGTGTCTATTATACCCCCAAGGATAACAGGATTGAGGTCAAAGAGAGCGCCTCGAGCAGAACACAGTAAAAAATCAGGGCTTCCGCACGGAAGCCCTTTTTTATGTCAGATGCAGTTATATCAGCCTTCCCCTCCCGAGAGGAAGGTGACGGTTGTTTTGAAAAAGCTCCTTTTACTTTGCGTAGAGCTTGCCTACGATATAATTCGACAGTCGGCGCGGCAGGAGTTTTGCCAGCACCGTGATCGCCTTGTAGGAGAAGCCGATCGCCTTGAGCGGACGCGAATTCTTTTTGATTGCCAGCCTTGCAATGTAGTCGCCGGCCTTTTTGGGGCTCATACCGCCGCGTTCATCCTTTTCCATCACGGCGACGGATCGACGCACGCGTTCGCCGTAGTTGCTGTTATCGCAATCGTCCTTTTGCCTTGCGTCGGTAAAGCCTGTGGCGATATCGCCCGGCAGTACCGCGCACACGGTGATCCCATAGGGGCGGATCTCGTTTTGCAGTGCCAGCACATACGCCGCGATCGCCGCCTTGCTCACGCTGTACCACAGCTGGAACGGGATCGGCAGGATACCGGCAATCGAGCTGACGCAGACGATCCGTCCGCACCCTCTCTTACGCATATGGGGCAGCACGGCACGGACGACGTTGTCGGTACCGAACAGGTTCAGCTCCAGCTGCGCGTGTGAATCGGCAGATCGCGTCATCTCGGCAGCGCCCGATATCCCGTAGCCTGCGTTGCTGACTAATATATCGATCTGCCCCTCGTTTGTGATGATCTCCCCGATCGCTTTTTTCACCTGCTCTTCATCGGTGACGTCGGCAGAGAGGTGCCGTACGCCGTAGGGCGGGTTTTCACGGCGTGACAGCTCATAGACGGTGCAGCCCTGCTTTGTCAGGCTCAGCGCCGTTTCTCTGCCGATGCCGCTGCTGCCGCCCGTGACGACGGCAACTCGTTTTTTGTTACTCATTGTTCAACAATACCTTTGCGATGATGCCAACCGCCTCATCGATCAGCTCCTCTGTCAATGTCGCCATGTAGCTGGTGCGCAGCAGACATTCGTTCGGAGCAGTCGCAGGGGGCAGGACGGGGTTGACATATACGCCTGCCTCATAGACCTCTTTCGCCTTGATCAGGGTGTTTTCCATCGTATAGGTGTAGATAGGCACGATCGGCGTTTCGCTCTCGCGGATCTTCAGCCCTGCTTCACGCAGACCCTTGCGCGCGTGAGCGGACAGGGCGTTGAGCTTTTCGGGCAGCTCGGGATGCGCCTTGAGGTGTCTGAGTGCCGTCAGCGCTACCGCACAGCATGCCGGAGGGATCGACGCCGAGAAGATGAACGGCCTCGAGTTGTGGCGCACATAATCGCACACGGTGTGTGACGCCGCCATGTAGCCGCCCAGAGATGCCAGCGACTTTGAGAAGGTGCCCATGATGATGTCCACCTTGTCCTCCAGCCCAAAGTAGTTCGCGGTACCTCTGCCGCCTTCGCCGATCACGCCTAAGCCGTGCGCGTCGTCGACCATGACGCGCGCGCCGTATTGCTCGGCGAGCTTGCAGATCTCAGGGAGCTTGGCGATATCGCCGCCCATCGAGAACACGCCGTCGGTGACAATCAGGATACCCGCGGATTCAGGGATCTTCTTGAGGATGCGTTCCAGATCCTCCATATCGTTATGCTTATAGCGCACCATCCTGCCGAAGCTGAGCTGACAGCCGTCATAGATGGACGCGTGATTCTCGCGGTCACAAACGACATAATCATTCCTGCCGACGATCGCGCTGATGATGCCCAGATTGCTCTGGAAGCCGGTCGAGAAGGTGACCGACTCTTCCTTGTTGACAAAGGCGGCAAGCTCGGATTCGAGTTCGAGGTGCATGTTCAGCGTGCCGTTGAGGAAACGCGAGCCCGAGCATCCGGAGCCGTATTTCTCCAGCGCCTTGATGCCTGCCTCCACCACGGTCGGCTCGGTGGTCAGACCCAGATAGTTATTGGAGCCGAGCATGATGCGGCGTTTGCCCTCCATGATGACCTCCACATCCTGCCGTGTTTCCAGCGCGTGAAAATAGGGATAGATCCCCTGATCGCGCAGTTGGTCAGCAAGCGTGAAGCGTTCACATTTTTCTAAAATATCCATCGTTCTTCCTCCCAAATGAGTGATACCCTTGGATTTTTGCCTAAGTTATTCTACATGAATATAAGGGATATGTCAAGAAATCTGCATAAACACGTAAAAGCCCACGATGATGATAGCAGAAAAAACGCAAGATTATTGTTGAAAAAGATCCTGTTTTGTGATATGCTTTTTTCGAAAAGAGGGATATGATGAAACTGAAAAAAGAGGCGGTCATCGCCGCCAGTATTTGTGATTCCAATGTTAAGTTAGGGGTAAAGGGCACCTTTGATCTGGTGCAGGATTACCTCACCGAGATGATGGGCGATCTGGGCATCGACGGCGTGTCGCTGCGCAAAAAATACGGCTGCGTATGGATCTTTACACGCAACCGTGTCGAGATCGACCGTGAATTTTTCTGGAAGGAGCGCTACACCGCCGAGAGCTTTATCTCATCCGCCAAGGGCGCGAAGATGACGGTCGACACGATCTTGAAGGATGAGCAGGGCAATACCTGCGTCTATTCGCGCATCGAAATGTGCGCGCTCGATCTGAGCGCCCAGAAGATCCGCCGCATCCGCGACGTCGGTATCACCTCGGAAACCCATGTGGAAGCGCCCGAGCGAGAGATCTCGTTCAGCCGTTTAAAGCACGAGGGGCTCACGGAGATCGATACCGTTTTGGTGCGGTCGGGCGATATCGACTTTGTCCAGCACACCAACAACGTGTCGTATATCCGCTTTATCATGAACACCTACACTGTCAAAGAACTGCGCGAGCGCCCCGTCAAGGCGATCGAGGTGCGCTATGCCGGTCAGACCCATGAGGGAGATACCCTCTCGATCCGCAAGGCAGTGCAGGACGGCAAGGAGCTCTTCGATGTCGCCCTCGGCGATACCGTAGCGGTAGAGTGTGAGATAGTGAGATAATATCGATCATGTAGGGGTCGGTGCCTCGACGACCCGCCTCATTATTACGTTAACTCATATTTGGGGATGTTTGCGATTCCCGCATTTTCTCCATATTCTCATAGCTCTGTTCGATCTCTTTGGAATAGGTCTGCGCGGCGGTGATCACATCGCCGCTTTTTTGCGCCATGCTGCCAACGATCCCGACGGAATCGATGAGGAACCGTATCGGTGAAATGAGGTCATAGGGTTCGATCGCGTCGAGCAGGTAGCGGTACAGCCAGTACAGCCCGAGCCGCGTCAATTCCGCTTCCTTGTGTGATAGGTCGGGTTCAGCCTTTGCCGCCAGTACGATCCATTCACGGTTGCTTTCGTCGATGAATTCCAATTTCTCAAACACATCGGGCGATAAAGGCTCGTATTCGACGACCTCTCCCGTCAGCTCCCTTTGCGCTTCTGCTGCGAATGATCTGAGCTTCTCGAACCGCTCCGCAAGTGGAATGGGTTGTGTGAGGAGCATTGCCGCCCGAGCTCTTACCGTCAGCAAAAAGCGCATCACATCCGCGTCGTATTCTTCGCAGCTTTCGCAGTCGGTATCGACAAAACCCACATATGCGTCATCGGCGCTCAGGATCAGCCGAGCCGCCTCGGGACAGGCGAGGGCGAGCGTGTGTTCCGTGAACGTCGTGTAATCCATCGTGATCCGCGGAAACTGCGCGCAGGTATCGCACAGGTGCTCCTTACCCAGCTCACGGTAAATATCACACAGACGATCCGCACCCCAGAAGGGGCATTTCTTCTCATCCGCCAAGAGAAAAACGCGGTCGCCGTCGGGATCGGTATAGATCGCTTCTCTGAGCTTCTCGCCGAATTCCCCCTGCACGCTGTTGTAAAAGTGTTCGGTCTCGCTGTCGATCACCACATCCCAGCCCTGACAACAGCTGTCGGGACAGTCAGCGGCAATACAGCGGAATTCACGGTAATAGGTCGGATAAAAATGCTTCATGGCTCGATCTCCTATCGTTTCCTTGCTATTCAAAACAGTCATTGCGAAGGGCAAACACGCGTGTTTAGTCCTGTGGCAATTTCAACCGATCAAATTGATGATCTCACATTGGGTTAATTATCCGCCAAATATTTGCCAAAGTCAACAAAAACCTATTGCATTTTGTCGGGATAGTGCTATAATATAATTCGAAAAAAGAAAAAGTGCCGGCAGAATCATGCTGAAAAGCCTGTTTACATATAGTATAATGGGCTTGACTGCGTGGGGACGGCACTCCGGAGAATCCCGATCGATCGGGTGCCGAAGGGGCAAGCGCGCAGTTTTGCGCGTCAATCTCTCAGGCAAAAGGACGGAGCTTTTTGACAACGTTTTTCGCGCGGGTCACGGCTTCGGCTGTGATCCGTTTTTTTGTTGGATAAAAGAGTGTTTCCAAGGCTCCCTTTGGTAAAGGGAGCTGTCGACGTATGTCGACTGAGGGATTGCATAATTGCTCGAGTGAAGCGAGTATCTCAATATTATTATCTTGATGTTACAGCAAAGTATAAAAACAGAGTATCTCCCTTCGGTCGGTCAATTCGTACAATCCCTCCGAGCTTGCCTTTGGGCAAGCCCACCTCCCTTTACCAAAGGGAGGCTGATAAACCGCCATATAATTCACAATTCTATCTGTATTACTGAGGAGGAAATAATAAAATGTGGGAAAGTTTTCTCAGCACAGTTGAAAAAGCCAACAGCGTGATCAACGGCTACGTTTGGGGCTGGCCGACCATCATCCTGATTCTGGGTACCGGTCTCTTGCTCACCATCCGTACCAAAGGCTTACAGGTGCGCAAGTTCGGCGAATCGCTCAACACCACCATCGTCCCGACCATCAAGAGCCTCGGCAAGAAAAAGCAGGCTGACGGCAGGGTGAATTCGATCTCCCAGTTCGAGGCGTTTTCCACCGCGATCTCCGGCACAGTCGGCACCGGCAATATTATCGGCGTTGTCGCTGCAATCCTTTCGGGCGGACCCGGCGCCGTACTGTGGATGTGGATCTCCGCCTTCTTCGGCATGGTCACCAACTATTCGGAGAACGTGCTCGGTCTGTACTTCCGTAAAAAGGACAGCAAGGGCAACCTCGCAGGCGGCGCGTTCTATTACATCGCATATGGCTTGAAATGGAAGTGGCTCGCGTATCTCGCCTCGATCTTCTGTATCCTTGCCGCCATCGGTATGAGCGGCGTGCAGACCAACAAGATCTCCGGCTCTTTGTCGGAGGCGTACACGCGAATGACAGGCGCCGAGAATGCCGAGATAGTCAAGCTGATCGTCGGCATCGTCGTCGCCGCGATCGCCGCGATCATCATCATCGGCGGCATCAAGCGTATCGGCAAGGTCGCGTCCATGCTGGTGCCGTTCATGTCACTGCTGTTCATCGTGCTGGCGCTGATCGCGATCTGCACCCACTACTACCGCATCCCCGAGGCGTTTTCCATGATCTTCACGAAGGCGTTCAATTTCAACGCTGTCGGAGGCGGCATTTTGGGCTTCACCTTTGCCACCGTTATCAAGAAGGGTATGGCGCGCGGCGTATTCAGTAACGAAGCCGGCTTAGGTTCCTCAGTCATCGCGCACTCCGCGTCCGAGACCCGTGAGCCCGTCAAGCAGGGTCTGTGGGGCGTGTTCGAGATCTTCTTCGACACCTTCATCATCTGCACCCTGACCGCCTTGATGTTCCTGACCACCTTCGACGCGCACTATTTTGACGCGCTCGATCTGACGCAGAACGGCCTTGATTCGTTCATGTCCATGTCGATGTTCTCCGATAACTTCGGCGCGTTTGGCACGGCGACCTTCTCCATCATCCTGCCGCTGTTCGCGTTCACCACCATCATCGCGTGGTCGTACTACGGCGAGAAGGCGGTCGAGTTCTTCTTCGGCTTTATGAAGGAGGAGAACCGCAAGTATCCCGTCACCGTGTTCAAGGTGCTCTATGTCCTGCTGATCGCGGTATCGGCGACCATCCACAGTCAGGTCGTCTGGGACATCAGCGACACCTGCAATGGCTTGATGGCGCTGCCAAACCTGATCTGTCTGGTGGCGTTATCGGGTCTGGTCGCCAAGATCACCAAGAATTATTTCGACCGCAAAAAGGGCGCAAAGATCGAGCCCATGCTCTCCGCTTATCCCGAGCTGAACGAGGAGTTCAAGCAGGATATCAGCGGCGACGATCAGGAAATGAAATAAAAGTATCATAAGGGGCGTTCCACACGGACCGCCCCTTATGATATGACAGGCTCCCTTTGGTAAAGGGAGCTGCTGAGCAAAGCGAAGCTGAGGGATTGCATCAATTGCTCGAGCAAAGCGAGTAACAAACAAACTGTCATCATTCCATAGTTAACGAATCGATCGACCGTTAATCTTTGTGCAACAATGCGTTCTCATTCGCTTGACATTAGTTCACCTAAATGTTAAAATTTCTACAATCTAATTGCAGACGAAAGGTGTAGCAAGATGAACAAAGTGATCATTACCACCGACAGTACCGCCGATATCCCTGCCGATATCGCTGAAAAATACAATATCCGCGTTGCGCCGCTCCACGTTTTGTATGATGACGAGGACTTCACCGACGGCGTAGACATCACGCCCGAGTATATCCTCAAGCGTTATGATGAGCGTGAGCAGCTGCCCTCCACCTCCGCGGTTACTCCCGAGGAGTACCGTCAATTCTTTGAGGGTATCTTGAATGAGGGATATACCCAAATCGTCCATATCGCCTTTTGTGCCGATATGTCGTCTACCTACCAGAACGCCGTGATCGCCTCGGGCGAATTCGATCAGGAGATCTATGTCGTCGACAGCCGTTGTCTGTCCGTCGGCATGATGCTGCTCTGTCTGCGTGCCTGCGAGCTCAGGGACATGGGCATTTCCGCCAAGCATATTGCCGAGACGCTCGGTGATATGACCGAGAAGAACATCGGCGGCTTTTTGCTCAGCCAGCTCGAATTCCTGCACAAGGGCGGCAGATGCTCGAGTATTTCTCTGCTGGGCGCGAACCTGCTGAATATCAAGCCCTCGATCGTCGTCAAGGACGGCGCTATGAGCGTAGCGAAGAAATATCGCGGCAAGGATGAGGTTTGCCGCGTCAAATACATGAAGGATCGTATCGCCGAGTTCGGCGATCAAATCGACACGAGCCGCATCGTCCTGCACACCACCTGTGATCTCACCGAAAAGGAGATCAAGGGCTACAAAAAGGAGCTCAAGAAGCTGATTCAATGCGACGAGATCATCGTATCCACCGCGGGCTGCGTTATCACCTCCCACTGCGGACCGGGCACCTTTTCGCTCTTCTTCATGCTCAAATGATCCGGGAATAGACATACTGTTATCGGATGATGCCGCGATGATAAAATATGACCGACAGTCATGATTTTGACTGTCGGCTTTTTGTTGGTTTCCATTAGATGATATTTTTTGTCATTGCTATTCGATCATTGTACATATTCATTCGAAAACCGGCGTTGTTTATTCATCAAAAATTCTGTCTACTTTGCTCAAAAATGGCTTGAAATGCAGGAAAACCGCAGTTTTTCGACAGTGAAAATCACTAAAAACCTTTAAGATTTATGTCGCTTTTTGCCAAAGTTTCCATTTTGTTTTGTTTATTGTGGACAAATTCACCTCAGTATGTTATAATCCTGTCAATACCATAGATGGGGTGTGATAACATGGCAAGTAATCTAAAGGTTATCATCAATAATCCTCAAACTACAATTAAGATCCCTTCTGGAACACGTATGTTGGTGCGCCGCAGCTGTCATGCGACATTGGAGTATGAACAGTTTGACAGCCGTACCGATATTTATGTGGATTTCGTAGATAACGAAATGCTGAACAAGTTTAAATCGAAACGCGTCAGCACGATTGAGGCTCCCGAGGTGATCGCCGATCCGAGCGATCAGGAAGAATGTTTGGGTACGCTTTACATTTCGGTGGAGAGGGTTATTGAATTAACAAAAGTGTATAACCGCCCGTTCGAGATGGGTATCGTTTACGCTGCGGTACACGGCGTGCTGAATTTGCTGGGTCAGTATTATACCGACAAGCTCGCCAAAGACGACCAGATGCTGAAAGAAGCAAAGATCCTGACACAGCTCGGGTTTTCACCCATCGTAGGCTTTTAGTCGTTTGATTTTAAACGACCGTACAGAATGTAGAAGATCGCCCGTAACGAGGGCGATTTTTTACGTTATAGGGAATACAGGCCGGTAGGAGTGGGGCTCCTCCCGAAACATGTCCGTACCATGACGCCCAAACGCGAAGCATACCCAACGCTTTCCGAATTCATTTGACATTCCTGTCCGACGCGCAAAATCAATCACAAATATCAAACAGAGGTGCTATTATGACAGAACTGCAAGCTCTCCGCGCGCGTCACTCGGTACGCGCTTACCAAAAGAAACCCATCGACCCCGATACGGCGACCTTGCTCAAAGAACGTATCGCACAGCTCAATCAAGCATACGATCTGCACATGCAGTATATCGAGCCTGCCGGCGCGGTATTCGGCGGACTGGCGTCCAAGCTCACGGGTTGGAGCAATGTGCCTGCCTTTATCGCAATGATCGGCAAGCGCAGTGATACGCTCGACGAGCGCTGCGGCTATGTTGGTGAGCAGCTCGTGCTGTATGCGCAGCAGTTGGGGCTGAACACCTGCTGGGCAGGCATCTTCAAGCGCAAACAGGTCACTGCCGATATCGCGGAGGATGAAAAGCTCGTGCTCACGATCGCTGTCGGCTACGGCGTCGATCAAGGCCGTCCGCGCCGCTCCAAAAGCGTTGCGGATGTGACCGATGTACAGGATATGCCGGACTGGTTCAAAGAGGGGGTCGAAGCCGCCTTGCTCGCGCCCACCGCGGTGAATCAGCAAAAGTTCACCTTCACCCTCGACGGCGACACACCGTCCGTCAGCGTCAGCGCCAACGGTCCGTTTGTCAGGCTCGACCTTGGCATCGTCAAATACCATTTTGAGCTTGCTTCCGGCAGAAAAATCCAATAACCATCGACAGCCCTTAACGCTAGGGCTGTTTTTCTATTCAATTACATTGTTATTGCGAGCAGGCGGTTTATCCGTAGACGCAGCAATCCCGACTGAAAAAAGTGAACCTTTTCGACCGCTGAATTGTATACAGGTTGAAAGGCTTTCGTAAGGGTCAAGCAGGGGGGTGAGGACTTGACCGATTTTGAGCGCTATGTGGCGGAGTATTCGCCGCAGCTGACGCGCTTTTGCATGAAGCTCTGCGGCAATATCCATGACGCGGAGGATCTGTTTCAAGATACATGGGCGCGTGCATTCGACAGGATCGATCAGTACCGTCCCTCATACAGCTTTGAGAGCTGGCTGTTCACCATCTGTGCGAATCTGTACAAGAACTCGAAGAAGCTCAAATACAATTCGTCAAAAGCGGTGTTCGCCACGCAGGAGGAAAAGGAGCGCTTTATTCGCTCGATCCCTGCCGAGGAAAAGGAAGTCGACGCGTATATCGATCTGCATACGGCGATGCAGGCTTTGCCGAAGAAGCATCGTCTGGTGCTTGTGTTATATTATTTTCGCTCGTTCACACAGCAGGAGATCGCCGAGATGCTCGGCATCCCCGAGGGCACGGTCAAGTCACGCCTGAACACCGCGAAGAAACTGTTGAAAAGGAGGCTTTATGATGAAGAAGATCAGCGATGAACGCCTGGATAAAATGCTGGCAGATTATTGTAAAGCCGACGCTGGGCAGACCTTCACTTTTGATCCTGAGAAGAAGAGGGAGAAGCTCATCCCTTTTGTACGGTTCCGTAAACAGTTCATTGCCGCGGCGAGTCTGGTTCTCGTCAGCGTGCTGAGCTTGATTATATATTTCTCTTTCGGAAATATCAATAACACCCCTCTCACTGTCGCTCCCTTCCAACACAAGATCATCACCCCTTCTTCGACCGAGGGAGGGGGCGGCGGTGATCCCGATCAGCAGGACGGCACCGCACCGACCGAGTCTAAATCCGTATTACAGCGCATCCGTGACTTTTTCTTCCCCGATGCTTCCGATGATACGGGAACCTCATCGTCGGAGCGCGGCGGTTCCTCTGCCACAGTCTTGCCGACTGAGCAGGGTAACGGAGCCGCAGGGCGATCACCGTCACGGCGCAATCCGTCCACCGTCCCGAGTGCGACATCGTCACCCGGCGCCCCATCCAATCCGCAACCCGAGGCAACGGAATCGGACTTTCCCACCCCGATCACAGAGCCTGCCACCGAGCCGGATGCTCCGCCGCATGTCCTCCCGACCGAACCTATTGATCCGCCGTGGAACGATCCGGAGCCGACCGATCCGCCGGGTGAAGGAGATGAACCGTGGCTTATCCCACCTACTGAGGGAGGCATCATGGTGGGCGCTCCTGTTGAGGCCTACGCTCGATTCGATTCGAGCTTAATGGTGGGTGTTACCGGTGTTTATTGCAAGGTTTACAGCGATGACAGCTTGATCGGCAGTTCCGATCTGTACGACCGTTCTCACTGCGCGTATATCCTCGACTCCGCATCGGGGCAAACAGATGTGGTTTACGAGACCCCCGAAGGATTGATCAACTCCGTTGGAAAGTATGTTTTTGTCTTTTATGACCAAAACGGCAATGAACTGGCGCGAGAAAGGAAATATATATATTAATAAGCAACCGAGAATAAATCCAAATAACAGCTGTCATTGCGTTGACGTTTCCGTCCCCTCAAGGGGAAGGCTAAAATAAGGAGGAAATAACATGAAAAAAGTAATTGCATTATTATTGACTATTGTGCTGCTGGCGGCCTTCGCCGTTACGGCAAGCGCCGCAAATGACAACGAGACCGACGGCGGTTATTATATCGTCTTCAAGGGCGATAACTATCAAATCCGTCAGCGCAACCGTCTGTACGGCGGATTCGATCATTGGGTGATCCGCGACGTCACCCTGAGCACCTCCACACCCTTCAAGATCGCCTATTCTCAGGACTTGGATGAGGTGACCAAGCTCTACCCCGAGGGCGAGGGCAACGACTATATCTCACGCTGCAACAGCCGATGGATGACCGTCGAATTCACCCCATCGGGCAATAACGGCGGCGACAGCACCGATATGGGCTGGTACGACGGCTATGTCAGCGCCTATCCCTGCGAGCCGCCGCAGGAGGATTCTACCGAGTATATCCCTGTGACCGATCAGCAGATCAAGCGGAATCTTTACGAGGTTGCGTTCACACGTTATCTCCCCGGCTGGCAGGAGCGCTGCACCTATGAGGAGGTCTATTACCACGCCGATCCCCGATTCGGCAATGCCGATACCCACGACTGGGTACTGGTTAGGTCAAGTTCGTTAATACCGATAGAAGGACTTTATTACGGCGTGTTTGACGATGCTGTGATTTATTCCTCTGAGGGCTATCCCTTTGATTTCGGCTACGGCGTGTATGACTGTGCCGAGGACACCTATTACAGCATTACAGAAGCGTGGAGCAGGGGCTATGCTGATCTGCACGACGTGTTTATCAACAGGGCGAAATCCGAAACCAATGTCGATCTGCTCGGTGACGCGGATAAGGACGGCGAGTTGACGATCATTGACGTCACGATGATCCAGCGCTATTTGATCGGCGTGAGGGATTTAGATGAATCGAGTTGGTGGTTCGAGCATTACGGCAATCATTTCGGTGCGCGACTGACATCCCTCGCCGATTATGACGCGAACGGTACAGTGAACGCGGTCGACGCGACCCGTATCCAGCGTGCCTTGATCGGTAATCCTCTGTATTCTCACAGCTTTACCGCGGACGTGACAATCAATAAAGACGTTGACGGTAAGATCATCGCGCAGGCGTCATCCTCGTTCGGCTCTGAGCCGGTGCAGTATCAATACCGGATCGAGGGCTCGGTGTACGCCGCCTCGGTCTACGGTAGCGATTTCGGCAAATTCTATCTCGACGACGTCAACCCCGAGCCGGGGAATTTCCAGATCACAACAGGCTATATCGATGACAGCTCGGTGGAGCTCCCCGTGACGAGCCTGACCTATAACGATAACTTCACCCTGACGGTCACGGCAAGGGACGCACTCGGCAACATCACCCCGATCGCCGTATTTTATATGAAGAATGTGTATTAATCAACCTTTTTCTCCTATATTGGGAAGACAAGTTCAATTCCAAGGCAAAAACGGAGCGGATACGTGGACAGCACACGTGTCCGGCTCCGCTTTTTGCATTGATCGATCAACCGATGCGGTTCAAAAACCAACGCCCTGCCGCGGTGCGTCATCAATGCCGTACCCAACAAATCCGCAGTAACGTTTCTCATAGGGGATGACGCTTGCTCCGTGCCGAAACATTTTCGATATCTCTCACTTGCATACGAACTGAAAACTGAAGACTGAAAACTGAATAATGAATAATGTCAGCCAAATGCGGAGCAAAACCATCCCCATCCCTGCCAAATCTACTCCACCCCGATCATCGTGAAAAACACACCGTTTTTCGTCAAATTCCATCAACATTGATATTGACTTATGCGCTGTGTTCATCTATAATTAACATAAGCATAGTCGGATTCATCCGATCGGTTTGATCCGGCTGTTGTATCAAACCTTAAAGGAGGAAAAGCTTATGTATTACACAGCAGAAGTATCGAATATGTGCCCGGTCGCTAAGGGTGCATATCACGGTCCTGCTCCCATCCCGGAAGAGGGCAAGTGGGTACAGGCAAAAGAAATCAAGGATATTTCCGGTTTCACACACGGTATCGGCTGGTGCGCTCCCCAGCAGGGCGCCTGCAAGCTCACACTGAACGTTAAGGAAGGTATCATCGAAGAGGCGCTGGTCGAGACCATCGGCTGCTCCGGCATGACCCATTCCGCCGCGATGGCATCCGAGATCCTGATCGGCAAGACGCTCTTAGAGGCGCTGAACACCGACCTCGTTTGCGACGCGATCAACACCGCTATGCGCGAGCTGTTCTTACAGATCGTTTACGGCAGAACCCAGAGCGCTTTCTCTGAGGGCGGTCTGCTCGTCGGCGCTTCCCTCGAGGATCTCGGTAAGGGTCTGCGTTCTCAGGTAGGTACCATGTTCGCTACCCGTGAGAAGGGTCCCCGTTACCTCGAGATGACCGAGGGCTATTGCTCTCAGGTCGCGCTGAACAAGGACAACGAGATCATCGGCTACGAGTTCATCAGCTTCGGCAAGATGATGGATTTCATCAAGGCCGGTATGGACGCTAACGAAGCGATCGAAAAGGCGAAGGGCCACTACGGTCAGTGGGACAACGCGGCGAAGTATATCGACCCGCGTAAAGACTAAGGGAGGTGCACAGTATGGCTTTATTTGAAAACTACGACAGACGTATAGAGAAAATCAACGGCGTACTCGCTGAGTACGGTATCGCTTCTGTTGAAGAAGCGCGCGAGATCTGCAAGGCTGCCGGCTTCGATCCCTATGAGATCGCCAAGGGCATCCAGCCGATCTGCTTTGAGAACGTATGCTGGGCTTACTGTGTAGGCGCTGCCATCGCGTTGAAGGCAGGCGTGAAGTCCGCCGAAGAAGCCGCACGCTATATCGGTATCGGTCTGCAGAGCTTCTGCATCGACGGCTCTGTTGCCGAGAACCGCAAGGTCGGTATCGGCCACGGTAACCTCGCCGCTATGCTGCTTTCTAACGACACCAAGTGCTTTGCGTTCCTCGCGGGCCACGAGTCCTTTGCTGCCGCAGAGGGCGCGATCGGTATCGTCCGCAACGCGAATAAGGTTCGTCAGCAGCCGCTGCGCGTTATTCTCAACGGTCTGGGCAAAGACGCCGCTCAGATCATCTCCCGTATCAACGGCTTTACCTATGTACAGACTCAGTTCGATTACTTCACCGGCGAGCTGAAGATCGTCAAAGAGATCCCCTATTCCGATACCGAGCGTGCTAACGTCCGCTGCTACGGCGCTGACGACGTGCGTGAGGGTGTTGCGATCATGCACAACGAGGGCGTTGACGTATCGATCACCGGTAACTCCACCAACCCCACTCGCTTCCAGCATCCTGTCGCGGGTACCTACAAGAAGGAATGCAACGAGCAGGGCAAGAAGTATTTCTCCGTTGCTTCCGGCGGCGGTACAGGTCGTACACTGCATCCCGACAACATGGCGGCAGGTCCTGCTTCCTACGGCATGACCGATACCATGGGTCGTATGCACTCTGACGCTCAGTTTGCAGGTTCTTCCTCCGTTCCTGCGCACGTTGAGATGATGGGCTTCCTCGGCATGGGCAACAACCCCATGGTCGGCGCTACCGTCGCGGTAGCTGTCGCCATCCAGAACAGCCTGAAATAATTTTCACGGTATCGCGAGGGTGAACACACGTCATCCCGTGATGATCCAACCGAAACAACGCAAACTCCGAGGACTTAACTGCCCTCGGAGTTTTTGACTTATCGCGCGGATTGTTGTATCATAGTGACAGAACACAAGGAGGCGACGATATGATTGACCACGGCAAGCTCGCGGAACAGAATTTCCGCCGCGGCTATAACTGCGCCCAGAGTGTGGTGCTCGCGTTCGGCGATGTGACGGGGCTCGATGACTGCACCGCCGCTATGCTCTCCTCTTCCTTCGGCGGAGGAATGGGCAGACTGCGCGAGGTATGCGGCACGGTATCGGGCGCTGTGATGGTGCTCGGACTGGTCAAGGGCTATGCCGACCCCGACGATCCCGACGCGAAAAAGGCGCACTATCACCGTGTGCAGGAATTTGCGAGAAGATTTCGAGAGAAGAACGGCTCGATCATCTGCCGCGAGCTGCTCAGCGGTGTGCAGACCGTCGAGGGCAATGACCCCGAACAGCGCACGGATGCGTATTATAAAAAGCGTCCCTGTCCCGCACTCTGCCGCTGTGCCGCAGAGATATTGGACGAGATGCTGTGATTCCGTACAATGGCAAAGACCGCCCATGATCGGGCGGTCTTTTGTCAAAAAGGAGTTGTCATGCATTGTTAGGAGTCTTAATGCAAAATATAGGAAATCTCATGAAAATAAGGGATTAGCAAATGACATACCGGTTTTTGGTAAAACGTTTTAATAAGATAGCGGCGGAGAATTCCGCAACAGATGTTTTGCTGTTTATTGGGATTCAGCATGAACAAATCTTACCTGTGATTATATGATAAACCACAGATATGTCGAAAGTTTGATGGTTTTGTGAATGATATGTGAAAAATGAAGGACTTGCGGTTGAAAACGATTGCCATACATGATAAAATGATTCTGTTAATAGAATATGACAAGCCTACAATCGGCAAATAGAAATAAAGGCGTGAAGCAATGGAAAACCGAAAGGAAAAGAAGCATTCTTTGTTCACACAAATCAAATACATCCTCGACAAGAGTTACCGTGACAACATCCCCGCGCTGGCGGGACAATCCGCGTTCTTTCTTATCCTGTCCGCGATCCCCCTGATCCTGTTCGCGTTCTCACTGTTCTCGCTGCTGACCGGCAAGGATCTCAAGGCGTCGGATTTTTCCGTGATCCCGGCTCAGGACACGTTTCCTTATGCTGACAAGCTGGTGAATTACATCGTCGAATCCGTCCACAAGGCGACCTCGGGTACCGCGATCATCACGGCGATCATCATGCTGTGGTCAGCCGGCAAGGGCATGTACTGCATCACCGACGGTATCCTGCGCGTCTACCGTATCCCGAACAACAAGTTCTGGCTGCTCAAGCGCATTTACGCGATGGGCTACACCATCGTCATGCTCCTGATCCTGCTGGTCGGACTGCTCGTCGTTCTGGCGAACATCTTCTTAGCGTCCTCGATCTCCGAGCTGCTGGGCGGCGGACAGAAGATCCATTGGCTGGTGATCGCGCTGCTGCAATTGCTGGTTTTTCTGCTGCAAACCCTGTTGATGGCATGGGCGCTCAAGCTGTTTTTGCGTAACAAGGTCAAGCGCTCCTACACCACCATCCGCGCGCTGTTCCCGGGCATGCTGCTCACCACGATCGCGTGGAAGATCCTCACCTACGGCATCGTCATTTATCTGCGCCATTTCGCGGTATCCTCGGTATACGGCAGCTTAGCAGGTGTGTTCATGGTGATGGTCTGGGTGTACTTTTTGACCTATCTGCTCTTGTATGGCATCCAGATCAACTTCGTCTACCGTCATGAGTTCAGCACTTTCCGCCTTTTTAAGCGGAAGAAAAAGGAAGAAGAGCAGTCAGTGTCCGACGCGGTAGAAAAGGAGTGATCGCATGAAGTGGTTCAAACACAATTCCGTTAGCCGCTTCGAGGTCGAGCCCTATGATCCGGCTGCGCAGAAAGCCGTGATCCGCTGTTCCATCTGCACGGGTGAGAAGGTCGCAGGCTTCAAAAGCAAGCGCGACGGACATTTTACCGAGATCATGCTCATCCGCAATAAAAAGGATGAAGAAAAGTTCAAAGAGATGTACAAGGTCGATTCACTCCCGGTCGAATATTGATCGATCGAAGTTATATCGCAACCAGCCGCCGTGTCTGTATGACGCAGCGGTTTTTGTATGCAGATAAGCAGTGTTGTAGGGAAGGGGCTCGACCCTCCCGTGACTTATTCATTATATCTCACCCAAATGCGGAGAAATCAATCCTTCCGTAGGGTACGGCGCTTGGACACGCGTGTCTGACGCACCGAAACGCTTCCGATATATCCCACCCAAACACGGAGCAGATGAAACGTTTACCGTAGGGGAGGGGCTTGCTCCTCCCGAAACCTTTCCGATATATTCCATCCCCTTGACAATTCCGCACCTTTGTGGTATGATTTGTATAACTTATCATACTTTTGCCGACGGCTATACCGGTCGATATGATAAAAAACATACAAACAATGAGGTGATCCTATGGCAACTCCGAAAGGAAAATACGCGTGGACGGCGACGGTCGGCGAAAAGGGTCAGATCGTCATCCCCAAACAGGCGCGGGAGATCTTCGACATCCGCCCCGGCGATACGCTGATCCTGCTCGGCGACGTTGACCGCGGCGTCGCGATCCCACCCAAAGCATGCTTCAGTGAAATCTTTCACACAGTATTTGATCCCGGGGAGGCTGATGACGAATGAAGAGAATCGCGTTCTTCTGTATTCCGGCTCACGGTCACACCAATCCTATGCTCCCCGTTGCGGCAGAGCTTGTCAAACGCGGTAATATCGTACGCTTCTATTCCTTCAACGAATTCCGCGAAAAGATCGAAAAGACAGGCGCTGAGTTCATTTCCTGCGATTCTTACCTGCCCGAGGTGAACGAGGAGCAAATGGCACGCTTGATGAGCGTCTCCAAGACCGAAATGACCATCCAGAATATCCGCACTACTTTGAACATGAACGGCTTTTTTGAAGAGGAGTTTAAGAGCTTTCGCCCTGACGTCGTTTACACCGACGCGGTGTGCTTCTGGGGCAAGCTCAACGCGTGGAAGCACCACATTCCGATGGTGTGCTCCACCTCCACCTTCGCGTTCAATCAGCTCTCGTCAAAATACATGAAGCAGAGCCATGCCGAAGTAAAGGACATGATCCTCGGTCTGCCGAAGATCAATAAGGAGCTCAAGACCCTGCGCCCCTACGGCTACGAGGTCAAAAGCGCTCTGGAGCTGGTGCAGAACGATAATCAGACCGATACCGTTGTCTATACCTCGCGGCGTTTCCAGCCCTATGCCGAGAGCTTTACGGGTCATTATAACTTTGTCGGACCGTCCGTATTCTCTGAGCTTTTGCCGCAAAAGGACAAGGCGCGTCCGCTGATCTATATCTCGCTGGGCACGGTCATCAACGATCGTCCCGATTTTTATCAGAAGTGCATCACGGCGCTCGGGGACATGGATGTCGACGTCATCATCTCACGCGGTCAGTATATGGATGAGAAAAAGCTCGGCATCCTGCCCGACAACATCAAGACGTATGAGCGCGTCGATCAGCTTGAGGTGCTGTCGAGAGCCGATGGTTTCATTACCCACTGCGGCATGAACAGCGTATCCGAGAGCTTGTACATGGCGACCCCGATGGCGCTCTATCCTCAGACCGATGAGCAAAATGCCGTGGCGCGCAGAACGCAGGAGATCGGCGCGGGCGTCATGCTTGACGACGACTCTGCCGAGGGGATCAAAAGGACGGTCAAAATGCTTTTGAGCGAACAAAAATACGCGAAAGCCGCTAAGGAATGCAGTGATGATTTTCGTTCCTGCTCCGGCGCGAAGGGCGCGGCGGATTTCATCGAGCGCGCGCCCCACACCTGCGATGACGTCGACCCGATCGCCGAGATGAACAAGGTCAACAAGCTATGGCTGATCATCTTCCCGATCCTCGCTACGTTGACCGGTATACTGCTGGGCACGCATATCTCATGGCCGCTGGGCATCACTGTCGGCATCACCCTCGGCGTGCTGTCCTATCCGCTCAACACCTGCGCGCAAAAGCTGCGCTACCACGCGGTGATCAAGAAAATGAAACAACGATCATAACAGCTCAGCCCCTCCATCCGAGGGGCTTTTGATATGCGGCATATTTCTCTCAAAATCCTATAGCATTATCGGCACGAATCTGTTATACTGATAACAGATTCTGATCGACAGGGGGAATCACCGTGAAAAAGAGCCTTATCATCTTATTGATCGCCGCGATCTTACTCAGCCTGACCGCGTGCCGCACATCATCCGACAGCACCGCCACCGATGCCACTCCATCCAACGCCGCGACAGCCGATCAATCGTCCGACACCCCTCATCATCTGGTCAGCCGCGTCAAGCGCTATTCTAAGGATAACGATTGGAGAGGTTGGGAGTTGCTGAACACCACGACCATCGACTATGACAGAGCCTATCCCACCCTGTTCAACACGGTATACAGTAAGGTTGAGGAGTATCCCGATCAAACAAAGTGTGAGTATACCTTTGAGGGCGATCTGCCCGTGACCCGTATCGAAACGGAGGGGATCCCCGACGCCGGTACAACGGTGGAATACAAAAACGGCAGACCCGATACAGTCACCTTTGAAAGAACGGAGATGAAAGTCGTCAGTAAAGGAACATATCAATACGACGACAGCAGTCACTATTACACGAAAGTGATCACCGAGGTGGAGGACGCTTCACCCGGACAGAATGCTGTCAGCAAAAGCGAGAATATCGTTTCTGCTGAGGTAAAAACAGAGGACGGCTTGCTCAGATCGACTGCTGCCACACTGACTACCTACACTTGGGTGAACGGTGAAAAAAAGCAGGATGAAGATGTCCCCACAACACCTGAGTATGTCGAATATGACAGCGACGGCATCGTCGAGCAGATCTATGATTTCGAAAAAGATTCCGACAAGAAAGATTTTTGGGAGCGATTCATCGTGACCCGTGACGGCGACAGGATCACCGAGGTCGTCTGTCAGAGATACGATGTGGAAGATAAGTGGACGGATCAGGAAAAACTTACATTTGAGTACAACGATACCGAGATCAGTCCCTCGCGCTACAGCCTGATGATGAATTGGTTTATCGCCCAAAACAGCAGTTTATATGAATTTAACTGGTATTGATCGCACACCCCTCATTCACTATGCTCAGACAAGGAGTTCCTATGAAAAATATTCACGCAGACTTGATCCACGACCCCTCGGGCTTTGTCCTGCTTGCGGAGCACGTGCCGGGTATCATCCAGGAGATCCGCTATTACTCCACCTACAATTTCATCGGCGACCGTATCGACGGCTATGAGGAGCCGTGCGCGCTCTTGACCAAGGAGGCCGCCCGTGCACTCAAGGCAGTCGCCAACGAGCTGAGTGTGCAGGGCTACCGTCTCAAGGTGTTCGACGCCTACCGCCCCGTCAGTGCGGTCAAGCACTTCATCCTGTGGGGGATCGAGGATCAGGATATCCGCATGAAACCGTATTTCTATCCCGATCTGCAAAAGCAGGAGCTTTTCTCAAAGGGCTATATCGCGAAAGAGTCCTCCCACAGCCGCGGCAGTACGATCGACCTGACCCTGCTGGATATGGCGACGGGCAGGGAGCTCGATATGGGCAGTCCGTTCGATCGCTTCGGCGAGATCTCCCATCCCGATTACCGCGACGTCACACAGGAGCAGTACGATAACCGCATGCTCCTGCGCCGTGCCATGCTGCGCGGCGGCTTTGAGCCGATCGACTGCGAGTGGTGGCATTTTACCCTCAGGGATGAGCCTTACCCCGATACGTATTTTGACTTCCCCGTATCGTCGGAGTATCTGAGGAAGTAACGCATATCGTTGTTCGACTCAACGACAGTCAATGAATCAGATAACAGGGAGCTGACCCCGACGGATTGGCTCTCTGATTTTTTTACTTGTATTACGGATCAAAATATATTATAATAAATAAGAAATTCAGTATCCGCCGTACGTGTGCTTGGTGCGATACTGCAAAAGCGATTCTTATATATTCAGAATGGAGGAAAAGTTATGAAAAGAATTGCACTGGTGATCCTGAGTCTGATGATCCTGATGCTCGCCGCTTGCAGCGCGGGACAGAAAACAGCCGATCCGACCGAGGCGACCAAGGATGAGGCTGCCGTCACATCCAACCGTCCCGAGGACAGCACCGCTGTCATGCTGCCGAAGTACTCGTACACCCTCAAGGGTTCTCACGAGGTCAAGGGCAGACAGGGCGTGTGCAGTGAGGGTGATTACTACTGGGTCAGCGGCTCTACCACACTGGCAAAGTACGACAAGGACTGGAATCTGATCAAGATCAACGAGGAACCCTTCAAGGGCTACGAGGTTGAGGTCAATCACATCGCCGACATCGACGTATACAACAATGAACTGTATATCGGCGCCGAGTATTTCATGGACGGCGTAGGTAAGAACATCCAGGTCGCGGTCTATGACGGCGACACCCTCGAGCTCAAGCGCACCTTCCCCTTTGAAGCAGAGAGCGGACAGCTCGAGTGCTCCGGTATAGCGGTTAACCCCGATAACAGCACCGTATGGATGTGCTCATGGGTCGGTGAAGAGAGCGGTCGTTATCTGTACGGCTACGACCTGAAGACCGGCAAGTATCAGGGCAAGGTCCATATGCAGATGCCGCCGCAGTGGCTGCAGGGCATCGCCTACTATGACGGTTACTTCTACATGACCGCCGATGACGGAACCGCTGACGACAAGGAGCCGGATCACCTCTATCGCACCAAGATCAACGAGGGCGCGACCGACTGCATCGTCACGCTCGAGCGCACCTTTGACGACGTTACCCTGCAGGGCGAGATCGAGGGTCTGACCTTTGATCGCGCCACCAAGCAGCTGCTGTTGCTCTACAACCGCGGCGCGCGTATCGTGCTGGGTATGCCTAAGGGCTTCTATGACGGATATGATAAAGAGATCAGCGAGGTCTTCGTCTACGACATGACCCCCAGAAGCTGATCCATCGCAACAGAATCACAACCGGCTGTACGCTCGATGAGGGTACAGCCTTTTCCTTTTACGGCAGAATGAAAAAAGCAAAAAAACTCATTGATTAATTTTGCGGTTTCGGGATAAATATGTTATCATATTACGGGATATATAATGGGGGATCAGGGGATTATCTTGTCCCCCGTTATAGGTTTATCCTAAAAGGAGGTATGATGATGAGAAAAAAACAGTATGAGCGCACACAGCTCGATGTCATTGTCTTTCAATCGAAGGACGTGATCATGACCTCCGGTGAAGAATATGAGGACGATATCATAGGTCAGAACAAGCATTAAAATGATAACGAATCCCGAAGAGCACGGCGCTTTTCGGGATTTTTGTATTGACTGAAATAAGCACTTGACTACAGTACGCTTTTTTGATAGAATGACTTCGCTGCGATCTTGTGAATAATTATCTTGTTTTGGCATAAAATGCCCAACTGAGTCAGCGTCGGGCAATCATCGCGTATCAACCAATAAGGAGGACAAAATGAGCAAGAACCCTGATATTTATCTTTTGTATGAGTATATGGAGAAGCTGCCCTTTACCGTTCGGTTCAAGGTACAGCTCGACGCGCCCGTCGACGCCGAATTGCTGGACAAGGCGGCGCAGAAGGCGATCAAAAGGTTTCCGTATTTCAGCGTGAAGGTCGGCTTGGACGAGGAGCAGAACTACACCCTGACCCATAACGTCAGACCCATCGCCGTACTGCCCGAAAAGGACGAAAGACTGGTCTTGGGCAGTGAAGCGGTCAACCAACATCTGGTGGCGCTCACCTACAGAGACGACTGCGTCTGGTTCAATTTCTCGCATTCTGTCTGCGGGGCGTTCGGCGGCATGTTCTGGCTCAAGACGACCTTGTATCAGTATATGTGCAAAAAGTACGGTGAGCTTGCCGCGCCCAAGGATCTCAAGTTCCCCGATTCTCCCGTCACGGACGGCGAGTATTTCTTCCCCGATGTGGATTCGCTCCCCAAGGACGAGCCGATCTATCGCTATGACGGCGGTGATTCCAACCTCGCCATTTGGAGAACGCTCAAGTATCTGTTCAATCCGTTTGTCAATGAGTGCTACTACTATCAGGTCGAGATCCCGACCAAGGATTTCATGGATTACGCGGCAAGGATCGACGGTTCTCCGAACACCATCCTCGCGGCGATGATGGTCAAGGTGGGGACGAAGATCTTCAAAGAGAAGAAAGACACCCATCTGTCCGTCAGGATCGCGGCGGATTATCGCGATGAGATCGGCGCGAGCGAGACCTACCGCGACTTTGTCCGCTTCATCCACATCCGTTACGAATGGGATATGAAGGACGAATCTATCGAAAAGCTCAATATGCGTGCCCGCGGCGCGATCATCAAGCAGAATCAGCCGGAGCTGGGTGTGGAGCGCTTTGTCAGACTCCAAAAGGTGCACGACGGTATCGACGCGCAGCCCGATTTGAAGTCAAAGAAGAACTACGCGCTGAGCAACAGCGCCTTCCGCAGCGATCCGCGCGACAACAGCACGGTCAGCTATGTCGGAAAGACGGATTGGGGCGAGATGGATCAGCACATCAAGGGGCTGTATACGATCACGGACGGCGACTTGATGCTCGAGGTAAACGCCTTGTCGGATAAGTTCTGCATCACCTTCCAGCTGATAGACAAAAAGCGTCAGCCGCTGGAGCGCTTCTGTGAGATCCTCGACGGCGAAAAGATCCCCTATACGGTATCGGAGCGTTTCGCGCGCCGTCTGCCGAAGATCGAGCTGCCCAAAGTATAACAGCAAAACCTGTCAGATGACATTGTGTTGTTCTGACAGGTTTTTTGATTTTATCCTTTATTGATGATAGACAAAAACCGGCTCCGATGGTATAATAAAGTATCATTTAAGGAATAGGGGAGAAGAGCAGATGAAAAAGGGAATAAAAAGACTGATCATTACATTGATTATTATTGTATTGGCAGCGACGATCGCGTTTTCATCTGTTTTTGTGTTGGCAAAGACAAAAAAGGTATTTATCAACAAATGGTTTGTCAATGAGAAGAACAGCACCATCGGCGTGGATGTCTCCTCCTATCAGGCGGATATCGATATGAACAAGCTCAAGGAGCAGGACATCGCCTTCATCTATATCAAGGCGACCGAGGGCAGCAAGATACAGGATGATCGATTCGCCGAGAATTGGCAAAATGCCCAAAATGCAGGACTGTTGTCGGGCGCCTATCACTTCTTCTCCTATGACAGCGAGGGCAAAACACAGGCAGAGAACTTTATCAACACCGTCGGAACGGATATCAAGGGCAGGCTGCTTCCTGTCGTCGATGTGGAGTATTACGGCGACAAGGAGCAGAATCCGCCCGAAAAGGACGCCGTCATCCGTGAACTGAAAACCTACCTCGATACGGTCGAAAAGCAGTACGGCGTCAAGCCCATGATCTACACCCGAGCCGATCTATACAAAAAGTATCTCAAGGGTGAATTTGACGAGTACAAAAAGTGGATCTCCAGCCTGTACTCACCCCTGAGCTGGAACTATAAGGATGACTGGTATATCTGGCAGTATTTCAACAGAGGTGAGCTGCAGGGCTATACCGGAGGCGAAAAATATATCGACATGAATGTGCTGAACAAGGAGAAGCGCTTAGACGATTTGATCGTCAAATGATCGTTCGACAGTAACAAACAGCCCTTCAAGGCGATTGTGTACAAGGATGTGACACAGGGGCGCAAACGCTATCACGCATCCGATTACATCAAGCCCTAGCTGCCTATTACCGTGAAAGTGTATGAATGTATACAAAACAATCCAAGGAGGAGAAAAATGGATTACAGAACCATGGTAAACCCGACCTATCTTACCGCCAAGAGCACCGTGTTCATGCTGGCAGCCGCCGGCAATGAGGACGCGAAAAGGATGATCGCCGGCTTAGACCTGCAGGAAACACTCTCAAAGAGAGACCCGTCCGATACTCTCGTCTCAGAGACTGACGCCAAAGCGTTGATGACAGGCGTAACGGTGGCGATAGAGGCGCGTTATGCTGCCCTTTCAAGAATACTGATAAAGGACGGCTATAAGAACCTGCTGGATGTCGCCTGCGGCTATACGCCCAGATCGATCTTCTGCCAAAACAACGGCATCGCCTATGCAGGCTTAGATGTTCCCGTTGTAGCGGAAGAATTGCAAAAGTTCGCCGACAAGGAAGGACTCGGCAAGGTATATCACGGCGGTGACGCGACCAACGCCGCTTCGCTCAATGCCGCTGTCGGGAGCTTTGACGGCGAGGTGCTGATCTCCTGCGAGGGACTTTTAGGCTATCTTTCAATTTCGGAGTTCGAGCAGTTCCTTGACGGCATACGTCAGATACTGGAAAAGCACTCCGGCGCGTTTGTGACCTCGGATCTGGGTGTGAAATATGAGCCGTTCGCGAAAGCAAACATGAGCGATCCCGATGCCTACGACGCGTCACGCAAAAGGACGATGAAGCAGTCGGATATCTATAACGACGGCGTAGGACGCATGGATCGCGAGAAGGTGAAGGCGTTCATCGAAGCGAGAGGCTTCAAGGTGGAAAAGGCGCCCTTCTACCACGGCGACGAGGATCTGAATATGCTAAAGGCGATCCCCGAAAGTTGGCAGGAAAAGTATCTTGACCTTCTGAAGAACGCCTGTGTATGGAAAATGACCCTTGATTCCAACTATACGCAGAAGGCGTCTGTCAGCGGCGCTGAGAAGATCGAAAACCTTACCGTTGATTACCAAACGGTCGGCGGTGTGCTTGAGATGACCGTCAGCGGTCGTATCGATACGATCAGCGCGCCCGCGATCTTGAAGGTGTTTGACGAGTGCGGCGGCGGTATCTCCTCTGTCAAAGTGAAAGCGGATGCGCTCGAGTACATCTCGTCCGCCGGATTGCGCACGATGATGATCATGGTCAAAAAGCTCGGACAGGGCAACGTCACGGTCGAGGGTGCGTCGGATGACGTCAAGGAGATCTTTGAGGTGACGGGCTTTGACGGGATCATCCCCCTGCTCTGACAGCTGATAATCAACAATTGAATTGAAAAAACTGCCGACAGAGCCTATGCTTTGTCGGCAGTTTCAATATAGGTTGATCAATCGGCAATATCCAATACCGAGTCAAATCCCGTTTGCTCCAATATCTCTCTCACGAGCTGATTGGTGCCGTTCAGCTTCACGCCGTCCGCACAGCCCTTTTGCATGATCAGCAGAACACGCAGACCGGCGGAGGAGATGTAATCCAGCTCGTCGCAGTCGATCATAACAGACTGCAGGTCATGCTCCGCTTTGACGCGTTCAAAGAGCGCCAGCAGCTTCGGCGCGGTCAGGGTATCGACTCTGCCCTTCAAGGACAGGTTCAAGGTGTCGTTCATCACGGACGCCTGCATATCAAAGCTCTCACTGCGCAGATCGGCGGTGTCGACCTGAGTGTCCGTATCCATCGGCGTGATCTTCCAGTAGGCGCATTTTTGCATATTCTGCTTGATCGCCTCAGCCTGTTCGGGGGTGACGTTGCTCAGGCTGTTGATCTCGGGCATATACTCCGACAGGATCATGCGCTCCGCCTTCAAGCCGTGCTGTGCTAAGAACATCATGGCGTTTTTCATATTCTGAGCCACATCGCCCTGAGGGCTGACAATCAGCGAATTGCCGCCCACGACAACGTCCGACTTGTCCTCTGCGGTGGTTTTGCTCTTCATCATGATCTCCATAAAGCGATCGCCGGCGATCGGCTGCATCGTCATGATATACTGCATACCGGTTTCTGTATCGGCAGTCAGCCAACAGCCGCCGTGTTCCCGGAGCAGCATGCGGATATTATCACACAGCGCGCCGACCTCGAAATCGGTGAAGTACATCAAGAGCCCCTCTGTCGTGATGCACAGAGGATCCTCGGCGTCCTTGAGAGCGGCTTTGAGAGATTCGCCGTTGGTCGCGTCCACACCGCAGAAGTGTACCAAGGAGCGCTTGTCCTCATCGATCATGGACAGGATCGCAGGCTCCGCCTCTCTGATCGCGGCAGGAAGATCCAAGCCGTAATACGCGATCCCCTTTTGCGATATCGCTTTGGCACGCGGCGTGTAACCGCAGGGCAGATCGACGATCGTTTTGCAGCCGGTCTTTTCCGCAATCGCGGCACAGGTACGCCAGCGTGTTTCCACTAAGATCATATTGGCGGTCATCTGTTCGGGAGAAACCGTAGTAGAGGCGCTGTTCTGTGTTTCTTCAAAGGACAGGTTCAGCTTTTGGGCGACCTCGGCGGCGTCCTTCACTCCTGCCGATGCCAGCTGAAAGACCGTCATTTTTGCGGTATTGAATACCGGATTGACTCGTTCGAGTAAGTTTTGATCCATCATTATCATCCTTTTATCTGTAGTAGGCAATCAAGGATCTGTGCTGTATTACCGATCGAATCATATCACAGCTTGTGGCGGATGTCAAATGATGGAAAATATCTGTTCTTATGCTTTGGTGTGATCGGAATCGAAATAATATCAAATGCGCGGTTGATGTCGGAGGAATGATTGACTTCATCCAAATCTCTGTTATAATAATATGAAAGGGATTTCGTATTGATAAAGGAGAGAGGTTAATGGGAAATACGTTTTACTTTGAATGGGAAGTCGCGCTGATGCAGTGGATCCAGTCGTGGCTCGGTCCTGTCGGAACGGCGATCGCGTCCGTGATCACCGAGATGGGCGATCAGTTGGTGTGCGTCGCTGTACTGGGCTTTTTGTACTGGTGTTGGGAGAAGGAATACGGCAAGTATGTCGGATTGAATGTGCTCGTGGGCATCACCCTCAATCCCATGATCAAGAACATCTTCCTCAGGCGCAGACCGTACTTTGACAATCCGGGGATCCAATGCCTCAAGCCGGTGAAAAGCGGCGCCGATATCTATGATATCTCGGCACAGGGATTCTCTTTCCCCAGCGGTCATTCCACCAACGCCGTGGCGCTGTATACCTCTCTGGGACGGTATAAGAAGAACAGGATCCTGATGATCATCGGCATCGTTCTTCCTCTCTTGGTGGGTATCTCACGCTTTTGCCTCGGCGTCCATTACCCGACGGACGTCATCTGCGGTTGGGTGCTGGGTCTGGCTGTCGTTTTCATCGTTCCGGCTTTGCAGCGTGCTGTCAAAAACCGCTGGGCGTTCTACGGACTTTTGGTGCTGGTCGCCCTTCCGGGATGGTTCTATTGTAAGAGCGCCGATTATTATACCGCCTTCGGCATCCTGATCGGCTTCATCTTCGCGGTGGAATTCGAGGAACGATTCGTCAAGTTCGAGAATACACGCAACGTCCTGCGCTGTATCCTGCGGATCGTGCTGGGCGTCGGCGTCTACTTCGGACTCAACACGCTGTTAAAGCTCCCGTTCAGCAAGGAGTTCCTCGCTGCGGCAACAATGCCGTCCTATGCGGTGCGCGCGGCGCGCTACTGTGTGATCATCTTCGTCACTATCGGCGTGTATCCGCTGATCTTCCGACTCGGCGACCGTATCTTCAAGCGCAAGGCGTGATCGATCTCGCCGATCTTCACAGGAGAAAATGATGGAATTCAGTCAACTGATCAAGGAACGGTATTCCGTTCGCAAATACAAACCCGATATGCTTAGGCAGGATGATCTGAACGCGATCCTCAAAGCGGGCATGCTCGCGCCCACAGGGTGCAACTATCAGCCCCAGAGGATCTATGTGTTACAGAGCGATGAGGTGGTCGCAAAGATCAGATCGCTTACTCGCTGTGCCTTTGACGCGCCTGTGGTGCTGCTGATCGCCCTCGATGAGACCGAGGACTGGAAAAGTCCGCTCGAAGCAGGCTGCCGTGCCGGTATCCAGGACGTCAGCATCGTCGCCGACCATATGATGCTCGCGGCATGGGACAGGGGCGTCGGCTCATGCTGGGTCAATTATTTCAAGCCGAGCGAAGTGAAAGCGGCGTTCGATCTGCCAAAAAACGAAACGCCGGTATTATTGATGACGCTGGGTTATCCTGCCGACGACGCAAAACCGCTCAAGCTCCATTATGAGAGTAAGACTGTGAGCGAGATCGTCAAGCGGCTGTAACCGGGTGACAAGGCTGTATAATACTTAATAAAAATATCCTCCTCTATTCGCTCGATCGAGCCGATAGGGGAGGATTTGTTTTACGCATATTCGTTTATGGTTTGTTTCATCATTAGCGGAACGCACAAAAGTGAGGTGTTTTTCGCAAGATATCTTCCGCAAAATCTTTACGAATCACCGTAATACCTTTTGTACCATTGGGCAAAAGCCCTCAGTCCTTCGCGGATCCCGATCTTCGGCGTAAAGCCGTAGTCGCGCTCCAGCGCTTCGGAGTCGGCATAGGTCACGGGAACATCGCCCGGCTGCATACCGACCAACTCCCGGTGACCCTCAAAGTCATAGTCCTCGGGCAAAACATCCGCTCTGACCAACTCCTCCTGCAGGGTGCTGATATAGTCCAGCAGGTTCTCGGGTGTTCCGCCGCCGATATTGTAGACAGCATACGGCGGCAGCGGCAGTCCGTCCTCGCCGACAGCCTTCTCGGGCGCTCCCTGCATCACGCGGTAAACCCCCTCGACGATATCGTCGATATAGGTGAAGTCACGCTTACAGTTGCCGTAGTTGAATATCTGAATATTCTCGCCGCGGCTGAGCTTCTGCGTTGCGCTGAAGTAGAACATATCCGGACGTCCGGCAGGACCGTAAACCGTGAAAAAGCGCAGTCCGGTGGAAGGAATATTATACAGCTTAGCATAGCTGTGCGCCAGCAGCTCGTTGCTCTTCTTGGTAGCGGCATACAGGCTGACCGGGTTGTCCACCTTATCCTCCACGCTGAACGGCACCTTTTTGTTGCCGCCGTAAACACTCGAGCTGGACGCATAAACCAGATGCTCGACGGGGTACTGTCTGCACGCCTCCAAAATGTGAAAGAAGCCGATCAGATTGCTCTCGATATACACATCGGGATGCTCGATCGAGTAGCGGACGCCCGCCTGCGCCGCGAGGTTGACAACGACGGCAGGCTTGTATTCTTCAAACACCCGATCCACCAGCGCCTTATCCGCTAGATTCCCACGGATAAAGACGTGGCTGACCGACGAAGCCTTTGCCGCCTCCTCGATCTTTCCCAGTCTGTATTCCTTCAGCTTCGGATCGTAGTAGTCGTTCATGCTGTCAAAGGATATGACCCTTCCGGCCGTTAACTCGCTGAGCAGTCTGATAACCAGATTTGCTCCGATAAATCCGGGAGATCCCGTTACCAGTATTGTTTTTCCGTTTAAATCAATGGTTTGTTTACTCATCATAACCTTATCCTGTCATTAAAGAGGATTTATCAGCAGATGCAGGGCACAGTTGAAATCAATCCTTGGTTTTTTTGTTTACTTTTCGAAGATTCTTCAGTTCATTACTGACTTTACCGTCGTGCTTGACCGCTTTCTTGGCAAGCCGCACGATCGGTAAGAAGGGACGCGCGATCTTGTGACGATAAAAGAACGGATATTTTTTTCGATAGGTTTTGGGGTTGAGAATCAAGCGATTCTTTACATAATACCATTTATTTTTCGACAGATCCTGCGCATCGGCATAAACGCCTTGCGGCGACTGGTTGTGGATGCGCTGCTCAAAGGTTCCCGTTGAGCCAGAACGCAGCATAAACACCAGTAGGTTTTCTTCTTCTCTTGAAAGCGTCGGTAACGCCGTGCTCTCGGGAGAAGAAAACAGTTTTTCGGACAAAGAACGAAGATTCGTTTCGTCGCGTACCAGCCCGAGCTTCGGCAGTTCACGGTCAATATAATCGCGGTGCAGCGCAAAAGTCCGGTTGACGACATAAATATCCGTCAGCACACGCAAACCGACGCCGGCTCTGTGTAGGTGCTTACAGGCGTGCGCGATCAAAAAAAGATAGAATTGATCATCGGTCATCTTTCTTTCGTATCCGTCCGGAGAAACGGGCGACATGCTTTCAAAATAATGACGAAAATATTTGAAGAAGTCGGGATACGATTCTACGAACAGCTTATGGTGCAGTTCAAAATGGTAGATCGGCGGCTTTGAATAGATATCGTCCTTGGACATTCCGAATGCATCCACGGTGTATCCGAGCGCTGTCATGACATTTTTCGCCTGTTCGGTTTGATCGGGATCGATCAGCAGATCGACGTCGCACATTTCGCGCATACCGCTCTTGGGATAATAATGCTTCAACACACTTCCCTTGAGCTTTACATAGCCGATATGAGCGTCCGATAACGCGCCGCATACCTGTTCCAGCTCCCGATCGATGAGCAGGGAGTTCCTTACGGAGTGATAGTAAGCTTCCTTCCAGAATGCCTGTTGCTCTTCGTCAAGGATCCCGACGTCCTTATTGCTGATAAGGACATAACCTACCATCGCTGAGACGCCGTGGAAGTCACTCTGACGCTCCAATTCATGAAAATCAGTTTTCGCCAAATGGCTTCTGTCCGGTTGTGTTTGATGCAAAGCGCAATTCAGTAAATAAATCAGGGGCTGATAACTTGTGACAATTGTCTGCATGTAACCCACCTGTCAATCGATAATTCGATGGAAGCTCATTCAGCCTGTCGCTTTGTTGCCATACATCTTTTCGTAATATTCACGGTATTCGCCGTTGATGATCTCCTGCCACCATTCTTGATTGTCAAGATACCATTGGATGGTCTTTTTGATGCCGTCCTCAAAGCGTGTCTCGGGCAGCCAGCCCAGCTCGTTGTGTATCTTAGTGGGGTCGATCGCGTAGCGCATGTCATGACCCTTGCGATCTGTGACAAAAGTGATGAGGCTCTCAGGCTTATTGAGCTCCTTACAGATCAGCTTCACAATGTCGATATTGCGCATCTCATTGTGTCCGCCGACATTATATACCTCTCCGATCCTGCCCTTGTGGATAATCAGGTCGATAGCCTTACAGTGATCTTCTACATACAGCCAGTCACGGACATTGATGCCCTCTCCGTAAACGGGAAGCGGTTTGTCAGCCAGGGCGTTTGTGATCATCAAGGGAATGAGCTTTTCGGGAAAATGATAGGGACCGTAATTGTTGGAGCAGCGGCTGACGGTCACCGGCAGGCCGTAGGTTCTGTGATAGGCCAGAACCAGCAAATCCGCTCCTGCCTTGGAGCTGCTGTACGGCGAGCTTGTATGGATGGGCGTTTCCTCCGTAAAGAACAGGTCGGGTCGGTCAAGCGGAAGATCGCCGTATACTTCATCGGTCGAGACCTGATGATAGCGGATCCCACCGTGCTTACGGCAGGCATCCATCATTACCTCCGTACCGATAATGTTCGTGCGCAGGAATATCTCGGGATCCTCGATCGAGCGATCCACATGGCTCTCGGCAGCAAAGTTGACGACCACGTCGGGATGTTCCTCGCAAAAGAGCTTGTCGATCGCGTCGCGGTCACAGATATCCACCTTTACAAAACGAAAGTTGGGATTGTCCATCACTGATTTCAGTGTAGAAAGATTCCCGGCATAAGTTAGCTTATCAAGACAAACAATACGATAATCCGGGTGGCTTTTTAACATATAAAAGATAAAATTGGAACCGATAAATCCGGCGCCGCCTGTCACAAATACCGTCATGATTACAACCTCACAGTATGATCTTGCCTTCGAGCACGTTCATCAGATGCTCGCCGTACGGACTCTTGCCGTACTTTGCAGCGCTTTGGGCAAGTCTTTCTTTATTAATCCAATTAAGCCTGTAGGCAATTTCCTCGGGTGCGGATATCGTCATACCCTGATACTGCTCCAGCATACAAACAAAATTGGTCGCTCTCCTCAGGGAATAAAAGGTTCCGGCGTCCATCCAGGTAAAGCCGCGGCCGAGCAGCTGAGCGCGCAGCTTGTTTTCCTGCAGATACATCTCATTCAGCGAGGTGATCTCCAACTCTCCCCGTTCGCTGGGCTTGACCTTCTCTGCCAACCCACTGACTCCTGCCGGGTAAAAATACAGTCCGACGATCGCGTAATTGGATTTTGGATTCTTTGGCTTTTCCTCCACACTCAATACGCTGATTCCAAAATCGTCGCTCTTATCGCCTCTGTCAAACTCCATGATACCGTACCGCTCCGGATCCTCAACGTAGTAACCGAAGACGGTAGCTTCGCCGTTCTCAGCCGTTTTGACTGCGGCAGACAGCTTGTGACCTAATCCGTTTCCGTAAAAAATATTGTCGCCGAGAATCATAGCACAGCTGTCGTCGCCGATAAAGTCTTTACCGATGGTGAACGCCTGCGCTAAGCCCTCCGGCTTTTCCTGAACCGCGTATTCCAGATGAATCCCGAATGCTTCTCCGTCGCCCAGCAATTGCTGTATCCTAGGCGTATCCTGAGGAGTGGAGATAATGAGAATATCTCTGATCCGTGCCAGCATAAGCGTAGAAAGCGGATAATAGATCATCGGCTTGTTGTAAACCGGCAGCAGCTGCTTTGACGTCACCATAGTCAGCGGATACAGTCTTGTTCCGCTTCCGCCTGCGAGTATAATACCTTTCACCTAAAAACTCCCTTACTGTTTATTATGTGGGGTTCCAAGGGATCTCTTTTCGCGTGAACCCATATAGAAAAGTGCGCTCCTGCAAAAGCCGCAGAAACATACGTTATCTATTATAGTATACTACAAAACGATATATTAATCAATATATTTTCACTTTTTTCATTTTTTTTGCTTGCTGTGCCTGATTTCAGGGTACCCTTTCATGTGCTTTTTCGCCAAAAAGCAGTCACGGAGCTTGTCGCTGACAGCGCCGCGTCGGCGCCGATTGGACAAACTGACGAAAAACTGACCGCCTTGATTCTTCATTGTCTACTTATGAGTTAAAAAGCTGTTGAAAGGGTTGAATTTTTGTTTCGAATATGGTAAGATGTTGCAAAGAATGCATATATATGTTACAAATACGGTAAGATGCTGCAAAGAATGCGCTTTACGATAAGAATAAAGCTGTCGGCTTTATCAGGCGAAAGAAGGAGATATCCGATCTTTTGGAATACGAGCCGAGCAGCATATCCTACGGATCGTCATATCGCTAAGTATTCGTGCTTTAGCCTTCGTGTTGCTTATTGTCACCCTATCCACGCAATTCATACTAAGCAGCAATAAAACACTATAATATCCATTGCGGAGAATTCCGCATAACTGCGTTGTCAGTCTTGACAGGCGCCAGCCTGCCTGCGCCCTCCGCCTTGTTCTGCGAAATTCTCCGCTAATATCTTTTTAAAGTTTTTTATTGCTACTTAGTATCAAAACCAGAGGAGATCAACTTGAAACCTAAAAGATCGTACCACAGCTTCAGGCCGATGCTGTGCAGAAACTACCGAAAAAAAGAGCTTATATGTGTATCCTCGGTTACAACCGGTTACGGCATAAGAGAGAAAAACAGATTCTTGGTTGCCGCTCCGCTCAACCATGTCGGCGAAATCAGAACAACGTTTCTTTCACTCGGAAACAGCGGTTGTGCGGTATATACGGAAAAAGACAACAATATGATTGCAGGACGCCTGTGAAAAATGTTTACGCAAGCGTCCTGCAATTTTTCTAATCGGTTTTTGTTTTTTTAAAAGCCAAATCACCATTACGGATATTGTAATAATAAGAATTTATGTAACGTATATGTTATCATTTCACCGAGAAGGTGATTTTATGATTAGAATAAAGTTGTCGACATTATTAGGCGAAAGAAGGATAACGCAGGTGGAGCTTGCCCGCAAGACCGGTATAAGACCCGCGACAATAAACGAATTGTACCATGAGTTTTCTGTCAGGGTCAACCTCGAACATATCGATAAGATATGCGAAGCGCTCAACTGTGAGATATCCGATCTTTTGGAATATGAACCGAACAGCATATAATACAGATCGTCTTGCGTATTGGTTTATACCTTAACATGATATATTGTCAAAAAGCAATTCAAAATAAGAGGTGATTCAACATGAAACCTAAAAGATTGTACCACAGCGTCAGGCTGATGCTGTGCAGAAACTACCGAAAAAAAGCGAAATACCTCAAGGATCACAAGGTTCTAGCGGATATAGGGGAGAACTGTCGTTGGGGACCCTCCCTTCTGCCGCTATATCCTGAGCTGATCAAGCTGCATAACAACGTCACGATACACAAGACCGTCGATATAAAGACGCACGATATCGTCAACGGCTTTTTAATGAAAGCAAGACCCGACGCCGACTTAGGCGCGCGTGAGCGCATCGGCTGTATCGAAATAATGGATAACGTTTATATCGGTATCGGCGCGATGATCATGCCCGACGTCCGTATCAACAAGAACTGTATTATCTCCGCCGGCAGCGTTGTGACGTCAGATATACCGGAGAATTCAGTCGTAGCCGGAAATCCGGCTAAGGTCATCGGACGGTTCGATTTGTATGTCGCTTCCAGAATGATGAGCAAGGATCGTAACCTTAAAACCACGAATCAGGTGCTGCCTCCCGGGAGAGCCGCTGAGGAATGGGAGTTCTTTGAAAATGTCAGAAAGGCAAGTGCTGAGCAGAAAGCGCCCACCGTTTCCGCCGCCAAAGCCCCCGTACCGTCCGACAAAGCCTCCTACAAGTCCGTCAGGGATAAGGTGATCCAAGTGCTGACCGAAAACATCAGCGGTGTGGATTTTGAGACAGCTCAGAATCTTGTCACCGGCAATATATTTGACTCGCTGTCACTTATCACGGTCGTCAATCTCCTTGAAGAGGAATTCTCGTGCAAGATCCCGTTCCAGAAGATCAACTCCGAAAACTTCAACAGCGCAGACAGCATGACGGCTTTGATCCTCAGCCTCGGCGGAGGAGAAGCCGCTGATGAAGCTGTGTCATCGGTGGTTTCAAAAGAAGCGATCTTAGGCAAACCGATAGGGTATAATGAAGCCGAGACCCACAAGCCGATCGTACAGAGAGTTTTTGAGAACTCTCTTAAGCATCCCGACGATCCTGCTATTATCGTAAATGATACAACTACTACCTACGGCGAGCTTGCCGATATCATCTATTCTGTCTATCGGTGGATGGCAGCAAAGGGTGTCAAAAAGGGCGACCATGTCATCGTTCAGGCTTCACATGAGGTCGCTTGTCCCGCGTGCTGGCTTGCCGCACACCTCGCCGGCGGAGTGATGGTGCCCGTTGAAAAGAGCGCTCCCGATGCGCGTATCCTTGAGATCGCCCGAGAGACGCAGGCGAGCTTTATCATTGCGCTCAAGCCCAATCAGGCTTCTGATATCCCGTGGGCAACTTTTGAGGAAGTATACGCGATCGAGCATGAGTACAAGTTTTCTGCCGATACAGCTATCGCGTATCCCGATATCGATCTGCCGAGTGAGATCATCTATACCACCGGTACTACCGGCAAGTCAAAGGGCGTAGTGCTTACTCACCGAAAAAAGAGCTTATATGTATCCTCGGTTACAGCCGGTTATGGCGTAAGAGAGAAAAACAGATTCTTGGTTGCCGCTCCGCTCAACCATGTCGGCGGAATCAGAACAACGTTTCTTTCGCTCGGAAACGGCGGTTGTGCGGTATATATGGAGGGCATGAGCGATCTGGTCAAACTCTTCTCCGTCATTGAGAAGCATCAGATCACCTCGATGTTCCTGCCTCCGGCTTCCATCAGGATCATTATCTACCGGACAGGCGACAGGTTCGCTAAGTTCAAGGATCAGATCGATTTTATCAGTACCGGCTCATCGCCTTTGTTTGAAAGTGACTGCGATGGCTTAAAAAAGTTGTTGCCCAATACAAGGCTTTACAATACCTATCAGGCAACCGAGATACCCGGCGGAACGGCGTATAACTATAACGAGATAGACTTCCGACCCAATTGTGTCGGTAAACCCGTCAGGAATCTGGAGATCGCTCTCTTGACCGAGGACGGCAAGCTGACGAAGGAGGCAGGAGTCGAGGGTCAGATCTGCGCCAAGAGCGAGATGACCATGTACGAGTATTATAACGAGCCCGAGCTTACGGCTTCTGTTTATCACGACGGCTGGTTCGTGTCCAGCGATATCGGTACCTTTGATGAAGAGGGCTATCTGTATTATGTCGGCAGAAAAGACGACGTCATCAACCTCGGCGGCTATAAGATCGCTCCTACCGAGGTCGAAAGTCTTGCTCTGCAGTCGGGCATGATAGAAGAGTGTATCTGTATCGAGGATACCGACGAATATGATGTAGCCTATATCAAGCTGCTTGTAACGGTCGATGACAAGGATCATTTTGATCCCTCTCTGCTCAACGCTTATCTCTCAGAGAGGCTCGAGATGTATAAGATACCGAGAACTATCGAGGCGGTTGATGAACTCAAGAAGACCTTTAACGGAAAGATCGACAGAAAAGCCTACCGAAAGAAAAGATAATATAATGAATCGGACGCCTGCGTAAGCAACTTTACGCAGGCGTCCCATATTTTTCTATTCGTTTTTACGGAGGGTATTACCCTGTTTGAGCTGCGTTGATGAGCGTATCGACGGCGTCGGCGAGGCTCTCGGCGTAAATGACATTTTTGTACGCGCCGGCTTTGACCTTGTCGATGATCTCCTGCTTTTCGTTGTGTCCGATC
Organism: uncultured Clostridia bacterium; assembly: GCA_946406145.1. GTDB lineage: Bacteria > Bacillota > Clostridia > Oscillospirales > Acutalibacteraceae > Ruminococcoides. The sequence continues at coordinate 26,666 of CAMJJL010000004.1, read as the reverse complement.
AAAATCCCGCGGCAGTCGGTGATTTCACTGATACAGCAATCACGGAGCTTATCGCCGACAGCACAGCACGCGGAAGCATCCAGATCAAACTCACGGATCGCCTGTTCAAACAGACCGGTCTTCGGCTTGCGGCAATCGCAGTCCTTCCTGTATTCAGGGACAGGAGCGTCCGGAAGATGCGGACAAAAATAAACCTTATCGATAGAAACGCCTTGTGACGCGAGCTGTTCGAGCATCCAATGGTTCAGCGCTTCAAAATCGCGCAGGGTATAATACCCCCGGGCGATGCCGCTTTGATTCGTGATGACAATCAGCTTGTAACCGGCTTTTTGAGCAGCACGCAATGCTTCGACGGCGCCTTGTGTAAATTCAAAATCTTCGATCTTGTACAGATAGTCCTTTTCAACGTTGATCGTACCGTCACGATCAAGAAACAGCGCTTTTTGCTTCATCGATGCACCTCTCATTCTGACCGCAATTACCGGATACCGACTGCCTGCATGACGTCGGTATCCGGTAATTGTCGGTTAAACAGTATTATTCCTGTGTCAGATTCTTCTCGACCAATTCACAGATAATATGGATAATGTTGATATGGCTCTCCTGGACTCTTGCGGTGGTATTGCAGCGAACGACCACGGGATAGTCAACCAGATCCTTGATCTTGCCGCCGTCCTTACCGAGGAAAGCGGCAGTCACGGCGCCCTTTTCCTTGGCGACCAGAGCGGCTCTGAGAACATTCTCGGAATTGCCGCTGGTGCTGATGCCGATAAACATATCACCCGGGCAAACATGTCCCTGCGCCTGACGGGCAAAGACGTCTTCGTAGCTGTAATCATTGGCGATCGCGGTCATGGTAGCGACGTCGGCGTTGAGCACTACCGCCGGCCATGAGGGACGCTCCAGCTGAAAGCGGCCGACGATCTCACCGGCAAAATGCAGGGCGTCGGACGCGGAACCTCCGTTGCCGCAAATCACCAGCTTGTTGCCGTTTTTCAAAACGTCCGTGAGCTTTTCGGCTATCTGCGCCACGGTGTTCACCAGCTCAGCGTCATTGATATTCTGTTCTTTGACAGCAATACTGTCCTTAAATCTTTGAATAACCAGTTCCTGTGAATTCATCATATTTTTACCTCTCTCAAATATTTATTGTGTGCGGTCTTATACAAGCAATAGCAGCAGATGAAGTTTTTGCACAGTTCCCGAATCTGCTACGGCATATCTTGCAAAATCTATCAACAAACGGACTGTTCATCCGTTATTCCCAGACGATCACTTCTCTCGAGCACTTTTTCCCGAGCAGCTTATGCAGTTTTTCGACCTTTTTGATGGTTTTGATCGCGTCGGCAGACGTACCGCCGTCGTTCAAGATCCAGTTGCGCGTCTTTTTGGAGAAGTGCACTTTACCGCCCAGACCGACTTTTTTGACAAAATCGATGATCTTCGGGCTGCATTCTCTGAACACAGAGCCGCAGTTCGGCTTTGAATTATCCTGCTTTGCTTTGGTGACAGCGAGGCGCTCCTTTTTTCTGCGGTCGCTCTCCTCGCGGCTCATCTCAGGGAATCGGAACAGGGCGGACAAAACGATACAGTCGGTGTTTTTGAACGCCGACGTCCGATAACCGAATTGACAGTCATCCTTATCGAAGGTCAGCACCTCGCCGTCCTTCAACACCCTGACGCTTACAAGATAATTAGAGATAAAGTCATTGCGCGAGCGTCCCAGCCCGGCGTTCATTACAATGGCGCCGCCGACCAGTCCGGGAACCGAAAACAGGAACTCAATTCCGCCGAAGCCTGCCTCATTGATCGTATTGATCAGCTTTTGCAGCCTGACCGACGCGCCTGCCTCAAAAACGCCGTCGCCATGGTTTACGATCTCATTATTAAACTCCTTAAGGCAAACCACCGTATCCGGAGCGCGATCGGGGATCAGCAGGTTGGATCCGCCGCCCAAGAAGTAATGCGGCTTTTTCTCCCTGACGAGCGCAATCAGCTCCTCCTCGGTTTCAGGAGTATAAAGCGTATTTGTCGTACCGCCTAATTTCAGTGTCGTATACTTTGCGAGGGGCTCGTTATTCAATATCTTCATGGATTATCCCTTCCTACGGATTATACTGTTAAACTTCCCGTAAAGCTTTTTGATCAGATCTCTGTTGAACCATACAAATATTCCTATTCCCAGCACGCCGTTGATGATATCAAACACCAGCATCTGCATAAAGCACATCACCAGCATGGCGGCTATGACCAAACAGGAAACGATCTGTTTGCCGTAATAGATCTTCATCGGCTGGAACTTCTGGCTGTTGAGCATACGGTAAACATACAGGGTCATGTACGCCACCAGCGTTGAAATAGAGGCAGCCCAGATCCCGATGAATTTGATGAGTAAAAGGTCGATCGCTAAATTGATTGCGGCCGCAACCATTGTCGAAACGCCTACATTGAAGGTCTTTTTGTGCGCGACATAGATTCCGCCGAAAAAGGATGACATGACAAAGAAGAACATCGCCAGGATCAATATCGGCATCTGATCGTAGGCTTCAGCATAATCGCCTCTCACCAGCAGACGGAACAGGATCGGCGTGCCGGCGATCAGCAGCGCCGTAAAGCCCAACAGGACGCAGAAAGCGCGATCCAGCATATTGGAATAGTATTCTCCGGCGTCCTCATCCTTGGAGGCGATCGAAGCGTTTTCCTGCCACGCCATGACCATGACGCCCTGCGCGATCGAAAGCAGATTCGGCAGCTTATTGGCGACCGCGTAGGTCGCGTTTGCCTCAACGCCCAAAAACGCGTTGATCACCAGTCTGTCGGACATCTTCAGAATCCACGCGGAAAGGTTGTTCGGCACCATCGGCCATGAATAGGCAAGCAGCTCCTTGATCAATTTCCGATCAAAAAGCCGGATATTCAGATATTGTGTCAGACGGATCTTGAATGCCAAATACAGCGAGCCTAAAACGTTCGCGATAACGAGCGCGATCGCAACGCCTAACAGTCCCTGATTCAGCCATAAAACAAAGACGACCACCATGATCATGTTCGTCAGTGACAGCAGAACGGCTCCGACAGAATACGCGGGATTGTTTCCGACGCCTCTGGTGATCTGTCCCAGCGTCAGATGGATCGTATCCATAAAGAAAAATGCGGCAATCAGCACGCGGTTCTCAACGGAAAGCGCCGGAAAGAAAAACTGGATCACGATGGAAGCGACGATCGATACGGGGATCGTCACAAAAAATATATTTGTGATGATCCTTGAGGATTCTTTTTTATCGCCGCGGCAGTCGATCAGAAAGCGGAACGCCGCCGTCTGGATCATCATCGTCGCGATCGGAATGACCAGCATGACCAATGTCGCGATCAGATCGTAGTATCCGTACTCCTCCTTCGTCAGGCACGCCGTTAATATAGGAAGGGTCACCAATGAAGATAATTTAGGCAGAAATCTTCCTAAGGACAGTATGAATGTATTTTTGACGAATTCTTTTTCTCTGCTCAACTCAGACACCTCTTATGATAGATTCCTTTTTAAGAAAAGAAGCGATGATCCCTTTATTCGTTCCATATTTTCATTCGCTTGTGAATAGTCGAGCGGTTGCTCAAGAAGACGCTCCATCCCATCGTTTTCGGACAAAAGCCTGTCCTCTAATCCGAAAGCGGTCAAAAGCTCGTTGACCTTCTTCTTTTCTCTGTTGATAACGACAAACTGTTTGTGCAGATTCGCGGAAAAAACGGTACCGTGATAGGTGTCGGTGATCACATAGGAAGCGCCGAGCATATGCTCCATAAAGCGCTTTGGGGTGTTGATGATATACGAATCAGCGTTTGAAACGACATTTCGCTTGGTACCGATGATGATTTTCATGCCCTTTTGATCGGCATACTGCCTGAGAGCGGCGCTCTGAGAATGACTCAAAGGCTCAAATAAATATAAAAAGATATAGTTCCCTTTTTTCGGCGAAACAACATGCTGATAATCACCGGCGTCTAACAACAGTGTCGGATCACATACACGGGTGATCCTTCTGTCGGTAAGAGAAGAAAAAATCTCCTCGGTATAGGCGTCCCTGACAGAAATATCCGCCCATTTTGATACGCTGTCGGCATACTCGTCAGCAGGCAGGAACATATCCGCCGGGGTGTTCGCGACAGAACCGGCATAGCTGATGACCTTTCGTCCGCGGAAGATATCGCCCCAAAAAACAGACTTATGAATTTTGAAATATGCCATTTCAAGGTTCCATATGGTATCGCTGCCCAGAACAAAGCAGTCGATCTGAGAAAACAGCGGATCTTTTTCGTCGATGACGCGAAAGACGGAGCTCTGCTTTTTGAACTGTGAGATTCTTTTCGCGTAATCACGGGCGCCCGAGATTTTTCCGTGCTTGACATATTTCATTATCTGCGTTATCTGTTTCGACGCGGCAGAGGAGGCTCCTTCTTTTTGGCGCTTATAATAATACACCTCATTGCCGAGTCCTTCCAGCACTTTTCCGAGAGCATAAGCCTGCCAAAAGCTGCCGCTGTTGATGCTGTCGTATACGGTCACGATACAAACCTTCAAGTCAATCAAATTCCTTTCTTTTGCGGGAGCCATCTTACGACGATCCTGCGTCTGCGTCTGAGGCTTTCTTTCTCCTCAATGGTGACGATCTCGGGCATATACAAAGTAGCAATATAGAAAACGTAATAGAAACTCTTGTCATTGACAGACGCGGGTATCTGCATGAATACCAAGGCGATAAAGACAGCGATGAATATTCTGCTTGCGTTTTTGTTGCCGGCGAGCCTGACTGCCTTGAATTGCCAGACATAGCACCATATATGAATACCCAAACCGATGAGTCCGTAATCAAATATAATTTCCAGATATTGGTTATGCGTCAGATTACTGGCAAAGACGTTCAGACGGAACAAGAAACTATGACCGTAGCCGTTTCCGATGATCCAATGGATCCCTTTCATATCGGCGATCGCCTGTTCCCAGATCCTCGTTCTGCCGCTGAGCGTGATATCCTCGCCCAAGCTGTCGTTGAAGACCATCTCCGAAAAGGCGTCCGTTCCGGTATAGAAAAAGGCAAATAACGCTCCGACGCAAATAGCGAGGATCGCCATATTACGCCACGCGTGCTCACTCCTTATGAGGCGAGACGCGATCAGTACGATCACGATGATAAAAGCGCCCAAGATCGATGTAGAGACCTTCTCAGCCATAGCGAACCAAAGACCGCTTACCGCGGAGATGATCAGACAGAGAGGACTGCGTCTTTTGCCGAACCGGTAGTTGATCAGCCCGAAGAACACCGCAAACGGAAACAGCTTATTGATGTTGACTCGTATTCCCAGGAAATAAACATTTGAATACCTTCCCTGAGTAAAACGGGTACCGAAGCAGTGCGTCACCATCGAAAAGATCTGGATCAGCATAAACAGCGTCAGCATCCATGTGATCACGCTGATCGCGTTTTCTTTGTCATTGTCAAACAGATAAACAGCAAGGATCGCAGTAGAAAAGAACGGAATAATGATATCCTTTATCACCCCAAAGAAATCCGTGCCGTTCAGAAGAGTCGCCGCTACCATCCAAATAAACCATATGATCAGCGGCAGAAGATTCTTCCGTCTGTAGTATTTGAAGCGGAAGAAAAATATCATCGCGACAAAAAAACCGATATACGTAACGGCCATTTGGAAAACGAGGAACGCCATGGGGAATTTACTGTTTCCCGGAATGCAAATAAAAAACAGTAGTATATAGTATATGAGATGTTTTGTTCTGATTTTTAACATTGAAGATCCATCTCCGACAAAATAGTTATCAATTTACTCAGTTATCGTTTTCTCAGGGAGCTTGATCCAGCTTCCGAATGTGTAATCCCATTCGATCGGATCAAACGGCTTCAGACCACTCCAGTGTGTAAAAGTCATCTCCCCAAACAGCACCTCGCCGTTAACCTCATAAAAATCGATCCTAACATGCGGAATTCCCGCTCCGAGCTTCTCGGCAAGCTCGCGCATCTCATCAAAGCACACGGGCTTTTTCGGCAGAACAGCCGCATTCGGATGACCGTTTGTGAACGGCAGATGACGGAATTCTATATCAAAAAAGTCAAACTTTGTTTCTTCGTTCTCACTTTGTCTGTCAGAGGCGATGAACAGCGCCTTTGCCTCACCGTCAAAGACAAAAAACTTATAATCTCTCAGCTCGCTTGTTTCGCGATCCTCACGAAACTCCTCCGCGATGATCCTGGGCTTTACATTTTTATACGGCCACTCGCGAGCAACTAAATAGTAATTGATCTTCAAATGCTTCTCAAGTTTCTTTTTCGCAGTACTATAATCAAACGATGCCTTATCCCTGCAGATCACGATGCCGCCGGAATCATGTGTGGTTTTCAGAACAAAGCGATCAGGCAGGCTGTCAAAGTCAATATCGTCAAAATGATCCCAGACGCCGAGGGTGGGGATGATATATTTTTCGCCGATGATCGAAGCGACATAATCCTTCACTTCATATTTATCGACAAGCTTTGTATACAGCGGCTTACGGTCATACAGCTTCAGCCACTGGAGCTTTTCGTTATATGTCTGTGGGTTATCCAAATTCAGCTCATAACCGACTTTTATTCTGAAGTATTTTTTCAAAAACTCTTCATCCGGCATTCGATTATGCATTCCGTGGTATTGTTGCACCAAAAATCTGTAATCCGGATTCTTTATATATGTGATTGCTTTTTGGACAATGTTCAACAGAAACCCCTCCTTACTTGATGTGCTCTATCAAGTATTTTATCTTCATATTCTTTGTATAAGCACAGGCATCCCTGCTTCTTCCGACAGAAAGTTCCTCGTGTGAATATCTGATTATTCTACTCCGAAGGTCGATTCATCATCAACTGCATTGCTATGCACGGCGTCATCCCATCGCCTGTATCCATTTATCGGCGATGACCTCTATCGGATACTTTTTGCGGATATCCTGCGCGTTCTTCGCGATCCTCTCGGCAAATTCTTGATCGCCGGCGATCCTGCCCATCGCGTCGGCAAACGCCTTCGCGTCACCGACGGGCGTCAGCAAGCCGTTGACGCCGTCCTCGATCATTTGTCGGGCGCCTCCGACCGGGCAATCGGTGCATATCGTAGGCACGCCGATGGCAAGCGCCTCGAGCATCGAGTTGGAGATCCCCTCATAATCGGACGAGGATACGTACATAGCCGCCTTTGCCATCAGCGGATAGACGTCGCTGCTGAAGCCCTTGAAATTGACAGCGGACGCAACACCCAGCTCGCGCGCGTATGCCGTCAGCTCCTCCAGCAGAACGCCGTCGCCGTAAATATCCAGCACATATTCGGGATAATCCTTGTGGAAAAGCGCGTAGGCGTCAAGCAGCATATGATAATTCTTCTGCGGATTCAGTCTGCCGACGGCAATAATATAATTCTCCCTCTCCTTGATCTCAAACACAGGGATCTGCTCATTGATGGGATTGGGAATGATCACGCCTTTCTTACGAATGCTCGGGGAAAAGTAATTCATCGCGTCCTCGGTCTGAAACACACACACATCCGCCAAACGGAAGCAGAAATTCCTCAGACGTCTGCGCATGGCGGAGGTCGGGTTCTTTGTGGGGTCGTTTCTCTCCGAGATCAGCACCCTGTTCTTGACAAACTTCCCGATCACGGCAGCCCAGCAGCCCTGACGCCATCCCAGCGCGACGATCATATCGTCGGGATGCGCATTAAAATACTGCTTGAACCGCTTGATCCTTTTGATGAACTTTACAAAAAACACTCCGGACTCACGCAGGGTCTCGACGGGCTTGGATTCGAGGTCATCGTAATCGACAGAACGGCATTTATTGTCGATGATATTCACGGTATGACCCTGCTTTCTCCATTCCTTGATCAGCTGGCTTTCCATACGGTGGATACCGGACATTTTATATTCCTGAGAGATCAGCGTAATACTTTTTTTCATATTGCTCTTCCTCTGTCATCATCCTGCTCACATGAGCAGGACGCTGTTATTTCTTCATTTTTTCAATAATATTGGTGGTGGATTTGCCTTCGACAAAAGGAACGAGTACCAGCTTACCGCCGCGCTCCTCTACTTCCTTTTTGCCGACGACCTGCTCCGGCGCGTAATCCTGACCCTTGACCAGAATATCCGGTTGGATCGTCTTGATCAGCTCCAGAGGGGTATCCTCATCAAATATGGTAACATAGTCCACAAAGCCCAGCGCGCCGAGCATCTCAGCTCGCTCAGCCTGTGAGTTGATCGGTCTCTCGGGTCCCTTGAGACGCTTGACAGAGGCGTCGGAATTCAATCCCACGATCAGGATATCGCCCAGCGCCGCCGCCTCCTGCAAATAACGGATATGTCCGATATGCAGGATGTCAAAGCAGCCGTTGGTGAATACGATCTTCGAGGAGGCGTGATCCTTCCGAAAACTCTTCACAGTCTTGCCGCTGATGATCTTATGGACGGCTCCTTGTGCCTGCTCCGACATCCGCTCGCGGATCTCGTGCCAGTAAACGGACGAGGTGCCGACCTTGGATACCTGAATACCCGCGGCAAGGTTGGCGATATTGATCGCCTTTCTAAGAGAGTAACCGTTGGATATACATGCCGCCAGATAGGCGATCGTCGTATCGCCGGCTCCGGTCACATCGTAGACCTCCTGTCCGTACGCTTCGATAAAGTACGGCTCGCCGTCGCCGACCAGCACCATGCCTCTCGCGCCGCAGGTCGTCAGAACATAGTCGCAGCGGCAGCTTGTCCGCAGTGCCTCGGACGCGAGGATGATCTCCTCGTCCGTATCACAGCTGAGTCCCGTGATATCCTGCAGCTCTTTTTTGTTCGGCTTGAGCAGGGTCGCTCCGGCGTATTTTTCGGATCTCGGGTCTTTGATGTCGATCACAACAGGGATATCCTTTTCTTTTGCGAGGCGGATGACCCCCTGCGTAAAATCATAGGTCAGCAAGCCCTTGAGATAATCCGAGAGCAGGATGATATCAAAGGAATCGATCTTTTGCTCCAGCGCTTTGAGCATCTCGGCGCAGTTCTCCGACGACAGCGGATCCGTATCCTCGATATCCAGACGGAGAACCTGCTGATTATTCGATGCCAGAAAGCGAATCTTTTCCGTTGTGTGGCGGTCCGTCGGAAAAATCAGATCCGCATTGATTCCCTGTTCCCGAAACATATTTTTCAGTTTCTCTCCTGTCTCGTCGTTTCCGACCATAGACATCATAGAGACGTTTTGATCCGCGGCGATCAGGTTAGCGGCGACATTTGCCGCTCCGCCCAGCACACTGCGCTCCTTCTTTTTTCTGAAAACCGGTACCGGCGCCTCCGGAGAAATGCGCTTGACGTCTCCGGTGTAATAGGTATCGAGCATCACGTCGCCAATCACCAGTATATTCTTGCTTTCGACCATATTTGTTCAACCTGCCTTCCGTTAATCGTTATCATAACCCTTGCCGAGGTGCTCTGTGACGTATTCTCTCACATCGGTATCATGATTCTTATCGATAAAGGTCTTATCTTACCCGACTCAATTCTAAATTTACGCTTCGTTTTCATCCGTTTCGGATTTATCTCATGATGTTTTCAAAAGCGTCAGTAACGCGATCTACATCGATTCTGGTCAGACACTGACACGGCCGACCCTCCTTGACATCCTTTAGGCACGCGTCATTGCCGACGCCGTAAAAGCCGTGGTACACTCTGCAGCCGTAGCAGGCTGAAGTCGCCTTCAAATGATCCTTGCGATAGACGCAGATCGGTTTGCAGGTGCCCTCGTTTTCTTCGTCAAGCGCATACGGGATACATCTTGTGCCGTCCCATACGCCGCTCAGACAGATACAGGTGGTGCCCACCGACGCCGCAAAATGAATCGAGCCGCTGTCGACGCCGAGATGAAAGCTGCTGCCGCGCAGCATTTCGATCCATTCGTCCATCGTGGTCTTGCCGATATAATCCTTTACTCTGGCGTTCGATCTGAGTGCCGCAAGCTTCTCATCGTCCTTTTGATCGAGCTTTGTGCCGGTCAGATAGACGTCATAATCCGAATGTGCCAGAACATACTCCGCAAAGCTGACAAAGCTCTCAATCGGCCAGCGCCGTTCCTTACTCATCGAATCCAGAGCAAGGGTGATATATTGACCGTCATACCGGATATCCTCCTTAGGAGGAATCGGCGTGATGCGTACGACGTGGTCGATACCGCCGATCTGTTGGAGCAGCAGCTTGAGCTGCTGGGTCTCATGCAGATCCTTGTCGACCGTGATCTTATTGGTATACGCTCGCCTGAAGTAGGTGCGCCAGTCGCTCCTGCCCGAATCCGGGAAAACGCCCCATTTTTCATTCGCCTTCAAGGAAGCCATCAAAAAGTCGGCCGTATAGCCGCTCGTCAGGTTCGCGACGATCACTTCATATGCCGAATCCGGCAGTGATTTTAACATTTTGCGATATTTACTCAAATGCAAGATCTTTTTCTTATCATAAGGGAATTCATCCGTCGCGAAAATCGTGTCCGAAAAGTCAAAACAGCGGTTCATCAGCTTCCAGATATTGGAGGAGGTCAGGATATAAACTTGCTTATTCTTGGCTAGATAGTAGTTTTTCAGATCATAGAGCGCGTGGACGTCCATCAGAAGATTGCCCAGATGACCGCTGACAATGATCAGTATTTTCCCATTGGAGACCTTAGCGTTTTTTCTGCTGTGATACAGAAAGAAAACATAGATAAATCCAATCGCCTTGGACAGAAATGCACCGATTTTTTTCATAAAACCTTCACCTTCGATATTACGAGATTCCGTGCTGACAGGAGCTATTACTCATCCCTTTTGAAAAGAGCAGAACGCAATTGATTGATTAAGCTTTAGCAGAAAGCTCGACGCTTGCCAAACGCGGCTCAAAGCAGCAGCACGGCCGCATGCATACGACGCGATAGCCGCTGGCTCGCTGCGGACCGATCTTGACAAAGGTCGAAAGGACGGTCGTATTGCCGCCGAGCGAGCTTGCGCCCACGCCGACAGCGTTGACTCTGTTCGTGATCTCCTGCTCGAGCTCGCTCTGTACGTCAAACGTACCGTCGACCATCGCCTGCAGCATCATCGAGGTCGCCTCATACTGCGAACGACCGATACCGATCGCAAGCACGCAGGGGGTGCAGCCCAAAAGCCCCGTGTTCTCGGTCGCCCACGCGACCAGCTCATCGGTGACGTTCTGTGTATTGTGTTTATGGAAGATCCTGAGGGTCTTGCCGCGCAGAGCGGGACCGCCGCCGAACATGAGCACATGCAGGCGCAGGACGTCCTCATCAATCTTGCGGATCTGGATCGGCGCAGGTTCCAGCGCGCCGGGATCCTCGTCCATGCCGAGGTGTTGGTCAAGCCGCTCGACGCCCTCTCCGAGGATCGCCATCGGACGGCCGGGCAGCATCCTCAGTCCCTGACGCACGCCCTCATCAATAGCATCCAGCATCTCGCCGGTAACGGCGCGGTTGGGGCCGACCTCCAACAGGAGGTGGGGAATACCGGTATCGTCGCACAGAGGGCTTCGATTCCTCTCTGCGATCTCGGCGTTCTCGAGGATCGTCTCGAGCGTCCATCTTGCCGTATCGTTGACCTCAAATTCGATCGCGCGGCGATAGGCTCTTTTTTGATCGTCACGGAATGTAGACCCTGCCTGTACAAGTGTATCCCTGACGGCTTCTACGATATGATTGTCGTATCCCATTGTTATTTTCCTTCCTAGTATATACTCTTGCCGTGAGCGGCTCCGATAACCGCGGGATAATCTCTTACTTCGATCTCATAAAACGCTTCCATCCCCAGCTCGGGAAAAGCCACACATTTCTGAGAATCGGTATTCTCGCCCAGCAAAGCGGTAACCGGAGGAATAATAGCAAAAACCGCGCTGTTCTTCTCCAGCATATCGATCGTATCCTGACTGATCGCTCCCTTACCCAGATGCATACGAATCCCTGCCTTGGAAAGAGTCTCAAAGCTGCCCTCTATCTCCGGCTTATTACTGGAGGTAGGGCCGACGCCCGCAATGCTGACGGCGGTATGGAAGATCACGCCTCCCTCAAGGTCGATGCCGTACTCGCCGAGCCTGCCCTCTTCAACCAGTTGACAGATCTTCGGCAAAACCGCGTCGCGGCCGCAAAATATCTTTCCGGATAACAGGATCCTGTCGCCGACCTGTAAGCTCTCGGCGACTTCCTTCGAGATCGGAGTCTGAATTTTGATCATATATTTGCTCCTTTTTTCGCTTTTGACTTTTGATACAGATTGACGACCCACTTCTTGATCAGCATAAACGCTTCCACAAAAATCACATCGCCGATGATGATGAGGATGCTCGCTACGATAAAGCCGAGCCATCCGTCACCGGCAAAATGCAGACCGGGGAACTTTTCCACCAGGTGGAAGATCAGCATCTGAGAGAGATAAAGCTCCAGGCTGATCCTGCTGAGGAAGGATGCGACAGGGTTGCTGAGAACATAGCTCTTGACACTGATGCTGTACCAAAGCCACGGGAGGAACAGAACAAGATTTTTCAGTACAGTTGTACTGATACCCAATATTTTGCCGGGAATAAAGTAATACCCTACGGTTAACATCAGGCATAGGATCAGCGCAATGATCCTGTGTGAGGATATCACACGCTTAATGGAATCTCTGAAAAGATAGGTAACGGCGCCGCCCATAAAGTAAGGCGAAAGATAAAGGAAGTTGTTGCGCGACATAAACGCGCCGTCACCGTATTGCTTGAAAAAGTAAGAATAGCAGAAAATTGACAAAACGATCGAAATACCGAAAGAGATCAGAGCCGTCTTCTTGGTGTCACACAGGAACACAAAGAACGGAAACAGCATATAAAACAGGAAAATAATTCCGATCGTCCATGCTACGCCGCAAAGCTCCATCGTGATATTCGGCAACAGTCCGTATGTCAAAGTAGCCTGTGTCAGGGATTCAATGGTTCCGGAAACCGAATGCTCCAGTACACAGTAGATCAACAGAACAAAAGCAAAGAAAGGCAGTATTTTGGCATATCTCTTCTTATAAAACGCCGAAAGACTGATCTCTCTGTTCTTCATTCTCTCATAATATCCGCAGAAAATCCCGAATCCGCTGATCAAAAGGAAAAGCGGTACAAACTGCGTAAAAAGGTCGATAATATCAGCAGGAACGCCGCTGAGGCGGTAATCGCCGTACTTTTTTACATGATATACGATAATGAGCAGACAGCTGATCGCTCTCAGTCCGTCCAGATTATCATATCTTTCTCTGAGCTTAGTCATTGAAAACCCTCGTTTCTTATCAGGATCAAAGCGCGATCCTGTTGCTTTCGATCTCATGCAGCTTTCCCTCATCAAACAGTCGGATGCTCTCAAACGCGCACCGCATCATTTCGCTGAAGGAATCATAGGTATTGCCTGCGATATGCGGCGTACAGATCACATTTTTATGCTCTGCGAGCGCAGTATTCTTCAACGGTTCACGCTGAAACACGTCCAGAGCGGCATAACCGACCTTGCCGCTGTTCAGAGCGGACAATAAATCTGCTTCATTGATCAGTCCGCCGCGCGAGGTGTTGACGATCACCACACCGTCCTTCATCTTCTCCAGATTCCGGCGGCAGATGATCTCCTTTGTTTCATCGGTCAGCGGACAGTGCAGGCTGAGCACATCGGCACAGGCGAACAGCTCGTCAAGCGGAAGGTACTGCACGCCGTGACGCGCTTCGTCCTGTTCATCCGCGCGGAACATGTCGTAGTAGAACACACTGCATCCGAAGGGCTGCAGCAGCGCGGCAGTCCGTTTACCGATATTGCCGAAGCCGATGATGCCGACGGTCTGCGAGCGCAGCTCGCGCGTCATCACGCCCTGCTCCTGTTTTTTCCATATGCCGGCCTTCGTGTTCGCGCTGATCGTCGTCAGACGGCGCAAAGAAGCGAGAATGAACATCAGCGCGTGTTCCGCTACGCTGCCGGCGTTCACGCCGCGATTCACATAGACGGGGATCCCGTATTCCGCGAGCGCCTCCCGGTCGAGCGAATCCAGCCCCACGCCCAGCCGCTGTACCATTTTCAGATGTGTTGCGGCGGCGAGCACCTTTCGGCTGATTTTGAGGTTACCGCTCGCCAATATATAATCTGCACCGACAGCCGCCTGCTCCAGCTCCTCCTGAGCGGTCGTGCTCATGGTGACCAGCGCAAAGCCCTCCGGGAGCAATCCGCGGACGATCTCCAGCGGTTTGCCGCCGTAATTTGCCGTTAACAGAATGGTTTTTTCGACGCTCATAGAATGCCGTCCCTTTATCCGTATTTACCCGACTTACTGCAGGGCTCTCTCACCGTTGCTGTAAGTCATCTTGCCGTCTGATCGCGCATTTTCAAGCACCAGACGGATGAACTCCTTGTGATCGCCCTTTGACTCCTTTTCGATCTTTTCCATCAGAGCGGACTTGAATCGGAAGATGCCGCCCAAGGAGTTGAGGTAGTTTTTGATATTGACGTCGGTCTCTCGACCGATCAGTTTTTCATAAAACCGGATATAGTCAAGAATGGTGTAGAACATGTCCTCGGTCAAAGGTGTTTCGTCAAGGATCTTCTTGCGAGGCAGGAACAGCTCCGTTTTCAGGTTGCCGCCGCCCTTGCCGTCGCCTGTGACGGAAAAATCGGTGTAATCGACCTTTTCATCATAGACGAGCACCGCGTTTGCCATTGCAAAGGAAGTGTGATCATGCAGATGCATACCGATCTTGTTGTTGCGGCGCTTGGATTTGAGCAGATTCACGATGTCAAGGATCTGGTTGGGCATCGCGCTGCCGGAGGAATCGGCGCAGTATACGATATCGGGATCGAACGACAGCGCCGTATCATACATCGCGCTGACGGTAGAGAGCGGCTTTCTCATCACATAAGCGATGTTGACCGAGGCTTTGACGCCCAGCTCGTGCAGATAAGCGACCTCGTCATGCGCACATTCCGGGATCGTGTCATCCTGATTGACGATGCGGACGACCGAAAGCTGAGAGATAAGGTCCTTATCCCATTCCTTCATATTGACGCGATCGGGGTGAATGATCGCGGATAACTTAAACTTGCCGTCGACGATCCGGAACGCTTCTTCCAGATAGTGGGTATCATACTGGGGATGGGAATACCATGTGGTGTCCACGTAGCCCAGCTCGATATACTGGAAGTCTTCGTTGGTAAAATGATCGACAACATATTTGAGATATTCCAGACCCTGATCATAATTCAGCAGTCCGTCATATTCGATATTCTCTCTGAGGGTTACATCCATTAATTCCATGATGATTTTCCGTATACACGGACGGCAGACGCCGCCTCGTGCTTCCTTTCTATATCATTATGCCGTATTATTTTGCCTTAGGGGACTGCACAGCCTCCGGATAGTAGGTATCGATCATTCTCTTGACCAGCGACACCTGCTTCGCGCGCTGCTTTGCGTCCGCAACGGTCGTATCCCAGCTGTGGGTCTTTGCGACGGAACCGCCGGTCTTCAGATAAACGGGAGCGGCGATCCTGACGATCTCGGGCGCCTCATAGTGGCGGATAAAGCCGCCGCTGGACTTGGGATTCTCTGTGTGGCAGTCAAGCGGAATATCGACCGCCTGACGCATGGCGCCGAGCATCGGGAGCTGATAATCCCTGACAGGATTGATCGAATTCGCGCCGAGCGTTTCCAGCAGCTTGCAGGAACAGGGATTGCCGTGACCGCAGTGAGCGGAGATCTTGAAATGGCAGTCCGCCGGGATCTCGCCTGCCTTACGCATCTCGTTGAGGAGCCACAGACAGCCCTCGTCATATACCATAAAGCCGCGGCAGCCTAACGCCGCGCCGCGCTTGACCTCTTCAACGGCTCTGATGATCTGCTCCTGACCGCGCAGGCGGTAGCCGATCCTCTTGCCCTCCTCCGTATGTACCGAGGCGCTGGTATCGGTGGTCGCTCTGGGGCCGATCGCCAAGATCAGCTCCGCCTTAGCCTGCTTTGCGAGCGCGACCATCTGCATGATCTCGTTATCCGTCAGCATCATGATGCCTTTGGTCTGTGTGACGCGGTGAAGCTCAATACCGAGGTGGTTCATCTCTTCCAGCAGCGCCTCCATCACCTTCGGTCCCTGGATCCCGGGCACCTCAAAGCGATACTGACCGCCGTCCTCAAATCTCTTTTCCGAGGTTGGCAGCTGATACGCGTCGCCCCCGGGAAGTCCGATCGACTTCAAAAACTCTCTTGTACGATCCATTGAGTTCATTTGATACCCTCCTGATTATCCCTTAAAATATAGGTCCTTGCGCATGACCGAGTTTCCGTCCGGATCATACGCGTTCATATGATTCATCGCATAGGCGATTTTTTCTTCCATTTCCTGCAGCGTATTTCCCTGCGCGACAAATGCCGCGATACGGGAACTGCTGGCTCTCGAGTCGTCGATCACGGTGCCGGACGTTCTGTGATAATGGATCGAGCGGATCACGCCCTCCTCGATCAGCTCCTCGGCGCCCTCCAGCCTGTCGAACATTCCCGGGATACCGTAGATATTGTTGACAGAGAAAAAGGTGTTGACCGGATGATATACCGGAGTAATGGGATGCTCCAGATAGGAGTCGATCGTCGCCGAAATAATGTCGAAGCTCGTGTTGTCCCGGATGGTCTCATAGCTGATACCGCCGCCGACGCGCGGAGCAAATTCGATGATATTGATTTCGTCGCCGTTACACATTGCCTGAACATGCAGAGGGGTGTTGTTCAGCCCATAGGCTTTCGCGATGGCGTTTGCGGCGTCCTTGATTTTCGCGGTTGCCGTTTCGGTGATTCTGGGCGGTGTCAGCGTCGCATAGCACTTTAATACCTGGCGCTCTCCCTCGATCACGCTGAGTCGCTCCGAGATCATGATGATATGCGCCTCATGGTTTTCGATAAAGCAATACGCGCTGACCTCCGCGCCTTGGGCGACCTCCTCGATAATGGTTCTGCCGGTGCGGCTGACGCTGCACGCCTCGTTCCAGAAGCGCTCCAGCTCATCGCTGTTATTCGCTCTCTTGACGCCCGAGGCGGCGCAGCTGTCGGCAGGCTTGACCATCACGGGGAAGCGCAGATCGATCGCGCCGATCTCGCTGCCTGCCTCCAGATAGACATGCTTGGTGGTAGGAATGCCGTATTGCTGCATCATGGTCTTCATATGACCCTTATTTGTGATATTTTGCGCGACCTCATAAGGATAGGGCTTTGTCAGACCCATCTTCTCGGCCACATAACAGGCGGTGATGTTCGCCTGATCGACACAGGCGCTGATCACCAGAGAGGCGTTGACCGCCTCGGCAACCTCAAGCACCTTTTGGGGATCCATGGTGCTCTCCTGTACATGCAGGTCGGCATGATCCTTTGCGGGGGGATGGTTGAGATAGTCAACCAATATCACATAATAGCCCCTGCCCTTGAGCTGATGAATCAGCTCGATATGCGGATTGGTTCCGCCTAAAACGATCGCCGTAGGCTGACCGCTGTAATTCGGTAACTCAATTTTCATTGTATCTGCTCCAATCTTGCACTGATACCGGACTGCTCCGCCAGACGGTTAATGTTCAAGGCCTCTTCGTCCGCGATGAATACGGAGTCCTTCTGCTCCGCCATCCGTTTGAACTGGGGTTCGCCGGGCAGCATCACGGCGCCCTCGTCGCCGCATGCCTTCACCGCGCTGCGGAAGACTTCCGATTTTTGATCAAGCTCATCCTGATCAAGGAATCTTTTTGTATCAAAAACGATAAACAGCTGTCCGCATTTTGAATCGCTCTCCATATTGCTCAAAGGCTTGACGTCGCCTGCGAAAGCCGCGCCGGTCAGCAGCCCGGCAAAAAGATCGATAAACAGCGACAGGCCGTATCCTTTGTAGCCGCCGATCGGCAGCAGGCTGCCTTTCAGCGCCTCGTTGGGATCGTCGGTCGGCTGACCGTCGGGGCCGATCGCCCAGTCCGTGGGGATCTTGTCGCCGTTTTTCGCGGCCATCCTGACTTTGCTTCTGGCAACGACCGTCGTCGCCATATCCAGCACGATCGGGAAGCTCTCTTCGCCGCCCGGAAAGCCGAAGCAGATCGGGTTAGTACCGAAAATCGTCTTTTTACCGCCGGTCGGCGCAATCGCCGGAGCGGAATTGGCAAATATCACAGACGCCATTCCCTGCTGCGCGGCAAGATAGGCATAATAACCCGCCGCGCCGAAGGTATTGCTGTTGCGGATACCCACAGCGGCAATACCGTATTCCTTTGCCTTCTCAACGGCAAGGTCGATCGCCTGACGCGCCGCGACCTGTCCCAGACATCTGTTCGCGTCCAGAACAGCGACAGCGCCGTTATCCACAACAAGCTCTGTTTCATCCTTTGGATTCAGGTGGCCTGATTTTATCTTATTGATATACATCGGCAGATGGCGGATACCGTGAGTGGAGATGCCGCACCTGCCGGCATACAAAACGGATTCGGCAAGGATCTCAGCGGATCGTTCACTGACGCCGTATTTTACCAGTAACGCGCGCGTTACCTCAGTCACGCAGGAAAAGCTGACCAGCATTCTACCGACCTCCTTATCTGTTTATTTTCAAAGGTGTAATTGCCGCAGCAGCGCTCCCACCGGCTCGCTGTCGCAAGTTTGTATTTCGTGTATCATATCGCGAACCTGCTCATGCGTCAGGCCGGCACGATCGGAAAGACCGAGGAACTTTTGCTCAAATTCCTCTTTCGTGATGGGATTCTCAGGCTCGCCCTTGGCATAGTCCACACGTTCGCTCAGCCGTGTACCGTTCTTAAATGTCACGGTCACAACAGCCGCGCGTTTGGAGGGAACCAACGCGGTCAGCGCCGGATCCTCCATCACAGTGACCTTTTTTATCAGTGCGGCGGCCTGTGGAGCAAAAATCCTCTCCTCGGTGAACGCCTCGGGACCGCAGTCGCCGTAAAGGCAGGCTGCCGTAACACCGTACGGGATGCTCTGTTTTGCCGCGCTGACGCCGGAAATTGTCGTATGATCATGTCCGGCGATCGCGAGATCGTAGGTCTGCACCTCGATCCGCTCCACGTCGTCGGCACGAGTGTCCACGGATCCTCTTATCTTGAGCATCGCCTCCATCGGCGCGTGGCAGTGGCGGCAGGCGGCATATAATTTCTGATAGATTCCCTCGATTGCGTAGCCTTCGGCAAATAGCTGTGCCGGACGCGCCGCGTCTGTCTCTGCTTCAAAAAAACCTCTGGCGCCGTTCAGAATGTCGTCGGCGCCGGTAAAATATCTGCCGTAAAGGGCGGCGCTCACGCCGGCGGCGGCAGCGTTCGCCGTGTTGTACGGCTTTTGCTCGGATGAACCGGAAGCCACGCCCAGCAGTCCTGCGGCGCTGGTGACAGCCGCGCTCAGGACATTGCGCATCTCCTCTTCGGAAAAGCGCAGCATCGACGCGATCCCCATCGCGCAGCCCACGGTGCAGCAGGTTCCGCTGACATGGAAGCCGCGCTTCTTGTGACCCGGCTGAACGGCATTTGCCAGCCGGACAGCCGCTTCGTAACCGACGACCGCGGCATGCAGCAGGTCATCCGTGCTGCGCTCATACGCCTCGGCAACTGCCAGCAGTGCGGAAAAGATCGGCGCGCCCAGGTGTGTCATCGCGACACGATGACTGTCGTCCAGCTCCAGAACATGAGCGCTGAACGCGTTGATCATCGCCGCCGTACGGATATCGGCAGTAAGAGACTGACCGAAAACGCGGCAATCACCCTTAACGCGGTTCTCAGTCAGGTAACTTTCATATCTGTTTTTATATGTTGTACAGCCGGCAAGCGTCACGAACAGATAATCGGAAAAGCACTCGCGTGCCTTTTCCGTTATTCTCTGCGCAAAGACCTCGTCGGTCATATCATAGAGCTTTTTGACAAAAGCCTGAGAAACATTCTCCATAAGCATCCTCGTGCTCAAAGCGCAAAGCTTACTTAGCGCCGTTTCTTGCGTCTATCGCTTCCTGAAGGCTCTTATACCCGTGGCAGTTTAAAAACCGCTCAACATATTGATCGGGAACCGATTTGGTATAGATGATGTTGCCCTCTTTATCGTATCCCATAATACCGCCGTGATTGGCAGAGGATCGCACCTTAGTCGAATTTCGGTCAAAGGCGAGCGCGATGATTCTAAAACACAGCTTTGCGTCGACCGTAAAGCTGCAATTCTCGACATACCACACATAGTTGTCCAGACGTTCCTGCCATGAGAGCAAATGATCCACCTTGTGCAGAGAGGGGCATTCCAGCCCGGGACGCACCGCGTAGATCGCCTGATGTCTGTCATGCAGCCTGTCCACATAGGCGTTGATCAGCGGACGCGGACCGATGATACTCATATCGCCCTTGATGACCGATACAAAGTTCAGCAGCTCGTCCAAACTGGTCTTTCTGACAAAGGAGCCCCATTTGGTGACTCGCTGCGAAGGCGGCAGCAGCACGCCGTTAGCGTCTGTTTCGTTGGTCATATTCCTGAATTTATAGATTGTAAAAGGCTTTTTATCCTTTCCGATCCTCGTCTGCTTGAAAAGAATCGGAGATCCGACGTCAAAAAACGTGACGATCGCGATGATCAGGTTGATCGGCGAGCTGATCACAAACCCGATGATACCGACCAGCAGATCCAAAAAACGCTTGACATATTTCGTATAAAAAGACACCCTGGGAACCGCTCGGACAATCTTCCTGTTCACTTCCTCAAGGGTATCCTCCCTGATATACGACGCGATCTCTGCCTTTTGCTCAAGTGTAATACCCGTGATATCTTTCACTGTTCATTTTCCCTCCCTTTGAAATGAGCGCGGCCTTCTCAAAAGCCGCAGTAAAACCTCTCATTTCATTATTATCGCAGGATGATATCACAGATTCTGTCGACGTCGCTGACGTCCAGCTCCTCATACAGGGGGAGGGTAAGGATATTCAGCGAAACATCGTGAGCAACAGGCGTCTCTTCAGTGTGGAAATCACGGTAGCACGCCAGATCATTGATAGCAGGAAAAAAATACTTGCGCGCATAGATATCCTCTTCCTTGAGCATGGCGCAAACATCGTCTCTGCTCTTGCCGAACTTCTCTTTGTCAAAATACACGGCAAAATAGGAATAGTTGTAATCAATCCCCGGCTTTTGCTGACTGAGGACGATCCCGTCAACGCCGCTGAGGCGCTGTATATAGCGCTCGTACGCCGCTTTGCGGCCGGCGATACAAGCGTCCATGCGTCTTAGATTGCAGATGCCCATGGCCGCTCTGAACTCATCCAGCTTGGCGTTTCCGCCGATCGCGGTGATGGTCTCGGGGCCGTGAATGCCGAAGTTCTTGAGCTCATGCAGCGGTACGCCGTAGCGCTTGTCGCGGAAAGCGACCGCGCCGCCCTCGACCGTGTTGAACACCTTTGTCGCGTGAAAGCTGAACATGGTCGCGTCGCCGAAATTGCCGATGCCCACGCCGTTGTATTTTTCACCAAACGCGTGCGCGCCGTCATAAATCACCTTCAGGTTGTGGCGCTCGGCAATATTCTCTATTTTATTCACGTCGCAAAGATTGCCGTAAACGTGGACGGGAATGATCGCGACGGTTTTGTCGGTAATCAGCGCTTCGATCTTATCGGGATCGATACAGTAATCGGATCGCCTGATATCACAGAACACCGGCTTGAGGTTGTTGCGAGTGATCGCGTGGGTGGTGGAAACAAAGGTGAACGGCGTGGTAATGACCTCTCCGCCGCCCAACTGTTCTCCTCTTTTTTTCAGCCCAAGAGCCTGAATCGCCATCTCGAGCGCAAGATGCCCGTTGGCAAACAGGGATATCTCCGGCACATCGAGGTAAGTCATCAGCTGTGACTGGAATTTCTTATAGACCGGTCCCATATTAGTCAGAAAACGGCTCTCAAAAATCGGCTTTATCTCTTCTATATATTCATTGATATCGGGCATGGAACTGCGCGTTACATTAATAGGCATGATTCTCCTCCTGTATCAAACGTCTGATGCTTTGTGTAAAAATCATTACTGCGGGAGCTCTCCGTGGTTGCGCAGGAAATGCTTTTTGGCGGCGTCCACTTCCTCCGGGGTGAGGTTCTGGTTGTGTGTGGTCGTCGAAATAACGCCCTCCGTCTCCTGACGGTAACGCCTTTTCATAAAGTCGTCAAAGGTACCGATCTTGCGTGCCGGAATACCGGCATAAACCGAGTTCGGCTCACAGTCCTTCGTTACTACGCTGCCGGAGGCAATGATCACATTGGGACCGATCCTGGTGTCGTAAAGGATAATGGAATTGCTCCCGATCATCACGTTGTCCATGATCTCGATGCAGCCGATCCGTTCCTTGAATCGATAATCCATTCTTTGATCCTCGGGCAGCTTGTTCAGCGTGAAGTCTATCCCGTCATGCGTGACAAAATCCGCGTTGCGTCCTATTGAAACGTTGTTGTGAATAAAGATGAGCTCCGAATATACCGGGAGCGTACGGGGCAGAATGCGGACATTCTCTCCGACCATACCGAAAAAATGGTGCTTACGGGCGAGCGCGCCTCTCTTTTTCGATCCCATACACATCATCATGCGGATCGTCCCTAAAAGTCTTTTTGCCTTCATTTGGGGTCCTTCCTAAAAAATAACATTTGCATATTGTGGCGGACGGGATGCCGCCGTGCCGGGGTTGATTTGCCGTTGATCAATCTCTTTTGAAAAGATCTCTTGTATATACCTTATCCTTCACATCGTCCAAAACACTGTCGTAGCGGTTCGCTACGATCGCGTCACACGCCGTTTTGAAACGCTCAAAATCGTTAACGACCATACTGCCGAAGAAGGTGATGCCGTCCTCCAGGGTCGGCTCAAAGACGATCACCGTCGCTCCCTTTGCCTTGAGGCGCTTCATAACGCCCTGGATCGAGCTCTGGCGGAAGTTATCGGAGTTACTCTTCATGGTCAGGCGGTAAATGCCGATGGTAATGGGACGCTCTTTCTCGGCGTTCCACATGCTGGAGGCGGTGTAGTAGCCCGCCTTCTCCAGCACTCTGTCGGTAATATGATCCTTACGGGTGCGGTTGCTTTCCACAATGGCGGAGATCATATTCTGCGGCACGTCGGAATAATTCGCCAGCAGCTGCTTGGTGTCCTTCGGCAGGCAATAGCCGCCGTAGCCGAAGGAGGGATTGTTATAAAAATCACCGATACGAGGATCCAGACACACGCCCTTGATGATATCGGCGGTGTTCAGCCCCTTGACCTCGGCGTAGGTATCCAGCTCGTTGAAATAGCTGACTCTGAGCGCCAGGTAGGTATTGGCGAACAGCTTGACGGCCTCCGCCTCGTTGAAGCCCATAAACAGCGTTTCTATATGCTCCTTGAGCGCACCCTCCTGCAGGAGAGAGGCAAAGGTCTTGGAAGCCTCAACCAGTCTTTCGTCCTCCATATCCGTTCCGACAATAATGCGCGAGGGATACAGATTATCGTACAGCGCCTTGGATTCTCTTAAGAATTCCGGGCTGAAAATAATGTTTTTGCTTCCGGTCTTCTCCCTGATGCGAGCGGTGTAGCCTACGGGGATCGTACTCTTGATGACCATGATCGCATCGGGATTATACTGCATAACCAGTTTGATGACCGCCTCGACAGCAGAGGTATCAAAGTAATTCTTCTTTGTGTCATAGTTGGTAGGAGCCGCGATCACTACAAAGTCGGCGTCGGAGTAAGCGGCCTGCGCGTCAAGCGTAGCGGTCAGATCGAGATCCTTTTCCGCAAGATAACGCTCAATATAATCATCCTGAATGGGAGACTTCCTGTTATTGATCAAGTCAACCTTTTCGGGAATGATATCTACCGCAGTAACTTTATGATGCTGACTCAATAAAACAGCGATCGAAAGACCGACATACCCGGTACCTGCAACCGCAATCCTATAATTGTTTGTTTTCATTCAATCATCACCTGTTTCCATAATATCCCATAATACCGCATTATAATACATTAAATCTTATATATCATATCATAAATAAAATCTTCTTGCAATCGTAAATCAAATAAAAATAAAGGTTCTTCTTCTCTTATTTTTATGCTAATTGAATGTATATTGGTGCGAAGGCGGCATTTTTACCCATTGATCTTTAAGGCAATACCGCATAATTGCATGACAATCTTATCATCCTGCATTGACAAAATGTCACTTATTATGTATAATAAAAACCTAATAATGTATAAAGAAATGCAGAGCGTATCAATACTGCAGGAAAAAGAAGAAACATAAGCAGACAAAATAGACAGAAGGTCAGCCTTTATAAGGAAATGGGTCAAAAAACTGATTTGAGTTTTACAAACATCTGATGATTCAGTATAGAAAGGACGTGTACACATGAAAAAATTCTTATCTCTCCTTACGGCGTCGATCCTCTTGATAACTGTGTTTTCTGCTTTTCCGCTCTCTGTCGGCGCTCGGGAAGCCGAGATAGCCGAAACCGCGGCGACAAGCGGCGTCACCGGCAGCTGCCGGTGGTCCTTCGATCCCGAGACCGGCGTGTTGACTGTCTCCGGCAAGGGGGAAATGGAGGATTACCCTGACGATGCTTATATCGAAATAGATGATCATACCGTCTATTATCCCGATGACGGATGGACGCCGTGGAAGCGCTCTAAGGTCAAAAAAGTCGTGATCAAGAGCGGCGTCACGAAGATCGGCGAAAGCGCGTTTCTTATGTGCAGTGAGCTGACCTCCGTCACCATTGCCGACAGCGTCACCAGCATCGGCAGAAAGGCGTTCGCAGGCTGTGAGGCGCTGGCGGACATCGATTTTCCCGACACGGTTCCCGATATCGGCGGCGAGGCTTTCGCCGATACCGCATGGTACCGGAGCCAACCCGACGGGATGGTCTGTGTGGGAAAGACCGTGTATAACGTAAAGGGCGACTGTCCCGAAACGCTCGTGATCGAGGATGGGATCCGCTACATCGCCGATGAAGCGTTCGCCGGCACCCCCATAAAAAGCGTTGTCTTCCCTGATTCTCTCACGGAGATCGGCTACTACGCCTTTCAAAAATGTACCTCGCTGACAGAGGTCACGATCCCCGACTCAGTCATGTATCTCGGTCGTTACGTATTTCAGGGCTGCACCGCCTTAAAGCGCGCGGTGATCGGCGACTCTGTCAGAGGGATCCCTGCGTACACCTTTTCCGGTTGTAAATCGCTGACCGATGTCTATATCGGCAGGTCCGTCAAATATACACACGACGCTTTTAGGTATTGCCCCTCTCTGTCGGGCGTGCATATCAGTGATCTCACGGCGTGGTGCGGTATCGAATATTATAGTTCCGGCGATAATCCCCTGTTCTATGCCCACAATCTGTACCTGGATGACTCACTCCTCACCGAGCTGGATATCCCGGCAGGGGTCACAAGTATCTCGGAATCTGCCTTTGCCGGCTGTACCTCTATCGAACGCGCGATCCTCCCCGCGACTGTTACAAGCATCGACAGGTATGCGTTTTGCGACTGCGAGAACCTAAGCAGCGTCACGATCCCGGACTCTGTACAGAGTATCTGGCATAATGTGTTTGCAGGCTGTCGCTCTCTGACCCGCGTTGACATCCCCCACAGCGTTACCTTTATCGGAACGGAAGTCTTTAAGAACTGTGAGTCGCTGACGGAGGTAACCCTCCCCGACACGGTTGAGAAAATGGAGAGCTCGGTGTTTGAAGGTTGCACATCGCTTAAGAGCATCCGTCTCCCTGATTCCTTAAAAGATATCAGTTCTTCTGTCTTTTCCGGCTGTACGTCGCTGACCGACGTCATCCTCCCGGGTTCCATCCGGAACATCGGTTATGGCGCTTTTTTCGGCTGCACATCACTGACGAACATCGTCATCCCCGATTCTGTTGAACAGATCGACAGCTCCGCCTTTTACAATTGCACCTCGCTGACCGACGTCATCCTCCCCGGTTCCGTTCGGGTAATCAATCAGGATGCTTTTGCGAAATGCACCTCACTGACGAATATCGTTATCCCCGATTCTGTCGAAAAGATCGATCGCTACGCCTTTTTCCGCTGTACATCGCTGAGCAGAGTGACCGTGCCTGAATCGGTCATGGACATCGGAGAATGTGCGTTCGGTTACATAGATTATCATAATACTAAGACCCCCGACTTCACCATGGTCGGCGCCATCGGCAGCGCGGCTGAGAAGTATGCCGAAGAGAATGGCTTCGGCTTCATCCCGTTCAACGCGATCCTCGGTGACGCCGACTGCGACGGGAGCGTCACGGTTCTTGACGTGACCCTCATCCAAAGAAAGCTCGCGAACCTCCCGATCACCGGTTACTTCTACGAGAAAGTTGCCGCTGTCTCAGGCGGCGCTCTCGACGGTATCGACGCCACCTTGCTCCAAAGACATCTCGCGAAGCTGCCCTGTTCCTATACGATCGGCGAGAAGATGTGAACATTCGATTCTCCGCTTAAAAAACGTGAATGATAATGTCCGGAAATAAAATGAAAAGAGCAACGCCGCATGACGTTGCTCTTTTCAGGGTGTAGAAAAACCTTTCCAGCCCCCTCTGACGAGGGGGCACGCAAGTAGGATGATA